>PMKP01000057.1:269-3232 GCA_003157775.1 Myxococcales bacterium | reverse complement strand
GCGATCGTGGACGCCCCATACGGCGACCCGCCTGTGATCTCATCAAGGCGCATCTGACCCTGGAACGCATACGGCAGTCCCACAATCACCATCCCGTGGTGAAGCAGCGTCGTATGGAAACTCAGGATGGTGGACTCTTGGCCACCATGTTGCGTGGCGGAGCTGACAAACACGCTGCCAACTTTGCCGACGAGCTTGCCTTGGGCCCAGAGACCGCCGGTTCCGTCCAGGAACTGCCGCATCTGGCCCGCCATGTTCCCGAACCGCGTCGGCGTGCCGAAAATGATTGCACCGGCGTCCACCAGCTCGCCGACTGTGGCGATGGGCACACTGGCAAAGGCCTTCTGCGCCTCGGTGGCCCCCATGGATTTGACTTCCTCGGCGGACAGAGTTTCAGGAACGCGCTTGAGCACGACGTCTACGCCAGGGACTTCGCGAGCACCGTCAGCGATCGCCTGCGCGAGACGATAGATATGGCCGTAGGTGGAATAGAAGAGCACAAGGAGCTTCATGGGTGGTTCCTTTCGTCTGCGGAATCTGTGGAATGCATTGACTGAGCGGTGGCGGGACGGCACCGTCCCGCGCCACCGCACCAGACTTCCCTACTACGACTTCGGCTTTTCGGCTACCTTCACCTCGATCCGCCGGGGCTGCAGTTCGGGCCGCTTGGGCAGGAACAGGGTCAGCACCCCCTGATTGAGCTCGGCGCGAATCTCATTGCTGCTTTCGGTGCCTTCCGGCAGGGTGAACGCACGGGTGAAGCAGCCGTAGGAGCATTCGCGGGCGAAGTAGGTGTCCGAAGTCTCCTCTTTCTCTGCCTCGCGCTTGCCACTGATGGTGAGCCGATTGCCAGTCATGGTGATCTCGAGATCTTTCTCCTGAATTCCGGGAAGATCTGCCTTGAAGACGAACCCATCTTTGGTCTCCTTGATCTCGAAGTCAGGTGTGTAGTGCGCTGGGTGCTCGTCCCCACTCAGGAAAGGAGCCATCTGGCGAAATGGATCCCAGTGCATCCAGTGAATCGCCTCACCCTCACTTGGGCTGCGCGGCTGCTCTCCACCATTTCTGCGGATGATCGGATTGCTCATAACAGTTCTCCTTCGGGTGCCATGCACCTCAAGACCGAAGCACCTGCAGCTTTCGATCCACCGATGACAAGCCAGCAAATTCCGGCTCTTGCCACGATGGCCCCAGCGCCGGACTGGCCCCTTCAATCAACTTGACGTGCCGTCCAATCGAAAAGGCGTTGCCTATCTCTCCCTTTCCAATGCCAGTATTTTTCCGAGACGGCGCCTGAAGCGTTCATCACCGTCGGACGCGGAAGCCACGGGTAGTGGCTCTTCGCCAGACTCCGAGCTGTCGCCCGCAAATTGTGCGGCATCGCGGCTCGTCCAAGAGGTCGGCACACACCGTGCATGCTCCCGACGAAGACAACCATCGCCCAGGCGGAAGAGTCCAAGGAAGCCGCCTCCAATACCAAAGTCAGGCAGCGCCCTCGATGATCCCCGCATCCATTCGCAATCCAGCAGTGTGCGGCTTGCTCCTGAGTTCGCTCTTGGGCTGGCCTCTCTCGGCCGAGAAAGGAAACGTCTCTCTGGAAGTCAGCACTACCGCTCCCATCACGCCATTCTTCGCCGCCGTCAAATCTCAGCCCGCGCAGGTACACTTGCGCCCTGAAAATGATAGTCCCGAGGTCGGGCTTATGCGCACGGGCGCCACGATCACGGTCACAGCATGTCGGCCCGATTGCGCTGCGCCGCACGCATGGGCACTGCTCGCCCCGGAGGGCGCCATCAAGCTCGAACTGCTGAATACCAAACCCGTTCACCTTGAAACGCCCACCTCCCCGACTGCCGAGACTTCGTGGTACGGACGTGTCGGCAAATCAGGCATCAAGGTATTCAGGGAACCGCGACTCAACGGACCCATTGTGACGCACGAGCGGCTCAGCCGGGAGATGGCGTTCCTGCCCAACTCCGATCTCAGGAACGGTGGATGGCTCGAACGGGTCGAGGGTGGCTTTGTGCGCGCGAGTCGCGTGAAGACCCTCACGCCAAGTCGCTTCCAGGGTCAAGTGCGGCCTGACTTGCCGCTCGCATTCCTCGTCCGCGATGTCCCCACGTCTGGAGACCGTCAATCCGTAGGGTTGCACCGCTATGATCGCATCGCGGTCCGGAAGATCGACGGTCGCCGCGTCGTGACCGACAGCGGATCGTTGCCGAGGAGTGCCGTGCGAATCGTCACCCGACACAGCCCTCCGTCGTCGATTCCGACCGGCGCCAAGTGGGTCATTGTCGACCTCGCGCAGCAAACCCTCACCGCCTACGAGGGCGAGAGTGCTGTTTACGCCACACTGATTTCTAGTGGCAAGGACTACAAAGAGAGCGAGACGCACGTTGGCCTGTACCAGGTGGAGCACAAAATGGACTACAGTGACATGCATGGAGAGTCCGACGAGCCCTACGATGTCGATCGCGTTCCCTATGCCCTCTACTTTCACAAGAACGAAGCGCTGCACGGGACCTACTGGCACGATCGATTCGGCGCCCCCGCGTCTCACGGGTGCGTGAACCTTTCGCTCGCCGACGCTCGCTGGTTGTTCAAATGGTCCCCGCCCCACCTGCCCGAGAACTGGAGCACGATAGACCCCAAGGCCGCCGGCCTTCCATCGCTGTGGGTGTTGATAAAGAAGACGACTGGTCCGAGGGCGATTTCTTTCCGTGAGCCGTAGGCTGGGGCCAGAAGGTAACCTTGCTGTTTCGATTCGGGCCAGAGATGGCGCACGATTAGGGCCACCCGCCGGAACCCCAACTGTGCTGGCATAAAAATTATGAAAGAGTGATCAGTGCTTCTTTATTGAAGCCAACCAATTCGCCGGAACGGCCTTCGTGGATCTTTTGTGCCCACCCGGCGTCGGCGAGCAGGGCGCGGCCTACTGCGACCAGGTCAAAATCTCCCCGGTC
>PMKP01000057.1:0-138 GCA_003157775.1 Myxococcales bacterium | reverse complement strand
TCCTGCAGCTTCCATTGCGAGATCCGAAGGCCGATCGGAAAATCAGGACCGACGGCCTTACGAACGGCTCGAATTAGTTCCACAGCGAAGCGGGCGCGTTCGGCCAAAGTTCTGCCGCCGTAACCATCGGTGCGTTGG
>PMKP01000042.1 GCA_003157775.1 Myxococcales bacterium | reverse complement strand
GTCGGTGATCCTCAACATCGCTGAGGCGTATCCGATGCCCGGAGCTGACCGGGCACGTCGGTTCCGTATCGCCGGGGCCGAGGCAGCCGAGTGCCACGCCGGCCTCGACCTCCTGGAGATCCGGGGCGAGATGAAAGGCTCGGTACTATCGGAACTGCGCGCGCTGCTCGACCGCACGCGCGCCATGCTCTGGCGGTTGGGCCGGCCGTGAGGTGAGCACCGTCGATGGGCGCCGGACACGCGACCTACGTCCCGGCATCGGTGCCCGGAATCAGGACTGATTGCCATCACGTGTGGCGCGTTTCCAAACATGTCCTAGGCATCCATCCAGCGGGCCATCCAGTCCGGCGCGCAGTGCGGACCCGATGGCGGGCACGGCTTGGCCATCGTCCGGTGCGCCCAACGACGAGCCCGCCTGCATCCACCCGCGAAAGTCAGCGCTGGCAAGGCACAGCCGCCGCCATCACCAGTCCGTGAAGGGTCGTTGGAATGCCGTCCGTGCAACCTGGTCGTGGGTGAGCGTTTGGAATGGGCTGCCTTTCGCATTCAGCAGCATGAGGCGCTTCCTCTCTTCGGCCGAGAGGTTCGCCCAACGCCCGCATACGATCGTATAGGAGATAACCGGGAAGTCGTCACCACCGAACGTGCGCCACGAGTCGGCGAGGCGGTCGGCGGGCATCGTTCTAAAGCTTCGGTTCTCCGCCCGCGATGGCCACTCTGGCAGTGACTGCGCACGTGCGACCATGTCGGAACAGAAGGTTCTTTGATTCGGTTCGATCCACTCGCGCCACTCGGTGATTTGCCCGATGGCAATCTGATAGCGCCGGGCTGGCCTCAAATCCTTCGTGAATAGACGCTCGGTCGACGGCTCGATCTCGACGAGAGAAATCCCCGAAGCGCCCTGGTCAGCCACCATGACCGCGAAATCGGCGACGAATTTCGCCCCGATGCGCGGTTTCGCGAAGAAGGCGAGCGTCGAGCTGTCTGCGTACCCGAACAGACCAGTAATGAAGCCCGAATGATGAGCCAAGAACTTCTGGAGTTCCTCTTCGGCTGGATCGCCAGCAAGCAGTTCTGCCAGGTCGCCCAGTTCTTCCAAAGTTGGGGCTAAGTTTAGCTCGTTGGCCGAATGGCTGACCGAAGCATCGGGAAAGAGAATCTCGCGGAGGACTCTGTCCCGGTCACTCATAGCGCGTCCATCTGTTTCTGCCCAACAATACCGGACTTCAGTGGCGGGACAACGCCCGGGATGGTGGCGGGCACGCTGACTCCGGCAGCGTCAAACCGCCACCGGACTCCTGCGCTCGGACGCCTCGCCCCTGGTCGAGGGCCACACATAGACTCCGCACCCCCTGTGCTCACACGAAATCCGCCTCTGATGTCACCCGCACGCGCCGCAGTTCACATTTATGGCGCGCATAGCCTAGCTTCGGGCACTGTCCCAGGATCGCCCGCGTTCGCCTTCGCCACGCGCTTCCCTCCTGTGGTGTCCGGGTACGGCGCGCCTGACTTTCGGGCGAGCCGTCGCGACTTCGTGGAAAACTTGGCGCGCGCTTGGCGAGCTTCCAACTCTGACTCTTTGGCTGGCGCCCACCGTACGGGCTATTCATAGTAAAGTTCCGCACTCGTGAGCGAATTTCCCGAGCCGTCGAATCCACCAGCGATGAGCACATTCCCGTTCGGCAACAATGCCGCCGTGTGACTGCTCCTTCCCACGGCCATGCCCCCCGTCGCCGCAAATGTCCCGGTGGTCGGGTCGCATAACTCCGCGCTTGCCGTTCCGCCGGCAGCCCCGCCGGCGATGAGCACCTTCCCATTAACCAACAACGTCGCCGTCTGCCGGTCCCTTCCCACGGTCATGCTGCCGATCGCGGTGAATGTCCCGGTCGCTGCATCGTATAGCTCCGCGCTCGCTAGATACCCGAGATCGACGCCATTTCCGCCGGCCATGAGCACCTTCCCACTCGGTAACAACGTGGCCGTGTGGGCGTTCCTTGCCACGCTCATGCTGCCGGTGGCCGCAAATGTCCCAACCGCTTGGTCGTATAGCTCCGCGTTCGCGAGTGGATTCTGACTGCCACTGAGCCCGCCGGCTATGAGCACATTCCCGTTGCCCAGCAAGACTTCCGTGTGCTCGAACCTTGCCACGGTCATGCTCCCCGTCGCTGCGAATGTCCCAGTCACTAGGTCGTATAGCTCCGCGCTCGCGAGATAGTCGACGCCTTCTCCCCCAGCGATGAGCACCTTCCCGTTTGGCAACAACGTGGCCGTGTGGCCGGCTCTTGGCCCGGTCATGCTGCCGGTTGCTGTGAATGTGCCGGCCGCTGGGTCGTATAGCTCCGCGCTCGCACGACCTCCGCCGGCGATGAGCACGTTCCCGGTGCCCAACAAGGTTGCGGTGTGCGTCGCTCTTGGCGCGTGCATACTCCCTGTCGTCGCGAAAATTCCCTGCAGCACCGCCACCACATCCACGGTCACCTGGGCCGACATGTAGCTGTCCAACGTCAGCGTGTAGCTCGTGGTTTGGGTGGGCGTGACCACTTGGGAGGTCTTGCCCAAGACCGAGCCAACGCCTTGATCGATGGATAGGGTCGTCGCACCACTCACCTTCCAGCTGAGCGTACTACTTTGGCCTACCGCAATCGTTGTGGGTGAAGCAGTGAAACTAGTCAAGCTGACGATCGCAGGGGTTGTACCTGAACCCGCAGCGCCGCCTGTGGCCGTGCTCCCTGGGATAAAAGGCGCGTCGCTGCCATCCGCGACCCCCATCGCAACGGGCGCGTCGCTCCCGCCCGCTCCACTCGCTCCGTTCACGCCTCCATCGTCCGGGTTAGGCGTCAAGCACACACACGCCGCGAAGGTGCCCGCCGAGGTGCACGTCTGGGCGCCCTGCTGGCCGGTAGGGCACGGGCAGTCGACCGTGAGGCCGGGAACGCACTGGGCGGCCTGACTCCCGCCGCTGCAACCGCCAAGAACTGCCGCAGAAAGACACGAAAGCACGATGCTCGGTCTGGCCACCATGTGAACCATAATCGCCCAATTCTGACTTCGTCGCAAACAGTTACCCAAGGCCGTTCTCCCGCTGGCGTGCTTCGGTCGCAACCGAATCACGTTCCCCCCTCGGCCATGGCCAGGTGGTCGCTCCATGTCCGCACCCGGTCGATTCGACCAGGTACGGCACCCCTGACGTTCGACGAGTGGGCTTGTCGAAAACTTGGTGTGCGCTTGGCCCGTTTCTACTCTGACTCCTTGGCTGGCCTTGGCCGTCGGGGCTATTCGTCTAGCTCTGCGCGCGCGATAGCGGTGAATCTGGCACCATCGCCGCCGGCGATGAGCAGCTTCGCACTCGGCAACAACGTCGCCGTTCACTCGTCCTTTTCCGAGCGAAGCGTGACCCAGCCCGCGCTTGGGTCGTCGTGCTCCGCCCTTGACTAATCTCACTTGCTTCCGTATCATCCAAGGATGCTCAAGGATATCCTTGAATATCCATGGCAAGAAAGGCAGTGGAAACAGCATGATAGGTCCGATTGATCCCACTGGATTCTGCTGGTGCGGATGTGGCGAGAAGACCCCCGACGGTTCGTACTTCGTTCCGGGTCACGACAAGCGGGCGGAGAGCGAGGTTATCAAGCGCATCTACGGAAGCGTCGCAGGCATGGTTGAGACGCATCGCCGGTACAGTACTGACTTATTTGTCTATACTCAGTCGAAAGGCTTTCATGTCACGTGCCCGGTGCTTGACCTCGCCGAGGATGGACGAGAAGTACTTGAGGTTCTGCGACGCATGAAGACCCGTGTTGTGAAGGCGTTGGAGGAACGCGATCTTCGTGGCGAACTTCTCCATCCTTCCTCCTTTGCGATTTCTTCCATGGCAGATGAGGTCTTCAAAGTCACCGTTGATCATCCGAGCGTGCACGTGTCTCCCTTCTCGGCACGCCTCCAGCGCAAAGCGATGACCGAGGTCAGGCGCCTCTTGGGGCCAGGAGCCAATGCGGAAGTCAGCGAGACCCAGCACGCTGTCATTCTTCGCATCAGGTCCGACACCGGGAAGGAGGAGAGGCGCGCATGGGAGATTGTCGGACTCTGTCAGATCGACGCCGACAGGGAAATTGGCCGGGCGGTGAGAGATCTATGCGCCAAACTCAAGAAATAGGGGACGACGACGCGCCAGGCCACGTCGGGCTTGGCAGCGCTCCTGCGACTTGGGGGATGAGTAGCTGACGACATCAACTGCCGGCCCGATGACTCGGGAACGGACCATGGACAAATGGACATTCAACGAAGTGGACAGGACGGTCGACACCTTCGGTCCCGGATGTCACCGCGCTGGTCGCCGGAGCGCCGGTCACGTGCCCGGTGGCCCACGGCGACCATCCTACGGCCGGCCCAAACGCCAAAGCATGGCGCGTGTGCGGTCGAGTAGGGCTCGCAACTCCGACAACGCCGGGCCTTTCAGCTCGCCCCGGATCTCCAGGAGGTCGAGGCCGGCGTGGCACTCGGCTGCCTCGGCCCCGGCGATACGGAACCGACGTGCCCGGTCGGCACCGGGCATCGGGTACGCCTCGGCAATGTTGAGGATCACAGACTCGGCAGCGCGATACGACTGGTCGATGACGTGACCGCGCCGGTCGCGGGTATGGTGGCGTAGCAGCCGGTAGAACTCG
>PMKP01000431.1 GCA_003157775.1 Myxococcales bacterium | reverse complement strand
CTGGCAACGTCCAGTCAGCGGCGGCCTGACTCTCAGCTTGACCATTCCTGTAAACGTCAGCGCAGCCGTGGTGCTGCCCATCACCAAGCCGGCAAGTACTTCGGCGATTGGTGCGGGCCAACCCACTTTCGTTTCGGAAGACACGATCCACGCCACGTATAGTGTCGGCTCGGGACAATCTTCCTTTATCGTCGCGCCCTAGTCGAGGGGCCTTGGCGTTGGAGCGGGGCGGCCTCCTTCCCCAGCGCACAGCGATGCCCGACTTGGCGGCCAAGCTGACCACGGCCTCGGCCGTCCGGCCTCGCGGCTCGGGCGCTCAAGTGCTGCCCGAAGGGAGCCTGGGCATCCCTTCTGCAACTTCTGGTAGGCAGCACTGGGCGACCGTACAATGCGATAGGCCAACGAGATCGCGTGGCCGCTCGCAAGGTCCTGACGAGTCCCCGATCTCTAGCTCGCTACCTTCTTGAGCGACTGCGCGAGCTTCACGGCCTCGGCGACGCCCTTCTCCGCTGCGGTCTGCTTCACCTTCGCGCGGTCAGCACCGGTGAGCGACCTCAAGAAGCCCAAATACTGCCCTTGCAGCTTGCGCGCCCGCTTGACCTTCGACGTAAGCTTCGGCGCCTTCTTTGCGGTCACGGGCTTCGCGCCAGTCGCATGAGCGACCTTGGCCTCTCGGCGCTGCTCCCGGTACTTCTTGATCTTGGACTTGGCCAGATTCTTGTGCTCCTTGCAGACCATCCCGAACACTGGCGCTGCCAGGTTCTTGCAGCCGGGCACCGGGCAGAGCTGCTTCTTCCTTGCTGGTGTGGGCGCAGGGGCCGGAGCTGCCGTGCTGGCCAGCCTCTTCGGTGGCCGGCCAGGCCCGCGCTTCTGCGGAACTCCAAGGGCACCCGCAAGGGCCGTCTGGATTCGCTGGACCGCGGCGGCTTCCACAGTGGCGACAAGCTGGCGGGTGAATGTCTCGACCAAGGCAGTGATGTTCAGATCGACGTTGGGCATGAGGTCTCCTGGGTGGTTAATGCGCGACTATCCTATGTGGCAACGGGGAGATAGGCAACCAAATCGACGTACCTAAGTTCCTGCGATTTGGCCGGGAGTATAGCGGAATCCAGGCGATCGAATCTTGCCACAGACGCGCATCTGGCCTTGACGGGGTGGCCAACCTCTCGCTCCGGGGCGAGCTGGACTACGCCGGTCGGTTGTTGGATACTCGAGCCGCCTGGATTTCGTTTCTGGTTTGACAGGCCGGCGCGCCAGGACGCGCGCATCTCTGGAGAAATAGCGCCATGAAACAAGCCTTCTTGGGTTGGTCTGTGGTTTTCCTCCTGCTCGGCTGCTCGAAGGAAACCCCGAGTGGCGGTAGCGGTGGCACGGCAGCCCAGGGAGGCGCTGGCGGTTCGCTCGGAAGCGGCGGTGGGACCGCCGGGACAGCCGGCGCGGGCAGCGTGCCGACTATCGCCGGCTGCAACATCTTTCCCGCGGACAACCCGTGGAACACGGACATCTCGGGCTATCCGCTCAACGCCAACAGCGCGACCTACATCGCCAACATGTCGCCATCCACCGGCTTTCATCCCGACTGGGGCACGCTGACGGAGGAGTATGGCATTCCCTATTCGACCGGCACCGGCGCCACGCCGCAGCCGATGACCTGGAACGTTGATTGGGGTGCTACCGACAGCGACAAGCTCCCTTGTCCCACCGGAGGCAACCAGTTCTGCTACCCAATTCCGCTCACCGCTCCTATCGAAGGCGGCGCCAGCGCCGATACGGGCAGCGACCGGCACGTGCTCTACATCGACACTGCGGGTGCGCCCAGCAATTGCACGCTCTACGAGCTGTACAACGCGCAAAACCCCACCGGCAGCTCAGGCTGGACAGCGGGGAACGGCGCGATCTTCCACCTCGGATCGGATGCGCTCCGTACCGACGGGTGGACCTCTGCCGACGCGGCTGGGCTGCCGATTCTTCCGGGACTGGTACGCTACGACGAGGTAATGGCCGGCGAGATTCGTCACGCCATCAGATTCACCGTCAGCCAGTCGCAACAAGGTTACATCCACCCCGCGACGCATGCGGCTAGCAACTCTAGCAGCTCATCACTGCCGCCAATGGGACTGCGCCTGCGCCTGAAGGCGTCTTTGGCGACTAGCTCGTTCTCCGGTCCGACGCTGGTTATCCTGACGGCGATGAAGAAGTACGGCATCATCTTGGCCGACAATGGCAGCAACTGGTACATCNNCGACTTCGAGGTGGTAGACACCGGTTCTGTCTCGACCGCCGGGCTCTAGCTGAGATGACATGCGCATGGAGTTTGCTCATAGAACTCAACACGCTCTGAATGAAAGGGTGCGTCGAATTGTATGATCTGCGCGCTGCGGTGCGCTAAAGCACCGAACACTTTGATTGCCAGCGTCAAATTGCGCCGTTGCGAGCGGCCCNNAACGAAGGGACGCGACGCAAATGCGCGATTTCACGACGGGAGGCAAACCGCTCTGTGCTCCATGACTCCGCTCGCATGATTGCCGTGTGATTACCGTCGCCATCACGCCCGAATTGTGCGACAATACCCGACATGTCCGGTAGCATCAGGTTGTTCCTCCGCACTACTGAAAACGACTATCAACTGCAACTCAAGGAAGAGGCCCTGCGCGAAGGCCGACGGGCGGGCTTCACCGTCGAGGTGGAGTCAGCGCAGGACGATGCCGGGCGACAGGTGGCGCAGATCACAGCCTCCATCGAGAAAGCGCACGCCGGCAACCTGGTGGCCGTGCTGGTGGCTCCAATCCGCGATGACGTCTTGGCCCCGACGGCGCGCGCAGCGGCTGAGGCCGGGGTGGAGTGGGTGATGCTCAACCGCGAAGCGGGTTTCATCGAAGAGCTGCGCCGGCAATTCGCCGGTCGGGCCATCTTCTCGGTCAGCCCGGAGCAGGCAGAGATCGGCCGCATTCACGGCCAGCAGGTCCGCAAACTCATGCCCAACGGCGGCTGTGTTCTATGCGTGACCGGGCCTCTCACCGCCTCGTCAGCGCAGCAGAGACTCGATGGCCTGAAGTCCGTCATTGCGGAGCCCTACCGCCTGGTGACGCTGAATGCGGACTGGACCAGCGAGGGTGCTCGCCTGGCGCTTGAGCGCTGGCTAAAGAACATGACCAAAGACACGGAAACGCCCAGTGTCTTCGTCGCGCAAAATGACGAGATGGCTCTGGGTCTGCGCCAGGCCGCGCGCGATGCCGCCGTCAGACTGAACCTGCCGCTTGACAAGGCCCCCATCGTCGGCTGTGACGGTTCGCCGACCCTAGGACAGCGCCTGGTGCGCGAAGGCCGGCTGCGCGGCACGGTGGTGACCCCGCCCGCCTCGGGACCAGCGCTGGAATGGATCGCGCGCATGCGCAGCCACGGTGAGATCCCGCCCGCCGTTGTCGTCCAGCCGGTTAGATCCTTTCCCGCCCTGTCCAGCCTGCGGCACTAAGCCTCAGACCAGCAACGCGACCGGCATCTGTGCTTCGTGGGATTCCTGAGAGATATGTGGAATTGGCGCGCAAGCTGGCCAGAGAACATGGGGTTTCGGATGGGGATTCCCTGCTCTAGGCATTCACGGTCGCGCTTCGCTGCCGGCTGGTGCGGTTCTTTGTCCGGCATCAGTTGTTGCAGGGCAGTCCACCAGGTGTAGGACAAAGCGCTCGGGATGCGAGCAGAAGTATCGGGTCAGATCTGCCGTCGGTGTCAGGTAGCGCGAGCGCACGCATTCGTCACCGCTGCCCAGGCGGATGAACACGTTGGGCTGACTCTGTTTGCGTGGATTCGAGCAGCGACAAAGTATGGGATGGCCAAACTCCAGGTTCACCCCACGCGCCGCAAGGTAGTCGCGCGAAGCCTGTTTGACATGCCCGCGGGTACGAATCCCAGGGATGGGCGAATGAGACACCAGCCGGTCGTTGAGTCCCCACTGATCAATGACCCGAAGGCCAGGCAGAAAGTAGGCCATTCCGGCTGCCCGGGTGGCGATGACGGTGTCCGGCGGCAGTGCCGTGTTGAGTGCCACGCCGACCAGACGACTCCTCTGCGCAATGCCGTCCATCTCCTGCACCGACTGCATGCCGTGCTCCATCTCGAGCACAACTGGAGAGGGGGCCAGTGCCAACGACGCAGCCAGCACAATGGCCGCGGCCACAAGGTTTCTGCGCAGCAGTTCAAACGCGCCCATGGCGGCACCGGCCACCAGCACTGGCCAGTATTCCCACATCAGGCGGTACTCCATGAAATCACCGCCCACCTTCGCGATGAAGATCGCCTGTGCCAGCAGCGCGATCCCGGCGTAGCGTGCGAACGCCCGGCTTCGCGGATCCTGCGCGGCCAGGCTCCCGAATAGAGTGAGAGCCACCAGCAGGAGAGAGGCTGGACAGCTCCGCACAAAGCCAAAGAGGTACTCGACACCCAGATCAAAGCTCGCCAAGTCCGCGGCCTTGGCGTAGTAGGTGTTGGGCAGGATGTCGCCGTAGTAGTGCAGTTTCCACAACAGGTAGGCCGCCAGCCCAATTGCCGTGGGACCAATCGCCGGCCGCAGCCGCGCCCGCAGCGCCGTGGCCGAGCGAGGTTCGGTGCTCACCATGACTAGCGCGCTGGCCGCACAAGCGATCCCGGCATCGAGCCGCGTGAGCACCGCCACCAGCGGCGGCACGCCTGCCAGCCACTTTACAAGCCCTGTGCGCGGCGCCCACAGGTGCTGCACTAATCCCGTCAGCAAAACCATCAGACCGACGAACGACGTCTCAAGCCCGGCGCCGGCGAAGGCCGGATAGGTCGGCGGCAGAACCAGCAACGTGAACAGCGCCAGCACCAGTCCATCGCGCCTGCGACGGACCTGACCGCCGGCGGCCACCACGCCGAATAGAATGGTGCAGAGGTACGCGGCCACACCCACGGCCCGCGTAGTGTGAAGCGGGTCCTGCCTCAGGGCGATGCCCAAGGCGGCGATCAATGTCCACAAGAAGTTGGTGTAGCCCTCCACGTACTCGCCCGGGTTGAAGACCAAACCCTGCCCGGAGAAGAGGTTGCGCGCATAGCGATAGGAGATGAAGGCATCGTCGAACACGGCTTGGCTGTGCCGCCACCTGAGAAAGGCCCAGACCATCAACCCGACCGCCACCGCGGCCAGCACACCCCGGCGCGCGACCGGGCCCCAGCGGTCCCAGGAAGCGAGCGCGGCCAACCGTGGGGGGCTATTCACGACGGCGGCGCCACTTCCGAGAACCAATCGCGACGAAATCACTTTCGCGGCGCAAACCGCACACCATCCATCATCGCGCCGTGCTGTTTTTCAAAGGCCGAGCGCTGCACCGACAAGGTCACGTCGCTTTCTTCGTCAATCAGGCTGCGCGCCCGGGGGCTACGGTCAGGTCCATACCCGAGCTGCTCGAACAGCCGCAAAGAGGGGCGGTTTGCCGGAAGAATGGTCACGTACACGCGGTCCAAGCCCAGCCCGCGAAAGGCCCAGGCGTGCAGCATGGTGGTGAACTTTCGGCCCAGTCCCCTGCCCTGCAGGTTGCGTGCGCCTATCATTATGGCGTACTCGGCAGAGCAGGCGTCGAAGTGGCGAAAGTCCGCGTCTCCCACCAGGACGCCGTCTTGCTCCAGCAGGAAGAGGCGGTCGCCTCGTTCGCACGACTCGGTGTAGTACTCAACCACCTCCTCGGCCGACATGTCTTCCTCATGGGTCAACATGGCCCGGTTGTGCTCGTCGTTGTAGTAGCTCGAAAGTTGGACCGCAACGGCGCGCACCTCGTCCGGGGTAGGCTCGAAGGCTCGCAGTTGGACCTGCGCGTCTCGGTATTCCACGTCGAACCAGACAGCGGACATGCGCCCATGCTAGCGGAAGAAAGCCGCTGGCACTACCCTAAGCCACATGCAGGACAAGACAGTGTGGTCCCAGATCAAAACAGAATCGGCAGGAGCCTTTCTCGGCCAAGGGCGGTTCCCAGTCCCAGCCTATTCGGAGTTCATGCCGTCCCCGTTCGTGGGAATCAAGCCTTTCACCGCAGCTGATCCAGCCAGCGCCCTGGCCGCCACAGACGTGTGCGACGAGCGCGGCCTCGCCATCGACGAGTACGAGCAGGAGCACGAGCTTGGACCCGGCCTCGCCAAGATCGCGAGCCACCTCGTCGCCGAGCTGGGCAAGCTGGCTGCCGGCTCAACCCACGAGTTTTCCCGCACTCTGCTCGACAACAACCTGGCCTGGCCCGAATCCCTGGCGGCCGCCGCGCGTTCCGGCCGCTACCCACGGCGCCCATTCTTCATCATGCAGCCGCTGGCGCTGTCGCGCACCCAGGACGACAAGGGCAATGTCCGCTGGACCCTATTCGGTGCCAGCCATGAGCCAGCCTCGGCAGTCTTCTGGCGCGGCTTTTGTGAAACCGACGAGGAGCGCTTCCTGCGCCTGGTCGCGTGGGCCAGCGGCGATGAGCCGCCCCCACGGGAAGGTCTGCGCGTGCTCGGTCCTGCCGCCGAGCTGCCCGGTTTTGCGCGCGCCCGGCTCTGGCGCGAGCACGAGCCTGCCAGTCAGGTCCACACAATCTTCACCCTGGAACCATTCGGTGCCCTGCCCGATTCGTTGCAGAAAGCCTTTCTCGACGGGACGCTACCCATCCTGCCCACGCCCGCCAGCCACGTGTTTTGCCAGCATCCCTGCTATCGCAAGCTGGCCGCGGCCTTGCCGCGCGCCACACAGATCCCGCTACTGCACCTCTTTTCCCACGTACAAGAGGGCTACACGATTCGGATTCCCCAATCGGGTTGGCTCGACGAGCACGATCCGAGCCAGGCGCGGCCCGCGGGGTCTCATCGCGTGGTCCACCACATCACGCGCACGCACCGATGGCAGCGCACGCCACGCGACCAAGCCTTGGTCGGCGACGGCGCGTTCACCGACACGGTCACGGTCGCGCTCTTTTCCACCAACCCGGACGATCTCGGCCTGTATGGCAAGCCGATGGCGCGAAACTCGCAGATCTGGACCCGCGACTATGAGCTCCTGCTCAACGGCCCCTGCGCGAGCAAGGCCGAGTTGGAACACGCGGCGGAGCTGCTCGACCGCGGTGGCCGGTTCGGCTACCGCCTTTACTATCCCCCGATGCGGGCAGGAACCCGCGAACTCTTCTGGCACCTTCCCTTGCTGGCACGCCTGCACCCCGAAAGCGGCGAGGCGGAGGTCTGGCAAGACACGCTTCGGCTCGGCAGCGTCACGGCCGAAGCGACCGCGCCCACGGGCGAGCGCTCTCTCTTGCTGCAAGCCAATCTCCTCGATCGCCCCGGCCATCGCGAAGCCGCAAGTTTGTTTGAGCCTGGTCAGCTTGGCCACACCACCACCCAGAACCTGCGTAAGCTGCTCGATTTTCGCGAGTATCTCGCAAGTCCCTTGCCTGCCTCGTTCGCCCGCGCGCTGCTTCGGATCGCCAAAGATACGACTCTCGACGCGTGGCTGGCCAAGCTGCCGCAGTTGGCGAGCGATCCAGCCACCGCGGATGGGTTGGTCGACGATCTGCGCGCGCACACCGTGCCCGATGTCTGCTTGGTCAGGGCGCTGACTCTCGAGAAGACCGCAACCCGCGCGTTTGAGGAGACGCTCTGGCGGACCATCTCGGCCTTGGCCGAGGGAGAGTACCGGAACAAGGAAACCGCCGACCGAGTCATGATCAACGATGGACGAACCGGCGGACCGGCGGCCCGGGCGGCCCAGGTCCAGGCGGGCACGCGTCGCGATCTGGATCGCTTGGGCCAGCATTTGCACCATCGCTATCGCGAAGCCATCGAGCGCCATGGCATGCAGGGCCGGGCCCGGGTGTTCGATCATTGCTTCACCTGGCGCACCGACTTCGACCTCTCGTGGTCAGAGGCGTGGGAGAAGAATCAGAAGGGGCAGGCGCAGGAACGCAACATCGTGCTCATCATTCCTGGCCGCAACCGCGCCCAAGCCGTGATAATGGCGGACCACTACGACACCGCCTACATGGAGGATGTCTTTGAACCAGCGCGCGGCGGGGACGGTCTGCGTGCGGCCGCGGCCGGGGCGGACGACAACCACTCGGCGACCGCAACCCTGCTGGCTGCTGCGGAGGTTTTCTTGCCGCTCGCACGCGCGGGCCGGTTGGAACGCGACATCTGGCTGGTGCACCTGACCGGCGAGGAGTTCCCGTCGGATTGCCTGGGTGCACGAGCCCTGGCCCAAGCGCTGGTGGAAAAGAGCCTGCACCTGACCGCCGAGGACGGCAGCAGCCGGGACTTGTCCGCGGTGCGCGTGGTCGGCGCCTTCGTCCTGGACATGATCGGGCACAACAACCACCACGACCGCGACGTGTTTCAGATTGCCTCGGGCGAAGGCGCGGGCTCGGCACGGCTGGCGCTGCGCGCCCACCTGGCCAACCAGCGCTGGAATCAGCAGGCAATGGAAGCAAACGCCGCCCCGCCGCGACGGGGTCTGAGCCGCGCCCAATGCATGCCCGACGGGAAGGAAGTGCCGCCGCCTTTCGCGCACTTGCCCGTGGCCGGCGAGGTGCGGGTCGAATGGGAGCCGCGCTCGTCCCTGTACAACACCGACGGCCAGATCTTCTCGGACTTGGGCATACCGGTGGTGCTCTTCATGGAGAACTACGACATCAACCGCACCGGGTACCACGACACCGATGACACCATGAAGAACATCGATCTCGACTACGCCTCGGCAGTCGCGGCCATCGCCATCGAAAGCGTGGCTGCGATGGCCTGCGATGAGCGGGCTGGGCTGCTAGAATAGACAATCCTTCGTGGCACACGAGCAGGCACAGAACGGCACCCCCGACCGGCGCACCGACATGCGCGCCGTGGCTGCGCCAGCCGACGCTTCGCTGCCTCCACCCGCGTCGGTGGCCGATTCTGGGGCCTTGCCTGCCGAGGGCAGAGTTCGCCGGCGGGCAGCGGCGCAAGCGGCCGGACAGGGCTGGCACGTGGTCCTGCTGGCGGTCCTGGGCGCTCTCGTGGTGGCGGGCCTTGTGGCCTACGACTTTCTGCGCCTGCGCAGAGCCAACGACGCGCCGGAGCCGGCCACCGCGGCCGGCGCACCCGAAGGTTCATCTGCAACCGCGGCGCCCGTCGCACCCTCTGCGACCGTGCCGCCCTCTGCTGCAGCCCCACCGCCGGCCCATGCTCCCTCGGAAACGCCAGTGAATTCTCGCCCCGCTACTCTGGCGGGTGAGGCAGCGACCCGCTCGCCCCACCCCGAGGCGTCATTGGCAGAAAGAACCACCCTGCTCGAAAGAGCCCAAGCTGCGTTCGACGAAGGCAACATGGACCGCGCCCAATCCGAGGCCCGGCGCGCCGCTGCCCTGGGCAACCGTGAGGCTGACGCCTTGCTGGGCGCCATTGCCTTCAAGCGCGGGTATCTGGACGAGGCTGAGCGCCTGCTCAGTAAGGCATTGCAGCACGATCCGGGCAACCCACGCATCGCCCGCCAGTTGCAGGTGGTTCGCGCCAAGCAGGGCCGGTAGGGCGGCCGGCGGTCGCCGGTACCGCGTCGCCCCTGCGGGCCGGTTGACATTCATTGCCATCCTCTTCTCCAACCCCTTGACGCCATTGCCGAATCTCGCGATCGTGCGCGCATGCGCTTCCTTCGTGTCGGCTTGTCGGCGGTCATACTGCTATCGCTTCTGGTTCCCCGCGTCGTCGCGGCGGCGGCCCGTCGCGTAGCAATCGTCGAGGCGAGCACTAGTAAGGTTCCGCGCGGCGAGGTCTCCGCCTTGCGAGCTGACGTCGAGGACGTTGTGCGCTCGCTCGGTGCCGAGATCGTGCCCTTGGTCGAGGCCAAGGCAGCGGCGGGCGGAGACTGCGACCAGCCCGACTGCATGATCGCCATCCACCGCGCAACCGGTGCCACTCACGTGCTGCGCGTAGAATGGGTGTTCAAGAAGGGCTCGTTCACCCTGCAGCTACAGATGTGGGACGCGCGCACCGGCAAGACGCTCAGCTCGGACGGCAAGAGCTGCGACATCTGCACCTTGCCCGACCTGCACCTAGCGCTGCGCGACCGGGTCGCCGCGCTTTGCGCACGCGTGTTCGAGGCCGAGGATGCCACGCTAGCCCCGCCGCCGGTCCCAGTGCCGCCGGCACTACCGCCGCCAGCCCTGAACGTGAGTCCTCCGGTTCCGGCGCCGGCTCCGGCGCCCCCCCCAGCCAGCTCTGCCGGCAAGCGCATCGCCCAAGTGAGCGGCATCGTGCTGGTGGCCGCGGGCGTGGCTGCGGTGGCCTACGGCGGATATCTCCTGCATCGCAACGGCCAGGTGGCATGCGCGCCTGGCGAGACAACCAACTGCACTCAGCGCCATGCCACCGGAGGCGCTGGCGCCGGCCTCTTGGCCGGCGGCGTCGGCGCCGCGGTCGTCGGCGGCATACTCTTCTACTCCTTCACCTGGTGAGGCAACCCATGAATCTGCGAATCCACTATGTCCTTCCATTCTGCCTGCTCTTCGCCTGCGACAAGACCGAACGCGACTGGAGCAAGTGCAGCGGCAATGACGCCGCCCCATGTGCACCGGGCTACACCTGCAGCGCCGATTTCCGCTGTGTTTCTGCAGTCGATAGTGGAGGGGCCGACGTTGCGGCCACACCGGACGTTGCGGCGACACCGGCGGAAACGGGCGGACGTGAGGTAGCGGGAGCCGCTACCGCGGACGCGCCACTGGACGCGCCGGTGGACGCGGCCTTGTCCGTAGACGTGGTCGTAGACGTCGCCGTCGACATCGCCGTCGACGTGGCCGTGGACGTAGACGTGGCCGCAGACGTCGCCGTCGACGTGGCCGACGCAAAGGCGGATGTGTCGGCGGACAAACGCCCAGTCGACAGCCAAGGAAGCTGCGGCAGCGACATCGACTGCCCTGCTAGTGCGCCTTTGTGCCTGGATTTCAAGTGTGCGAAGTGCGCGTCCAACAGCGTGTGCGCTTCGCGCCTAGACAGCGGTGTTGGAGGCGGGGTGTGTGACACCACCAGCGGCCGCTGCGTGGTTTGCGCAAAGAGCACCGACTGTACTGCTGACCCAACCAAACCGGTGTGCGTGGCCAACCAATGCGCAGCATGCGTCTCTGCCCCGAACGAATGCCGGGTGAAGAACAGCTCCGCCCCTGTGTGCGACTCGACCACCGGCAAGTGCGTGGGGTGTTTGGCCAACGGTGACTGCGCCGGGGCCACCGATGGCGGGGTGGATGGTGGCGCGGACGCAGGGGCGGCCGCAGGGCTCTGCTACCTGAGCACCAACCAGTGTGTGGAATGTCTTGCCCACACCGACTGCAAGGATCCGAGCAAGCCCATTTGTGGCACTCTGCATACCTGCGTGGGCTGCGGCCTGCAGCTTGGGCCGGCCAACGGCTGCGCGACCAAGAATCCCGCTGCTCCGGTGTGCGACTCGACCACCGGCAAGTGTGTCGGGTGTCTGACCAATGACAACTGCGCTGCTGGAGCGGCTGGCGCCGATGGCGGGGTGGATGGTGGAGCCGACGGAGGAGCTGATGGCGGCGTGGGCGCAGGGCTCTGCTACTTGGCCACCAACCAGTGTGTGGAATGTCTTGCCAACACCGACTGCAAAGATCCAAGCAAGCCCGTCTGTGGCAGCTCGCACGCCTGCGTGGGCTGCGGCACGCAGATCGCTCCCCTCGACGGCTGCGCGACCAAGAACCCTGCGTTGCCGGTGTGCAAGGCCGACAGCGGCGCCTGCGTAGAGTGCACGGGCAATGCAGACTGCCGCGGCGATGCCGGGCTTGGGGTGTGCAACCCCACGACGAACAAATGCGTCGAGTGCAACGGCAACGCCGACTGCACGGCAGACAGCGCCAAAGGATTCTGCGTGAACAATGCCTGCACAGGCTGCCAGACTGCTGGCGCTGGGACGTGCACGGGCGCGAAGCCGGTATGTGCCGGAAGCGGCAGCTACATCGGCCAGTGCGTGGAATGCGCGGGCAACGCCGACTGCAAAGTCGCGACCAAGCCGGTTTGCGACACTGATCAGTGCCGGGCCTGCGCCAAGGACCTGGAATGCACCGGCATATCGCCGGCCGTCGTGTGCGGTCTGGACGGCTCGTGTCCCGGCGACAATGCCGTAATCTACCTAGAGAACAGCTCGTCGTGTCCTGGAGGAGAGGGCACTTTTGCATCGCCATACTGCTCTTCGGACGACGCGACTGCGGCCTTGTCGGCTACCAGGTCAGTCATCGTAGTGAAGGGAAATGGAGCTGCGTACCCTGTGGGTCCGCTGGCGATCGGGGCCGCCGCGAGTTTTCGCGTACTGGTCGCTGGTCAATCGTCGGCAAAAATTGCCAATCTTGGTGTCGGCAGCCACATTCTCGTCAGCGTCACCGCAGGCGATGTGGCTCTGCGAGACCTCACGATTTCCGGTGGAAATGACGCTGGCGTGAGCGTCTCCGGCGGCGCGACTTTGCACATGGACCGCTGCTATGTCTTGAACAACCAAGGGATTGGCATCCAGGCCTCTGCATCAGCCTTCGACATCATCAACACGGTCGTTGCAGGCAACGGTGCAGCCGCCGGTGGCTATGGCGTCAGCCTTGGAAACTACAACGGTAGCCCCACCACATTCACCTTCAACACCGTGGTGAACAACATAGGCGGCGGCGTATTTTGCGGCACGCCTTCAAACTACGCTCTCAAAGGGATTCTGGCCAACGGCAACGGACCAACAAACTTTCTCAACTGCGTGACCGACTCGACCACCTCCACGGCAGCGCCAAACTTCGGTACAAACTACCACCTGACCTCATCATCGCCCTGCGTGAACGTCGGCGGCGCAACCTGCCCGCCTGACGACATCGACGGCGATATGCGGCCCATTGGCGCAGCCTGCGACTGCGGCGCCGACGAGTACAATCCATAGGCCGCCGGCTCGCTCACACGCCCCTTGACTCGCCCCGCCTCCCTCGCCATCGTTGCTCGCATGACGGTACGGTGTAGCCGGCGCAAGGACGCGAAGTGAAGCCCGGGCAGAGCATTCCCGACACCCTGTCCTACGACCGGCCGCGGCCGCAAGAGGGGGCCGGCGTATCGCCGCCGGCTGCCCAGCCCGACTATTCAGCGACCTCGGTGCTGCCCGAAAGCCCCGTCGACGAAGGCCGCGCGCCCCCCACGGCGCGCGAGCGCCCGCTGCGCATGGATCCGCTGGCTGTCGGGCCTGCGCCCCAGGTGCCGCTCGCGCTCACGCCGCCCGAGGCCTCTCCACCGCTCCCCACCGTCGAGCCGCCGCTCGGCGCCTTTCGCGCTGGCGAACAAGTGGACCATTTCGAGATCGTCAGCCTGGTAGGCAGGGGTGGCATGGGCTGTGTGTACAAGGCGTTTGACCGCGACCTCGGCCGCACGGTGGCCATCAAGACCTTGCACGGCATCGACCAACTGCAGCCGCACACGCTTGCCCGCTTCCGACGCGAGGCCCAGGCCGCCTCGCGCGTGGTCCATCCCAACCTGGTCATCATCTACAGTTATGGCGCTCATCGCGACACGCCCTACATCGTGATGGAATATCTGTCGGGCCGCAGCCTGGCGGCTGAAATTGCAGAGGGCCCGCTCTCCGTCGAGCGCACCGCCGACGTTCTGGTCGCGGCCTGCGCCGGCGCATATGCCGCCCACCGCGCCAACGTGGTCCACCGCGACCTCAAGCCGGGCAACATCTTCCTCGCACGCACGCCCATGGGTGAGACGCCCAAGATCCTCGACTTTGGTATCTCGCGCGTCGGCGGCGACGACGCGAGCCTCACGGGCACGGGTGACATCATCGGCACCACCTACTATCTCGCACCCGAACAGGCTGCTGGCCGCGAAGTCGACGCACGCGCCGACCAGTATGCCTTGGGCGTGATCCTGTACGAATGCCTCACCGGCATGCGGCCATTCACCGGGCCGACCGCCTACGCGATCATGCGAGACATCGTGGAGGGAATCTTCCAGCCACCGTCCCAGGTACGCCCCGAGATCCCGCGCAGCCTGGAGGCCGTGATCCTGCGCACCATGAGCCGCGTGCCCGAGGACCGTTTCGCGCGCGTGCGCGATCTGGGCCTAGCCTTGATGCCGTTCATGTCTGTGAAGGGGCGCCAGCAGTGGAGCTACCACTTCACCGCGCCCGAAGCGGAAATGCCCATCGCGCCCTCCCGGGCCGTGCCCGCGCCCTTCGGCGCAGAGGCTCGGCCCACACCCACCGAGGTCGCATCCTCCCAACCGCCTGCACCAGCCGTGGCGCCCACCAAGATCCTTCCCGTTGGTCAACCAGACCCCTGGCAGGTGGTACCGACCCGCACGACTCCTGCTGCGGTCTTGGTCCCCACGCCCGCGCCCGCAATTGCCGGACCGTCTCTGCGCCGCAGTCAGGCCGTGGCCGTGGCCGTGACTGCCGCCCTAGTGGTTCTCCTCGCGCTGGCAGCGTGGGTGTTGCGACCCGCGGTGATTCACGATGCGGCGCGATCTGTATCCTCCTCAGCGACTGCAGTCGAAATCGCGCCGCCCGCGCCCGCCCCGCCGGTGGCTCCCGTGCCTTCCGAGCCGGAAGCGTCTCCCGCCCGCGCAGCACCTGCGTGGCCTGCGAACAATTCGCAAAAACCCGCATCTCGCAAGTCCAAGAAAGTCCCGCGAAACGCAGTCAAGTTCACGCCCGAAGGTGTTCCCATTATCTGAGGTCAAGTTCCATCATGATTCGCGTCTTACCCTTGCTAGTCGTGTTCTCGCTCGCACTCGGGCAAGGGCAGGCATGGGCCGATCGCGACGATTCAGACCCGCTCATCGCCCAGGGACTGAAGGCCATGTTAAGGGGCGACTACCAGGCGGCCCTGGATGCCTTTCGGCGCGCCCACCAGGCCCGGCCTGCGACACGTTCGCACGCCGAGATAGGCCTGGCCGAGCAGGCGCTGCATCGCTGGGTAGAAGCAGAAGCGGATCTGGCCGGGGCGCTGGCCGAGCCGGAGGACGCGTGGCTCGAATCGCATCGCACGCTCCTCGAACGGGCGCTGGCCGACGTGCGCGCGCACTTGGGAATGCTGACCGTGG
>PMKP01000299.1 GCA_003157775.1 Myxococcales bacterium | reverse complement strand
GCGCTGGATAAGGCCGACGTGGCCATGCGTCTGGCGGTGCGTGTGCGCAACAAGGTCGTGGACGCCTACAACGAGATCATGCGCATGGGCGTGTAAGCCATGGATCTGTTCAGCAAGATGCTTCGCGGGTTCCCCCGGCGCCTCGCAGAGATGAACGCCGGGACGCGCATGCTCCTCGGCGCTATCGTCGGCCTCGCGCTGCTGGCGGGAGTGTTGGTCAGCGTACTGGGCAGCGGCGCCACCTATCAATACGCGTTCACCAACTTGTCGCCCGAAGACGCCTCGGAGGCGGCGGCCGTGCTCAAGGCCGCCGGCATCCCTTCCCGCAGCGAGGCGAACGGGGGTGCGCTGGCGGTTCCCGCTTCGCAGGTCCACGACGTCCGCTTGTTGTTGGCTTCGCAAGGCTTGCCTCGTGGGGGCGGCATCGGTTTCGAGTTGTTTGACCGCAGTGACTTCGGCGCCTCCGAGTTCACCCAGCGGGTGAATCTACGCCGGGCGACCGAGGGCGAGCTGGCGCGCACCATTTCACGCCTGCAGGCCGTGCGTTCGGCGCGCGTGCACGTGACCATGCCCGAAAAGGGCCTGTACCGCGATGACGACCGGCGCGCGGCGGCGGCGGTGGTCCTCAACCTTCAGCCGGGCCGAACCATGCACGAGCGCGAGTTGGCCGGCGTCCGGCATCTGGTCGCCTCGGCGGTCCCCGGACTCGACTCAGACAGCGTCACCGTCATGGACCAAAAGGGCATGGTGCTGTCAGGCGACCATTCCCAAACCGGCAAGCTGGTTGCGCAGGAGCGCGAGATCGAGAGTGCACTCGAACAGAGAATCGCCGACGTGCTGGAGCCGGCAGTTGGGCATGGTGCCGTGGTGGCGCGCGTGACCGCGAATCTCGACACCACCGAGATCGAGACAACCCAGGACAGCTACGACCCCGATACCGCCACGGTGCGCAGCGAGCACAAGACATCGGAGAGCATCAGCAGCGACGGAAGCAACGGCACAGGCGTGGCGGGCGCCGCCGCTAACCAACCCATGGCTGCCACCGCCGGTGGCAGTGCGGGCGCCACCCGCGCGCAGACCAATCGCGAAGATGAAGTGCGCAACTACGAGATCGCCAAGAAGGTCACGCGCACCGTCGCCCGCGCCCCGCGCATCGTGCGTTTGTCGGCTGCCGTGGTAGTGGACGGCGCGAACGGCAAGCCGCGGCCCGCGGAAGAGGTGCGTCGTCTTGCCGAGTTGGCCAAGCGGGCGATGGGATTCGAGCTCCAGCGGGGCGACTTGTTCGAGATCTCCAGTGCGCCATTTGCCAAGGTCGAGGAGGCGGACATCAAAATCGCATTCTGGGAGCGACCCGAATTGTGGCGCGTGGGCAGAATGCTGGGCTGGGCTGTCTTGGCCGGCGCCGCTCTGTTCATCTTCGTCCGTCTGCTTCGTCGCACGTCGTCGGCCATCGCGCTGCTGAAACCGGGCACCCGGGTGGGCGATGTGGACATGGCTTCGATGTCCCAGTCGGGCGAGAGCTGGAAGATGGTGTCCGGCGACAGCAGCATAGCCCTGCGCGAACGGGCGCGCGAGCTGGGCAAGACGGATCCGGGGAGGGCAGCCCACTTGCTGAGAGCATGGGTCAGTGCGGACGTCGAAGGGAATCGCGAAGTGAAGGAGAACGCGCATGTCTGACGGTCTTGTGAATCTGCAAGGTTCCCCGGCCGGGCCGGGCGCCCAGCGGGCGGCGGCGGTGCTGCTTGGACTGGGGCCCGAGGTGGCAGCCCAGATCTTCAAGGCCCTCGATGAGGGCACGGTGCGCCTGATCGCTCTCGGGGCACGCGGCCTGCGCAAGGCTCCAGCGGCCATCCCGGTGGCGCTCTCGTCTTTCGTGAAGACCATGACCGGCCTCGACGGCGAGGCCATGGCGGGCAACAGCCTGTTGCGAGATGCCGCGACCAAGGCCCTTGGCCAGGAGGTCGCGAACCGCGTGTTTGATGATCTTCCCGCTCCCTCGCTGGCGGCGGAAGAAGGCTTCACCACCATTTCGAATGCCGATCCCGAAGCCCTGGCGCTCTTGCTCTCGCGCGAGGAGCCGCAAACTGCGGCTGTTGTACTCGGCACCATAGACCACGCCCACGCGCTGGCCGTGCTCAAGCACATCCCGCAGGCGCAGCATCCCCAGATCCTGCGCCGGCTAGCCGCCCTGGACACGGTGGCGCCCGAGGTACTGCAGGAGGTGGGGCAAGCCATATCGCAGGAGCTCAGCTCCGCCGTGCCGGCCAATACGCGGAAGCTCGACGGGCGCAACACCACGGTGAACCTGCTCCGTTCGGTGCCGGCGGCCCAGCAAAGCGAGGTGGTCGGCGAAATTGAGAAGGACGATCCCGAGTTGGGAGCGGCCCTGCGCTCACGCCTCTTCACCTTCGACGACCTTGTCCACCTCACCGATCGCGATCTGCAGACCCTCATCCGCGAGATCGACATGACCCAACTCACGGTTGCCCTCAAGGGCGCGCCTCCCGCGGTGAAGGAACGCTTCCTCAAGAACATGTCGACCCGAGCCGGCCAGATGCTGGAAGACGAGATTGGCGCCATGGGTCCGGTCAAGCTGGCTGCGGTGGAGGCGGCCCAGGCTGAGCTGGTCAAGATTGCCTTTGGTCTGGCCGAGCAGGGTCGCATCAGCATCGTCAACCCTACGGAAAGGATGGTCTGACACGATGATCGCGCACAACGGAGAAGCCCCTACCCGTCGCCCCACCTTCATGGGTCGGCTGCCCAGCCAGCCGCAAGTGGAGCCGGCCGCGTTCGGAGGTCCGCCCCTGCGCCGCTCACCGACAGGTTCTTCGGCCTCCGCGTCCGAGCACCCAGCGCCTCCCACAGTCATCGATATGCAGAAGGTGGCCGATGAAGTCAGCGAGCGCATCGGCAGCGCGGCCCAATTTCTGCGCCAGGCCGCCGAACGGCTAGCCGCCGAGGCCCGCTCCGACGCGCTGGAGGTGGGCTTCATGGTGGCGCGCCGGATCCTGGAAACTGATCTGGCCGCCAACTTGGAGCACCTGGTGGGGCTGGTTCGCAGTGCGATTCGCCGCTTGGGCGAGTCGCGCCACATCAAGCTGCAGCTTTGTCCCGACGATGCTCGCTTGGTCGAGGAGGCGCTCAAGAACGAAGGCGCGCAGGCCATTTCGTCGGTGGCGGCCGCCCAGATCGAAGTGATTGCGGATGCGTCTCTGCAGCGGGGCGACTGCGTGGTTGCGGGCGATCTCGGCACGGTAGACGGCCGTATCAATACCCGCCTCGAGGAGCTGCGCCACGCGCTGCAGGCGGGGACCTGGGAGGAGAGTTCGTGAGCCTGCTTGCTCTGGAGGAGATCCGCAACCGCTTGGCCCACGCCGAGCCCTGTGTGCTGGCTGGTCGGGTGACCCGTGCCTCGGGCATCGTGGTGGAGGCGGCTCTGCCCCGGGTGGCGGTGGGGACCTCGTGTGAGATTCAAGCCACAGGGAGCCGCCTGGTCACGGCTGAAGTGGTGGGCTTCGCCGGTTCGCATGCTATCCTGATGCCGTTCGGCGACGTGCGAGGCATCGGCGAGGGTTGCCCAGTCATTCCCCGCGCCAGCGCGGGCGAGATCGTGGTGGGTGAGGCGCTGCTTGGGCGTGTGGTCGACGCAGCCATGCGGTCGCTCGACGGCATGGCGTCCCCGCTGGTGCGCACGCGGGTGCCCTTGCACGCGCCGCCCCCGCCGGCCATGAGCCGGCGGCGCATCAGTAGGCCCCTGGTGCTGGGCATTCGTTCCATTGACGCCTGCCTGACCTGCGGCGAAGGCCAGCGCATGGGCATCATGTCAGGGCCGGGATTGGGCAAGAGCGTGCTGCTTGGCATGCTCGCGCGCGATGCCGACGCCGACGTCATCGTGGTGGGGCTGGTGGGCGAACGAGGCCGCGAGGTGCGCGAGTTCGTGGAGCGCGACCTGGCCCAGGGCTTGCGCCGTTCCGTGGTCGTGGTGGCTACTGGCGACGAACCGCCCCTCGTGCGCGTGCGTGCTGCCATGGCCGCCACCGCCGTGGCCGAGTACTTCCGCGACCAGGGCAAGCGCGTGCTCCTCCTGCTCGACTCGCTCACCCGGGTTGCCATGGCACAGCGGGAAATCGGGCTGGCTGCGGGCGAACCTCCCACCGCGCGCGGCTACCCGCCGTCGGTGTTTGCCCTGCTGCCGCGCTTGGTAGAGCGCGCCGGAAACGTGGAGGGCGCGGGCAGCATCACGGCCATGTACACCGCGCTCGCCGAAGGCGACGATCTCACCGACCCGGTAGTCGATGCGGCGCGCGCGTGCCTGGATGGCCACATCGTGCTGGCCCGCAGGCTGGCCCAGCGGGGCCATTTTCCGGCGGTGGACTTGCTCGGCAGCGTGAGCCGAGTGATGAACGACATCGTGTCGGTGAGCCATCGCGAGCTGGCGCAAGAGACGCGCGAGGTTCTGGCCGCCTACCGGGAGACAGCCGATCTCATCGAGGTGGGCGCGTACGTGGCCGGCACCAATCCGCGCGTCGACCGATCTCTCCGCTGCATCAACGAACTCAACGCCGTGCTTCGCCAGAGCCCGGACGAGCGTTTCGCGCTCGAGCAGACCCTGGCCGACCTGAAGCGCGCGTTGGAAACGCCAGGCCCTGCCGCGGCCTCGGCAAAACCGGAGCCCCATGACTAGTATGGTGTTGCATCTGTGGCTGGCGGTGGCCAGTGTGGCCGCCGCGCCTGGCGGCGGCCCGACGCTGCCCGTGAGCCCGATAGTGGCTCCCCCGGCGGCACCGTCGCCGGCGGCACCGCCCATTCCTGCGCGGCCCGGTTTGTCCCCAATCGAGCCGCCGCCCATCTTGGGCGGCACTGGTCGGCCCAGTCGCGCGGCCATTGAAGAACCAACCCCTGCTGCGGGAGAGCAAGTCGCCCCGAGCGAGGCACCACCTGCGCTACCGAAGCCGGAAACGAGCCCGGCTGGCACTGCGGCGTCGGCCCGACACAGCCCCGGCAAGGCCAAGAGTGCGCGTGTCACCGCGGTTGCCGGACGCGGCGTTCCGCCCGCCCTGCCCAGCTTGACCACCACCGCGCTGAAGAACGAGCTGCACCAGTCCCTGTCCGCACCGACGGAGGTGGTGGCGCCAGTTTCCGATCGGACGCGTCTCGAGCAGTTGGTGTCGGAGATCACCCAGGCGCGTGAGGCGCTTCGGCAGGAGACAGTCCGCCTGGAGGCGCTCATCAAACAGCGTGGTTCGTGTGATGGCGAGGCGCGCAGCCTGCCGAGCGAGAGCAGCCCTTCCGCCACTGTCGCAGCAACGGCGGCAAAGGACATGGCGCGCGAGCAGCTCGAAAGCGTGTCCAAGGCGATGAAAGGCATGAAACCCGAACAGGCCGCGGCGGTGGTGTCGCGCCTGGATCGCCGCTTGGCGGCCGAGGTCCTGCGTCGCATGCGGCCGGCCGACGCCGGGGGTGTGATGGGGTACCTCAAGCCGGACCTGGCAGCGGAGTTGGCCACCGAAATCGCGACACGCAAGCCGAGCCCAGCTCGCAAGGGAGCCACCCCATGAAAGTCGCCGCCGCTGCGATCGTGCAGGCCGAAAGCAGCCGGGTTTCCCCTGGCTCTGGCCGTGCGTCCCATCAGGGGCGCGACGACAGCTTCACCCAGACGTTTTACCGGTCGCTCCGCAAGGGGGACTCCCCGTCGCCAGCTTCCTTGCTGGAAGCCACGCGGGGAATGCCGTCAGATGGGATTTCGGTGGCCATGCCATCGTCCGAGAATGCGGGAACGCCTGAACGCGGTGCCCCAGCCCGGTCGGTGCTGCCGGCAAGCGTCGCCTCGGCAACGGCAGAGGGCGAGCTGGCTCTCCCCCCCGCCGCCAGTGCTGCGGGCGATGCTCGCGGTGAAGCGCGACCTGCCGCGGGTGTGCAGACAGGCGCACAGCCTGCTGCCGCCGGCGTCGATTACTTGGCCGCAGTGGGCTCGCCGCCCATTGCCACGCAAACAATCAGCCGCGGGCACGCCTGGCCTGAGACCACCCTGCCCCCAGCAGGGCAAGGCCCTTTGCACGGACTAGCCGAGGGGCAGTGGAGCAAGGTTGTGCCGGAAAGCCACGCCGCCGCTGCTCAGGGGGAAAGCACGGTTGCGGAAGACTCGAATTCCGGATCGGCCTTGCCTGGCGCAGCGGCGCCCCCTTCGCCGCCCGAAGAAACAGTGTGCCCACATCCGACGACCACGGCCACTCCCTTCGGGGGCTTCGGGACGGACAACCCCCCCTGCCCACCCCGCGCGCATAGCGCGCGCCCTAGTTTCCCGCCGGAGCCAGAGCGCGGGAGGCAACTGTTCGAGCTT
>PMKP01000052.1:2680-3048 GCA_003157775.1 Myxococcales bacterium | reverse complement strand
ATCGCTGCCACCCACAAGGTCAAGCTGGCCATCATCCACTGCTACCGCTCCATGAACTACATGGCGCGGGTGATGGAGGAGAAATATGGGATTCCCTGGATCGAGCTCAACTTCTTCGGGCCGACCAAGATTCGCAACAGTCTGCGCAAGCTGGCCGAACGATTCGACGACCGGATCAAGGAAAACGTCGAAAAGGTCATCGCCAAGTACGACCCCATCATGCAGAGCGTGCTCGACGAATATCGTCCGCGCCTGGAAGGCAAGAAGGTGATGCTGTACGTGGGTGGGTTGCGGCCCCGACACACGGTCGGCGCCTACGAGGATCTGGGCATGGTCGTAGTGGGCTCGGGCTACGAATTCGCGCACGG
>PMKP01000052.1:0-2655 GCA_003157775.1 Myxococcales bacterium | reverse complement strand
CCAGAAGATGGGCCTGCCCTTCCGGCAGATGCATAGCTGGGACTACTCGGGACCGTACCACGCCTACCAGGGCTTCCCGGTGTTCGCGCGGGACATTGACATGGCGGTGAATAGCCCGACCTGGAAGCTAGTGAAGGCGCCGTTTTAGCGAAATCAGAAGACCCTATGTCATGGGTCGCATTAGACCCTGGCCAAGGAGAGCAGGATGTCGAACGAACTGGGATTGAAAGTGAAGCCGGTCACCGGCATTTCGCCTGAAGACGAAACACGCGTGGCGGCATGGATCAATACTGAAGACTACAAACTGAAGAACTTCGCCCGGCAGGCCCTGGTCGTGAATCCCGCGCACGCCTGTCAGCCGCTCGGCGCCGAGCTGTGTGCGCATGGGTTCGCCGAAACGCTGCCGCTGGTACACGGGTCGCAGGGCTGCGCCTCGTATTACCGGTCGACATTGAATCGGCACTTTCGTGAGCCAGCCCCGGCCGTGTCCTCTGCCATGAGTGAGGACGGCGCCGTGTTCGGCGGACAAAACAACCTGCACGAGGCACTGGAAAATGCCATTGCCCTGTACAAGCCCAAGATGATCGCGGTCTTCACCTCGTGCATGCCCGAGATTATCGGCGACGATGTGAGCGCGTTCATCAAGAATGCCCGCCAGAAGAATTGCGTCCCGCCGGGCTTCCTTGTGGCCCACGCCAACACGCCTTCTTTCACGGGCTCGCACGTACACGGCTACGATTCCATGTTGCTGGCTATCTTGCAGACCCTGACCGAGGGCAAGGCCATCGAGGGGCGATGCACCGGCAAGCTGAATTTTTTGGCTGGCTTTGATGCCAACACCGGCAACTACCGCGAGTACAAGCGGATCTTTCACGAATTCGGCATTCCCGTCACCTTCCTGGCCGACATTTCCGAGGTCTTCGACTCGCCCAATGATGGCACCTACCGCATCTATCCAGGCGGCACGCCACTTGACGACGCGGCCGATTCCATCAATGGCAAGGCCACGCTTACTGTCGCGCCCTATGCCACGTCAAAAACGCTGGTGTGGATCAAAGAACAGTACGCCGGCGAGCACGCGAGCATGCCCATGCCACTCGGCATTGCCAGAACCGACGCGCTGCTGCTCAAGCTGTCGGAGCTGTTCGACAAACCGGTGCCAGCCTCGCTGAAGGCCGAGCGCGGCCGTGCCGTGGACGCCATCACCGACGCACACCAATACATGCACGGCAAAAGGTTCGCCGTGTACGGTGATTCGGACCCGCTGCTCGGGTTTGTCGCCTTCTTGCTTGAGATGGGGGCATCGCCGGTCCACGTCCTGTGCTCCAAGGGCTCGAAGAAGCTGGAACGCGAGTTGCAGGCTCTGCTCGACGGCTCGCCCTACGGCAAGGCCGGCAAGATCTACATGAACCGCGACCTTTGGCACCTGCGCTCGTTGCTGATGACCGAGCCGGTCGACGCCATCATCGGCGACACGCACGGCAAGTTCGCCGCCCGCGACGCCAAGATTCCCCTCTTCCGCTTCGGCTTCCCCATCTTCGACCGGGTCAACCTGCACCGCCGGCCCATCATTGGCTACCAGGGCGTCATCAACATGACGACCGAGATCTGCAACAAGTTTATCGACATCAAGGACGAGACTTGTGAGGACCGCTTCTTCGAAATGATGCGCTGAAAAGGAGACCGCCATGAAAGTAGCCTTCACCAGCAGCAACGGGATTTGCGTCGATTGCCACTTCGGCAGCAGCGAGGCCTTCTTTGTCTGGGAAGTCGACACGCACAAGGCGCGCTGCCTGGGCCATCGCATGGTTGTAGACGCTGAGGGCCAGGAGGACCGAATCGTCGCGCGCGCCAATCTTCTCTCAGATTGCGCCATCGTGTGTACCGCGCAGATCGGTGGGCCCGCCGCTGCCAAGCTGGCCGCCCGTCACATTCATCCGGTCAAGACCGCCGTGGCCATGCCCGTAGCCGAATTCGTGAAACGCCTGCAGGGCGTTCTGCGCGGACATCCCGCACCCTGGCTGCGCAAGGCCATGGGCCTGGCGCCGCTTTCGCCGGCTTTTTCGCCCGACCAACCTGAATGACAGAAAGGAAAGTTTCATGGCCTACCTCACTGGAATCACTCGTGGACGGCAGGAATGGACGCCTCGGTTCGTCAAGGCCGTCGACGACAACAAGTGCATCGGCTGCGGCCGCTGCATGAAGATCTGCGCCCACGAAGTGCTGGCGCCCAAAGAAGTGGACGAAGAGGAATCCGCCAAGATGTTCGCCAGCGTGAAGAACCCCGACAATTGTATTGGTTGCGAGGCCTGCGGTCGCACCTGTTCAAAGAAGGCATTCAGCTTCGAACCGCTGCTGATGTGATTGTGAAGCCATGAGCTTCGATCTACTGAAGGAACGCCGTGCCCAGGTAGTGCGAAACAACCGCGACGGAGTTGTCGCGCTCGATTGCAACAAGGCGAGCGCAGCCGGCTCGGTGAGCCAGCGGGCATGTACCTTCTGCGGCTCGCGAGTTGTTCTCTATCCCATCGCGGACGCCCTTCATCTGGTGCACGGGCCCGTGGGCTGCGCGGCCTACACCTGGGACATTCGTGGAGCGCTGTCCTCGGGGCCAGAGCTTCATCGCATTAGCTGCTCGACTGACATGCGCGAGCG
>PMKP01000264.1 GCA_003157775.1 Myxococcales bacterium | reverse complement strand
GTGCTCGACGCCAGCGGTGGCGGGACTGTCACCGTTACCCCGACTGAGGGCGCCGCCTGCACAACGCCTGGTGTTATCTCGACTTGCAAGTCCACCCAGAGCAAGGTCAGTCTGGGCTTGTCGAACAACGGGGTCTACGAGATTGCCGTGTTCCAAGCGGAACGAGCGCCTTGGGGCTCGTCGTTCAAGCTGACCCTGAGCGGCTTCAACGATCTGCCGAGTGTCTGCGGGCCCATCTGCGGCGACGGTGTCGTGGAGCCCGGCGAGCAATGCGACAATGGAACCGCGAACAATCTGGGCGGCTACAATCAGTGCACCTCGGACTGCCGCCGTGGACCCTACTGTGGCGACGCGATCTTGCAGCCAGAGGACGGCGAGGAATGTGACCTAGGCACCGCCAACGGCGAGACGGGGCAAGACTGCGATGGTTCCTGTCACCTTCCGCGCTGACGGTGGCAGGAGCTCTCCGCCAATGAGATCTTGCGAGCGCGGAGCTACGAGCAGCCCCGGCAGCGGGCGCCAGCCAAGGCCTCAGAGGACGATGCGGAGAACGTGTTTTCGCTCCGCCTGAAGGCCGCCAGCCCGCGGTGTAGCGTTTGGCCCCGGAACTGGTTGCGGCGAAGCCCGCACGGGGCGAAAATGGCCTGCATGATAGCCAGACTGCGTATCGTGCTCTCGTGCCTGCTGGTGGCATCGCTCGGCGGCTGCGGCGGCGGGAGTCAGGCCACCAGCCCACCAGATGCTTCCACCGTCGTTGGCGGTAGTGGCGGTCTTGGCGGAACGGGCGGCGGCGGAACTGGCGGCCAGCTGTCCACGGCCACCAGCGCTACACCCCTTTGTATTCCCGGGGCCAGTGTCGCCTGCGCGTGTGTCACGGGTCAGACCGGCGCCCAGACTTGTACCTCGGCGGGCACCTTTGCAGCGTGTGTGTGCGCGGCGCCCGCGGTGGATGCCGGAAACCCTGGCGAAACGGGAGGGACAACCACCGCGGACGCGCCAAGCGGTACGGGCGGCGCGGGCGGGCAGGTGACGATGTTCTCGGATGCGGCCATTGTCACCACGGGAGGCGTCGATGCCGTTGACACAGACGGACAGGTCATCGTGATAGACAGTGGTTTGCCAGCCGATGGAAGCGCGGCAGATGCGGTCTATGTTCCCACTGGCTGCGGCGACGGCATCGTGGTCCTGCCGGAACAGTGTGACGACGGAAACACCGTGGCCGGCGACGGATGCTCGCCGACGTGCAAAGTCGAGACTGGTCACAAGTGCAGCGGCAGCCCGAGCGTCTGCTCTGCAACCGTCTGTGGCGACGGCATCGTCGAGGGGACGGAGGGCTGCGACGACGGCAACACCAGGCCTTTCGATGGCTGTTCCGAGGATTGCAGGATCGAACCCGACTGCAGCGGTGGTTCATGCACCTCGAAATGCGGTGACGGAATCGTCTTTTCGGCAGAGCAGTGTGATGACGGCAACACCATGGACGGTGACGGCTGCTCCAAGGACTGCACGGTCGAGCCCGGCTTCACCTGCACGCAGTCGCCCCTCGGTGGCAAGATGATCGTGCCTGCAATCTATCGAGACTTCAGATATCACAATCCCACCGATTTTGAGGGAGGGGTCGTTGGTTCAACCAGTGTCTTCCAGGGCATGGTCGCCGCGACTCTCGATGCCACGACCGGCAAGCCCGTCTACTCGGGTATCGGCGGCAACGCCTATGTGGCGAGTGCCGCTTCGTTCGCCGAGTGGTATCGGGACGTGCCAGGCGTCAACCACGCCACCGCATCGGAAATGCCACTTTGGGCCAACGGCAAGGGCGGCTATGTCAACCGCTACGGGCCCAACGGGGAACAGTGGAACGTGACCGAAACAGCTTACTTCTGCGGTTACGTTGGAGACGAACGGTTGGATGCGTCCGGCAACGCCATACCGTGCACGTCCGCGTATACGAACGGAACCGACGACTGTTCTAGGAAGCTGGCTGCCGGGGAGACATTGCTTAGCTGCTACAAGAACAATGGCTCCTACAGTGCCACTTTCCTCGTCTCCAAGGTCGACGGCAACCCGCTCTTCTTCCCGGTCGACGACGACAATTTCACCCCTGCCTCCGAGCTGACAGCCGCACAGGTTCCACCATATTATGACGCGATGGGAACTTGGCCGTATGACGTGGATGCCGCCGGAAACAAGCGCCTGCACAATTTCAGTTTCACTAGCGAAGTCCGCTATTGGTTCCTCTATGACAAGACTAACACTTATACCCTCGACTTCGAAGGCGACGACGATCTGTGGGTCTTCATCAACCGAAAGCTCGCCGTGGATCTCGGCGGTATTCACACTCCGGTCATTGGCACTGTCGTCATCGGCGCAAATGGCAATGGCGCTACGACCGTCCAGGTCCCGCCACTACCACCCGCTACTGCGACTGTCCCCATTCCAACGACCGTCAACCTCGGACTGCAGGACGGCCGGGTCTACGAAATCGCGGTCTTCCAGGCCGAACGTCAGTCGGATGCGTCGTCGTTCAAGCTGACCCTGATCGGCTTCAACACGACCCCCAGCGAGTGCACCCCTTGCGGAAACGCAAGCACGGCGGGTGACGGGGGATGCAGCAGTGCAATGGACAGTACTGCCGACGCTGCTGGACCTATCTAGCCTGGCCGCCCTCGGCATCCTGGCCGGCTACAAATCCAAAGGCGCCCGCCGCTGGAAGCTCACCCGCGCGACGGCGTAGGAAGTCGGCCGGTCGAGCCTGTGCCAGATTTCCGCCGATAGGTGCCAACTCGGCTCGCAACCGGCTTGACCCGCTGCGCGGGCCGCTTCGAGCTGCCTAAGCCGCCCCAGAAGCCGCTCATCCCGCTCCCCAACCTCGCCCAAGACGACAGTGCAGGTCTGTCGTTGGGGCTGCCCCGCTCACGACTTCCCACCGTCGGGCAAAGCGAAGGAAAGTAGGGGACGGCCATGCCCCCTAAACCGCTTTAGGGACGGCAAAGGCGGCGAATCCGCACGCCTTGGGGGTGGGGTAGGGGAGCCGTGATCGTGGCTGTGGCTTAGTGCCATCGCGGCATTCTCTACTCTCCAATCCATACTCCTCTATCAACAGTTGACTCTAAATTTGGTCGGTGAAAGAGAATAGTGAATGAACCACGCACTGACATTGCGACGCAGGGAACGTCCCACGGACGCCCTCGCGTACACCGCTGCGGCGCCGGTCGCGGCATCGTTGGCCAACGAGCGTACCCGTCGGCCGTTTGGGGAAAGGTCATCGGAGGCCCATAAGGCTACGCCTGTGTCCAGGTGAGAATAGGGGTTACTATGAGCAAGTCTGAAGCAGTAGGTGCAAGTCTGAGCCTAAACCCGAGGCCGTTATTGTCGGTGCCTGAAGCGGCCGAGATGTTGGCCGTTTCCACGCGCTACATCCGGGTGCTTCTCGCACGTGGCGCAATTCCAGTCGTAAGGCTGGGCCGGCGTACGCTGGTGAGGCGCAGCGACGTGGACGCGATCATAGCCCGCGGCGGCCTGGTAGACGCGGCGTAGGAACGGCCGTGGTCGCGGATCGGAACCAGGCATCTGTTGGCGGATCGCCAATTGAGTGTTGGCGGATCGCTGCTGCCTGTTGGCGGATCTGGTTGTTGGCGGATCGTTGGTGCTTTGATGGCGGGTAGGTGCCTAGATAGTTATCCTCTGGCAGCCAGGGTGGATGCCTATGTGCCATTGGTGTTGGCGTTTCTGAGAGACATGGGGAAGAGGGGCGTTCCCGATGCCATGCGTCCGCTATTCGTGAACCTGACAGCACCAACTAACGCGGAGGAGCGCGCCGTCAGGGGTGCCTTGGATGTGTGGGTCGACATGGTTGCGGGCAGCGGCAGGGGGGCCGGCGTCCTGCTGGCGGAAGGGAGGGGGGAGCGGCAGGGGACACGCCACTGGCACGGGCTGGCCCTTACAACGGTGCCAGAGCGGGCACTGGCCGCCTGGTGGTGTGACCACACACAGGGCACGGTCATCAACGCGCAGCGGATCGAGGCAATCACGACCGCCTACCTCCCTTTGGGTAGCCCGGAGATGGAGAGGGACATCCGGCGCGTGCTCGCCTACGCGCTGAGGCAGCATGCCGGCTCCGAGATCGTGGTGCGTGGCGGGCTTGCCGACTGTTGGCGTCGAGCCGGTGCGGTGGCCCCGGTGTCCGTGGTGCCTCCGTCAACCACTGGCCCGGTTGAGCCCACTGGCGAGCCTGGCGAGAAACCACCGGCGAGGGCGAGCGCCAAGCGGGCGGCCCGCGGAGCAGCAGGCGGAGCCCGCACGTGCGCATACTGCGGCGAGAGCCTTGAAGGGCTGCGACGTGACGCTCGCTATTGCAGTCGATCGTGTCGGAACATGGCCTCCCGAAAGAACGTTAGGAGCAAGGGAAAGGCCGCATGAGGAACGAGGTCAGGCACGGCGTGCTCCTCTCCATCCCCCCCTGCAAGGTAGGTAGGCGGTGAGCGGGGCGCGCGCATGTGAGGCGATCGCGTCAAGCGGCAAGCCCTGCCAAGCGCCAGCGCTGGCCGGATCCCAATTCTGCTGGACCCACGATCCGGCGAACGCAGAGGCGGCAGACGCAGCCCGTCGCGCTGGCGGCGCCCAGCGAGCGCGCCAGATGGACCGTAGCGGGTGCGGAGCCCCTGACCCCGTCCCTGCATGGTGGCCGCTCGAAACCGCGGCCCACGCGCGGGCTGGGCTGGCCTACGTGGTTCAGGAGGTGTTGGCCGGCTCCCTGCCCGCGCGCGATGCGAACGCCGCCACGGGCGCGCTGTCCGCATTGGTCAACACAATCCGCGCCACGGACCTGGAACTCCGCCTCGAATTGCTCGAACGAACACTCGACCACCGGGGGAAAGCATGAAGGACGACAAACGGATCGGGCGCTTGTACGAAGGACTGACCGCCAAGGAGACGGCAACCCTGGTCTACTCCCACCTGAGCAAAGGAAATGTCAGCGAAGCCGACCGAATTCGAGATCTCGTGCCGTTGAAGGTTTACCGTCTGCCAGACCCGGACCATACGGACCATTTCGAGCGGTTGCGACGAGCCACGCTGTATTACGCCATGGAAAGATGGCGCTACCAAGCTCATTGCTTGGCAGCTAGCGGAATTGTGGTCCACTTCTACCAGTCTGAGAACGAGCAGGATCAGGAGCGCAGCCAGCAATGCTTCGAGGCGTGGCAAGTGTGGGAGACTCGCCTTCTCAGCCTGGACGCCGCTTTGGAAGCCGTCTGCGCGCTACACTGCGTCGACATCGCGGACCTGCGCCGAATGGCCGGCGTCGATGGCCCCTATCAGGTCCTGGGACTTGGCGAGGTGAATCCAGAGCTGGTGGCCGAGATGACGCAGGCTTTTGACGATGTGTTCAAGGAAGCTCAATAGGCGAGCCGCTAACCGTGTACACACACCGTCCGGTCTGTGTACATCCCTGTGCCTTGCGGTTGCACTTTGTGCTTGTCAATGCATCCCAATGGTATACACTGACTGCATGGCAAAGCGAATCAAGGCAGGCGATCCCAAGGTTGCAGTCGGTTACCTTCGCGTCTCGACCGACGAACAAGCCCTCGGCCCGGAGGCGCAGCGCGCGGCTATCGAGCGTTGGGCACAGGCGCGCGGCGTGCGTATTGCGGCCGTGCTGGAGGACCACGGTATCAGCGGCGGCACGCCGGCCGAGAAGCGCCCGGGCCTGCTGGCCGCCCTTGCCGCCCTCCGTGAACATGGGGCCGGCTGGCTGGTGGCGGCCAAGAGAGACAGGATCGCGCGTGACACCGTGGTCGCGGCCATGGTCGAGCAGGCGGCCGGCCGCGCTGGCGCCACGCTGACGACGGCGGACGGGGCGAGCGATGGGGTAGGGGCGGAAGGCCAGTTGATGCGCGGGATCGTCGATGTTTTCGCGCAGTACGAACGCGGCGCGATCAAAGGTCGCACGCGCGCGGCTCTCGCTGTGAAGCGCACGAGGGGCGAGCGCATCGGCCAGATCCCTTACGGCTACGTGCTGGCGGCCGATGGCATCCACCTGGAAAAGAACACGGCCGAGCAAGCCATCATCGGCCAGATCCGCGCCCTCCGTGCCGCTGGTTTGTCACTTAGAACAGTGACGTCTGAGTGCGAGCGTCAGGGCCTGGCATCCCGCGCGGCGCGGCCGTTTGGCCTGACTCAGATTGCGAGGATCTGCGGGTGAAGCGCAAGCGGGGCACAGTGGACCTAGCGGCCGTGCGCCGAGCCCGGGCGGGCCTGGACGCGGCGGTCAAACGCTGGCCTAGTCTCAAATCACCCGAGGCGCGCGAACGTCTCGGAGCCTACTTGGAAGCAGAGAAGGGAAAGCAGCATGGGCAAGAGCAAGACCACGAAAGAGAAGATGCCAACACAGCAGATCGCGGTGCGCCTGGAAGCGGAACTCCTCGGCCGTCTGGACGCCGTGGCCACAAAGCTGTCCAGGCCCGGTCTGGCACTGACCCGCACCGACGCGGTTAGGGTGTGCCTGTTGACTGGCTTGGAGCACATCGAAAAGAAGAAGTAGCGATGCCTCGCCGCGCACGCCGTAGCAACTTCGGAACCATCATCGCCACCGGGACCGCCACGCATCCCGCGTTCAGCGTTCGATGGTGGGAGGGCAGCAAGCGGCGCCAGCGTAGCGGCTACAAGACGCGCACAGAGGCGGCCGAGGGGCTGGCGCGTGTCCAGACCATGCTTGGCGACGGCACCTTGCCCACGAAGCGGCGGGCGAGCATCGGTTTCGACAAGGCGGCCGACGAATGGCTGACCCTGCACAGTAAGCCAAACTTGCGCAGCCACGACGACAACCAGGAACGCTACGAGAAGCACGTCAAGCCGTTCTTCGGCAATGCGCCGCTGTCCTCCATAACGGGCGCGCGCGTGCTGGAACTGCGGGCGAAGCTACAGGCGAAGACCCGCATAGTCGGCAAGGGCGACGAGAAAGAGACGCGGCACATGGCTGCGCGGACAATCAACCTGACGATGGCCCTGGTTCGGAGCATCCTGCGATTCGCAGTTTCCACTGGCCACATACCAGCATCGCCGACGGATCGCATCGGCCGGGGGAATCTGATGCTGGCCGTGGACAAGACGAAACTGGAGCCGCCGATTGGCACGGCCAAGAACGTGGGCCGCGTGCTGGAAGCCATCCGGAGGATCGGCGAGGAAACGCACCGGCCTGTGCTCTATGGCCTGTTCGCCACTCTGGCCTACACAGGTTTGCGCCGTGGTGAGGCGATGGGGCTGCGCTGGTCCGACGTGGACCTTGGGCGGCGGTTGATCACGGTGCGCCGGTCGTATGAGGGGAGCACGAAGTCTGGGAGGGATCGGCTGGTCCCAATCCCGGCCGAACTGGTCCCCATCCTGGAACAGCACAAGCTGGCGGACCCTTGGAAGGGTGATCTGGTCTTCCCGAATGAAGCGGGCGAGATGCACTCACCAGCCGCGAGACTGACCACTGTGCTGTGGGCGGCCTGCGACCGCTGCAAGACACGACGAATTCGCGTCCACGACCTGCGCCACGTCTTCGCCAGCTACTTCGTCATGGGCGGCGGAGACATCTTCACCTTGCAACGGATCTTGGGCCACAGCACACCGCAGATCACGAGCGATACCTACGCGCACCTATCGCCGACTCACCTGGCAGGCGCAGCGGATCGGGTTTCCTTCCCGACGCCGGCCGCACCGGCCAAGGTGATCGTGTTCAAAGGCAAGCGTTCGACTGCGCGAGCATGAGCATTGCCGCACGATCCGCGGGTAGCCGACTCGCTAGTACGTATTTAGTACGTGGACGCCCGCCATTTTGGCTGGCTGTTTTCGCCACGTTGACAGATTCTCCGATGATTTAAGTGCCGGGGATGGGACTCGAACC
>PMKP01000381.1 GCA_003157775.1 Myxococcales bacterium | reverse complement strand
CAGGAAGAAGCGGTCAAGACCGTTCTGAAACAGGCCGAGCTGCTGTGTGCGGACTGGGTGTAGTTGGCGGAGACTGTTCCTCTCCGCCGCCCGGGCATGCTGGCCCGTTGGTCCCATCCCAGCGACGTAATTGTAGCTCAGCGTCAAGACGTGATACTCTGAGTCAGGAGGTCGGCCGTGTGGGAGAAAAAGCGGCTTCTGATATGGGGCAAGACGTACCCGGAGTTCTCGAAGAAGTACTACGAGACCGTCTGCACGGGCGCACTGGATGCCGACACTCGTCGCTTGCTCCGCATCTATCCCGTTCAGCTACGATACATGAAGGAGCCGTTCCGTCTGTTCGACTGGATCGAGGCGAACGTCGAACGCAACCTTAGCGACCCGCGCCCGGAGAGCTATCGCATTCAGCAGGACTCAATCAAGGTCGTCGGGCACATCGAAACGAAGCACGATGGGTGGGCCGAACGTGCGCAACTGGTTCTTTCATCCGCCAACCTCTTCCCTTCGGTACCAGCCCTACTCGAAGCACAGGCCCAGCACGGAACGTCGCTCGGGCTAGTGAAGCCACGGAACGTGCGGTTCTACGCCAAGCGCTGCGCCCCAGAAGAGAGGGCCGAGTGGGAGGCCAAGCGCGAAGAATCGCGTCGCCAGAAAGAACTGTTCGTCGATGCGGACACGATGACGAAGGAACTGCACTTCATCCCAGTGCGGTATAGGGCGAGGTTCCTGTGCGCGGACGCCAGCTGCACGACCGAACACGACATGACCATTCTGGATTGGGGCGTATACGTTCTGAGTTGGAAGCTATTCCTTGAGCAAGGCAGTCCGCAGGCAGACAAGGGTGTCATCGAAAAACTCACGCAGGTCGCCGACGAGAGTCGGGCTGATTCGTACTTCTTTCTCGGCAACATGGCGGCTCATCCCAACAGTTTCATGGTCGTCGGCCTCTTCTGTCCACCACGGGGGAAGAAGATGGCGAGCGCCAGGCAGCTCGGTCTCTTTCAGACCTAGCTTGTCGCCCCCTACAAGTGCCGCACGTCGAAGCCGAACTCTGCGGCGAGCAGGTCGGCGATGACCGAGCGGTGACACCCTGTGGCCTCCGCTTCCACGCAGAATAGAGCGCTGGTCTTCTCGCTCACGACACGTGCGACCTCGGCCAACACATCGGGGCTGCGGGCAAGGTGACGCCGGTAGAAAGCTAGGCAGCGCCCAACGTCGTCCGCGAGGTGTCGGAACGGGTTGCCAGCGGACCGAACGTGAACGTACTCGATGCCACCTGCTGCCAGGCGTTCGGCCAGGGCAGTCTTCGAGAACTCCCTCCGGCGCGACAAGGGCAAGGCGCGAACATCGACCAGACGCTTGACGCCAGCCGAGGAAAGCAATCCGACGACCTCATCGAACGTCTTTCCCGCGTAGCCGATGGTCCAGACAACAGGACGTCTCACCCTCTTTGGTGGTCGGCCCTGAGGTATCCGCCCTACGAACGCCCGGGCCTTCGCCGGGGTTCTCCTTGACATGGATCTCGATGCACGCCGTTGAACTGCCATAGATGCGGGGGTGGAGCCTACACGGAGCCCCGCCTGTGCACACGCGAAAGGCGGGGACAAACGCGGGTACGGGTTCAGACCCACCCGGCTTGAACTCTTGCCCCCAAGAGAATCTTCCAGGCTCCGACCTACCCCCCCCTGGTGCATGGACGACCGTGGGTGCGTGGACAAGAGGGGACCCAGTCTTGGTAGCTAACTCATCACCGAGAAAAGAACTGACCCCGATCCAAGTGGTCGAATGAAAGGGTATCCTGTTCCCATGGCCGCCCGTCGAGGCTCCCCGTCAGAACTCGCCGCCAAGACCGCACGCTGGGCGACCACCATGACCAGGTGGGCGATCCGCTTCTCCTCGACCGGCAAACGCGCAGGCACAAACATAGCCAAGCGATGGCAGTTCGTGGGCTTCGCCGGCCCGAATGGTGCCGAGTCACGAGGCATCGTGGATATCCTTGCCATCCGTCGCGACCACCGGCCCACGTCTGGCGTGTTGCGGCCAGGCGACCTGTTCGAGATTGTCCTCGTGCAAATCAAGGGCGGGACCGCCCCTTGGCCGACACCTCAGCCACGGCCGCGAGATCTGGAGTGCAGCCGCCAGACCTCAAGGCACGAAAACTCGCTAACCTGGGCTGTAGGTGACCGATCCTGATGGCCGCGTGTTTAGCGAGGCATATTGCGACGTCGGCAGCCTGTTTGGTGGCCCCTGCTGCTCACACGACACATGGGCGACTTCCACCGGTAGTTCACGCGAGCAACACCAGGGTCACCGACATGCTACTTCGCGCTCGCCTCATGCACCTGCCGCTGCTGTTCCGCTGCGCCCTGCGAAAGGCGAGTTTCCCGACTGATTCGCTCGTCAATCCTCTTGTCGATGCCTTCCTGAAGCCGCTCGTGCCTGTCTTCCACCCTGGCTGTGCGTTCACGCAGATCCCGCAGTTGCTCGTCAGCTTTGGCCTGTCCTTGGCGAATTTCCCCGACCTCACGGTTGAGGCAGAAGAGTTCACGGCCGACCGCCAGTACAGCCGTTCCAGCGACGGCTATCAGGATGCCCTTGACCACGTCGCTCTTGTGCTCCTCCCACCAACCCGGTGCGCGAGATGACCGCCGCTGGGTCGGCCTTGGCTGGTCTGCAGCCTCTTCCACCGGAAGAACGGAGTCAGTCGAGAGAGCCGCATCGCCCAAATCGTCGGAATCGGGCAGCGTCGATTCGGTGCTCTGACCTCTGACAACGGTCCTGAAATAGGCGTCCTTGCTGGCTGGAGACCGCCCAACGTGGCCAGACTGCCGTCGGCTCCGGGATGCCACGCTAGGCCGCCTTGGCCTGTGCCAACCGCTCCTCCAGGTACTTCCAGCCTGTGCCTAGCAGGAAGCGCACCGCATCGCGGACGAAGCCCGCAAACGGTTCCTTCTTCATGGCATCGTTCCCCTCGATCATCGGGTCGAAGTAGCGCTGGTAGTCGACGGACGCAAGACGCTTTCCCGGTAGGCAGGAGATCGTGTAGATGACATTCTTGTAGTCGTTGATCTCGGCATGCATCACGGCATCCTCGACGGGGAGTCGGTGCGAGTACCTGAGCACGAACGTCGAGTGGGCGTCCTCCGGGCTACCCAATAGTGCCTGAGCAGGGCTCCAGTCGTCCGGGATGGAGAAACCAAACAGGCACCCAAACCTGGTCACAGCCGGGTGGTCCCCGATCTTCCAAACCTTGTCCCAAGGGTCGGACGCGAACGCCTCGGCGCGGCTGATGATCGCGTTCGGCGCGATGGAGTCCAACTCGGCATGGAGGAGACAATCCGTCAGGCTGACGGTCAGCCTCTCGTTCGTGGACCTGTTCATGATCGTGTAACTTCCGGCTGCCGCGACCGCCTCCGGAAACCGCTCCGGCTCCCAGCCGCGTGTAGCCAGAATGCCGTCGATGATTTCTCCAAGTCGATCACCGACAGTGAAGTGAGGGTGATAGCGAATCCCAAAGGCAATCGCCGACAAGGCTGGTTCCGAAGCTTCCTGCATATGTACCCCCAAACGTGAGTAGGGTTGGATTCTACGCCGAATCTGTTCGACAGGGGCCAGTGACATATTGAGGACCGCGTCACCGTCGCCCAGCACCCCGGCCACCGTGCCGCGCCCATGCCGTCTTTGCCGCAGATTGGACGGTGAGTAGCCCGCAAGCCCGAGCCGTTTTCGGCTATAAGAAACATGCAGGGAGAACCTTACGCGGGTGGCCCTGTCCCGTCGGTGGCCACCCCGTTCTTGGGGGACACGTGTGCCTCGATGGCCCCTATCCCGCGAGAAAGGTATCCCCATGTCTTCAACAAGATCGTGCCGTGGGACGGGCAGCCCGTTCCCAGGCCACTACGAGCAAACACGCATCGACGGCAAGGAGCACCCTGCCGACGTCGTCATCAACAACCTGCCCGTCATCATCAGGTTCAAGCGGCGGCTGTCAAAGCTGTCCGAGGAGCTGCGCCAGTCCGTTCGAGACCCGAAGCCGTTTATGGCCTACGCGGACACACGTGGGCTGTACCAGTCCACACGCGAGAATCTGTTTTTCGATGCCGGCTTCGAGCACGGCCTGTTGGCTGCCCGCCAGGATTGTCTGGCAGAGCGAATGGCCAACGACCCAGTAGCACGCAGGCTACTCAGCGAGATCAACCAAACCACCTTGACCACCGAGCTGCCACGCAATCGCGTGGCCATGCTGTTGCTCGAAGCCGCATGGGCGATGATCTATGGCATCGCCATCCCAGGGACCGCATCACCGACGGTCAGCCCCGAACTGGCCGCCATTCGTGATGTCCTCTGGCCCGGCGGCAACATGGATGCCGTCTGGTCACCGGACACCATCGACGAAGTTGCTCGTATCGCCCGGCCACACGAGCAGAACGGCGGCACGAAGGGAGGGCACCATGGCTGACAACTTCACCAAGTTCAGCTTCTTGATCAAGAACGCCACGAAGAGGGAGGTTGCCTGGCTCAAGGAGGTGATGGCGTACGATTTCGAGGACGAAGAGCAGCGGCCTTTTCTGCTTGAAATGCTGCACACGTCGCGTGGCCTCGAATCGACATTCGAGTACTGGCCCGATTTCGATCATGTGTTGCCCGACCTGACGTCGAGAGATCCGCGAGCAAGGTCTCTCTGGGTCTACGCACCCGAGAGCGGGAATCCCTGGACGGCTGCCGTTCTTGTCCACGCCTTTCTTTCCAAATTCCGGCCCAAGGAGATTGTCCGTTTCAGCGTGGCCTACACCTGCAGCAAGATGCGGCCAGGCGAGTTCTCGGGTGAGGACTTCATCGTCACGGCCCAGGGCATCTTCCGCACCGGCGGCGTCGGGATCAAAATGTGCGAAGCGTTGGCAGCTCAAAAACAACAGCGCATCAAGTGGGACGGTCTGGAGGTCATTGTCAGGCCCAGAAAGGCATCGGGGCCGGGAAGGAAGGTGAGGTGATGGCCTACGTCGTGGGATTGCTGAGCGAGGAGGAAGAGCAGACCCTCAAGGCTCGGGGCTGGGAACTTGAACCTGCTCCCGCTGAACTTGTTCCGAATGACCCTCCCACGTTCGCGCCGGACGACTACAAGTGCCGGTTCAGGATGGTCTGGGTGGACACCGGCATGTTTGATGTCATGTCCGGCCCCGACTGGGAGAAGGGGAGGCAGCCATGCCCACGGTCACGGTGACTGATCTGGTTGTCACCAGCCGCAAGGTCAAGTTGCCAGCCATCTGTCCCGGCTGTGGTGGGCGCTTGAGAGCCGACAAGGCCCTGCGCGTGTGGGGCTTCGTGGACGAATCAAGAACAGCACGCCTGCCACGTGCCAGTGACCATGCCATGGATGCCGTCGCAGGCATCGTGCTCGGTGATGCTGGATACGACAGCGGCGAGACGTTCATCGACAACGTCAGCGTCATGTGCAGCCGTTGCAACCGCGCTCTGGCCGAGGGCGCATTCACGGTCAAGCCCAGCAAGTAGCTCGGCTCGGCCTGTACCAGCCGCCGGCACCAAGGCCACAGGTGTGCCCGGTGGACACAATCAACCCAACCGAAAGGAGAACCATGCAGACCGAATTAGATCTAATCAGACGCAACACGAACCACGGTGGCCAGCCCCTGGGCGACCTGCTGTGGTGGGAACTC
>PMKP01000446.1 GCA_003157775.1 Myxococcales bacterium | reverse complement strand
CGTCCCGTAGGTCGTGCTGGGGCTCACCGTCACTGTGGCCGTGGTCCCCGTGCCCGAGGGACCGCCCGTCACGGGCGTTCCCCAGTCGGGCGTCGTCACCGTTCCCGCAGTCCCGCCCGAACTGGTCGTCCCACCTGAGCCGGACGTGGTCCCGCCCGCGTTCGTGATCCCGCCCGCGTTCGTGATCCCGCCCGCGTTCGTGGTCCCGCCCGTGCGGGTCGTGGTCCCGCCAGAGCCGCTCGTGCTCCCGCCAGAGCCGTTCGTGTTCCCGCCCGTGCCGCTCGTGCTCCCGCCCGTGCCGGTCGTGCTCCCGCCAGAGCCGCTCGTGGTCCCGCCGATGCCGCTCGCGGTCCCGCCCATGCCGGTCGCAATCCCGCCAGAGCCGGTCGTAATTCCGCCAGAGCCGGTCGTGGTCCCGCCCAAGCCACTCGTGCTCCCGCCCGAGCCGCTCGTGCTCCCGCCTTCCCCAGGCGGATTGACGTTGGCACCCGAGCCAGAACACCCGAACATGAACGCTGCGGCTAGCAGCACACGACCCACGGAGCGATAGAGAAACACTGTCGACAAATGGCTCCTGCTGTTCATGAAAGTCTCCTTGCAGTTCCTAAGGGGCACAAACTGGGAGAAACGGGTCACGGCGGGGACTCATATCTTGTATATCTTGGATCCTTTGCGTCCAAGTGCAGCGCGGCAAAGTCGTTCGACAATCTGCGCTTATTCTGACTTGCTGCGCAGCCAGATCCAGGTCAGAAGCGTGCACAGGCCTCTCTGCCGTCAGAAGCCCCATTGAGAACGTCCCGCCAGGATGGGCACCTGGTTCGCCGCACAGCCGCGGGCTGGCAGGGGCACCGGGCGTGGTGGCGGGGGATTGGTGACCGCTGCTGCAGCCGCTGCGTCGGGCTTTTTCGGGGGCACCTGCACTGTCGGCTGGGGACGGGACGATTTGCAGCCGATCTGGAAGAACCCTGGCAGGCCGACTGAGACCGCGAAGCCAAAACCGATCAGAACAGGCACGCATCGTGATGAAGAGAGAATCGCGATGGCCCTACTTTGTCACGTCACCAGCGATTCTCGCAAAACTGTCTACCGCTCATCCGTGGATGGCAGTTCGATAAGCGGAATCTGGTCTTTGGGTTTGGGCGCAAGATCCACGCCGATAAGGGCGGGAGTTCTAGCTACTCTGCGCAAGAAGGCCCCACGAAGTGGGACACATCCCTCCTCATGGAGCCTTGAATGGAAGGCGCCTCGGTGGAGGCGCCCCTTTCCCGAGGTCCCTAGCCGGCCTGGCAGATGCCGCCGCCCCCTCCTACGCACGTCAGGCCGCTGTCGCACGTGCCAAAGAACCCCGGACAGCACGGTTGTCCGCTGCCGCCGCAGGCTTCGCAGGCCAGGCTGCCAGCACCGGCGTCAGTGGCAGAGCAAGTTAGCTTTCCCGCCGTGCAGTAGGTGTTGCCACCGAAACCAGAACAGCATCGATTGCCGGGCCCACCGCAGGAGCCGCCGTCGCCAACGCATGCCCCGGCCAGGCAAACCCCGCTGCCGTTCGCACACGCGGAGGTTGCTTCGGTGCAGGTGCTGTTGCCTCCGCCAGTGGGGGGGATGCAGCAACCGCCACTCAAGCAGGACTCATTTGCGCAGCAGCGCTCGCCACTACCGCCGCAGGCAGTACAAGTGCCCACTCCGGTGCCGGTGCAAATCGCATTGGCAGCGCAGGTCCGGGTCCCGCAGCATGGCTGACCCACGGCGCCGCAGGTTCCCGCGTCCGTTTCGGCAGAAGCGTCAGCCGCCGGAGCGTCAACCGCCGGAGCATCAACCTCGGTGGCGTCAACCGTCGTGGCGTCAACCGCCGTGGCGTCAGTCGCCGTGGCGTCAATCGCCGTGGCGTCAATCGCCGGAGTGTCAACCGCCTTGGCGTCAACTGCCGTGGCGTCAACCGCCGTAGCGTCAGAACTTGCTGGCCGGTCGCCTGATGAATCGGGACCTGCATCCGCAGCCGTGTTTCCGCCAGAGCCGCCGGTTGGGGAGGTCGAACCAGCAGAGCCGCCAGTTCGGGTTGTCGATCCGGCCGAGCCGCCGGCTGGGGTTGTCGAACCAGCAGAGCCGCCGGCTGGGGTTGTCGAACCAGCAGAGCCGCCGGTTCGGGTTGTCGATCCGCCTGACCCGCCCAGGGCGGTCGTCGTACCGGCTGCTCCACCAGTGGCGGCAGTGTTTCCGGCTGCTCCGCCAGCCGCGGTCTTAGTACCGCCTGCTCCGCCTGTGGCGGCAGTGTTTCCGGCTGCTCCGCCTGTAGCCATCGTCACGCCACCCGCTCCACCCCTTCCGGAGGTGGCTCCGGCTGCTCCGCCGGTCGCGGCAGTTGTTCCTCCGGTTCCAGCATCGTTCTTCGGGGACGAACCCGAGTTACTTGAACATCCTAGTACCCCCAGGGCCACTATCGCGGCACTGGCGAACCACACCCGGTGAGCGGGCAGAGACAACCTCCTGGTTTCCATGAGTCGACCTCCAATCGTGTTCATTGAGTGAACAAATCAGTGAATTAGTGGCGACACGCGAAGGTCTCCGTCATGCGATGGCAACCTGCCGAACCGATCTCCAATAACCGCAAGAAATCCGCCTAGATGGCGCACGACGATCTATCGAAGGTGCGGGTCACGCGGATCTCGGCGATCTGTCCAGCAGTGGACCGCAAGTCCGTGCTGAAGGCCGTGGCCGAGCAACTTTTCCGCTGTGTTGCCGAAACTCATACATGCTCGGCTTCCAGAAACTCGATGCGTGTCGTTGCGCGGTCTCACCACGCCCATTGCCTTGTGCACGGGTGGGGTGGGATGTCCGTCCCGAAGAGCCGGCGGGCTCCCCACGCGACCAGCCAGCAATTCTTGTCCTGCGACAGACACGACCATGAGCATTCACCTCGATACTTCGCCGTCGACGATGACGGTGACAGTTACCGGTTTGAAAGACAACATCCTGGGCGTGTGCGAGGTGCAAGGCCATGAAGCCTTGGGGCGCCTATTCGAATATCAGGTCGAGTTGGTGAACCTGAGCGAACCCGAAGCCCTACGGCAGGTTCTCGACCCAGAGGGGACCCTCAAACCGCAGAGCATGTTGGGGCAAACTTTGACCATTTGCCTGCCCCTGGCAACCGACAAGGCCCGCTACTTCAGTGGGATTGTCACCAAAGCATGGCGACTCGGGTGGCGGGACGGGTACGCGCACTACCGCGCGACTATCAGCCCCGAGCTGTGGCTGCTGACCCTGAACCGTGACTGCCGGATCTTTCAGAACATGACCGTGCCCAAGGTGGTCAAGCAGATCCTGCGCCAACACAAGATCGGGTCAGTTCGGGAGTCGCTGCCCGGCAAATACCGGCGATGGGACTGCCTGACCCAGTATCGGGAGTCGGACTTCGAGTTCATAGACCGCATCCTCGCTGCCGAAGGCATCTACTACTACTTCGAGCACAGCGAGAAGGGACACACGTTGGTGCTGGTGGACTCTTTCAGCTCGCACGGGGTGTACGAAGATTTCGAGAAGGTGTGGATGGGGCGGCCGTCAAGCAATTCTGGCTCTCCGGACTACCTGGCCAACTGGAAGAACAGTTTCGAGATCCAAACAAGTACCGTCACTTTGGCGGATTTCGACTTCCGCCTGCGCCACCCGAGCGCAAGGCTGAGCGTGCGCCGGCAGGTTGAGGCGGAGCCGACGTGCGCCGGGCTGGCGATCTACGACTACCCAGGCAGGCTCGTGCTGGCGGAGAACCAGGAAGACCCGCCCGACAGTGGGGCTTCAGACGAAAGCCAGGAAGAGCGCGAACGGCTGGCGCGGACGCGGCTGGAGGAGAGACGCTGCCAGGCCGAGCGCTACCGGGGCCAGGGAACCGCGCGCTGGCTGACAACCGGGTTCCTGTTCTCAATTGCCAATTCCGAGACCTATGCGAACCGGCAGTTTCTGGTGACGATGACTGAGATCACACTGCGCAATTCGCTCTTCAGAACGGGAGACGATCCAGTCGGGGAGCCGTGCGAGATCACAGTGACCGCGATTGACAGCAAGACCCAGTTTCGATCGCCGCGGCTGGAAAAGCCCGTGGTGCGGGGCCCGCAAACCGCACGCGTGGTGGGGCCAACCGACGAAGAGATCTGGACCGACAAGTATGGGCGGATCAAGCTGCAGTTCCACTGGGATCGCGAGGGGATTCTCGACGAAAACAGCTCGGGTTGGGTGCGAGTCGCGCACCCCTGGGCGGGAAACCGCTGGGGCGCGATTCACATTCCTCGCGTGGGCAACGAGGTAGTGGTGGAGTTTCTGGAAGGCGATCCGGATCGACCGCTGGTCACGGGCAGCGTCTACAACGCGGACAACATGCCGCCCTACACCTTGCCGGAGCACAAGACCCGAAGTGGGATCAAGACTCGCAGCAGCAAGAAGGGCACAGAAGCGAACTTCAATGAGATCCGCTTCGAGGACAACAAGGGCCACGAGGAGCTGCATATCCAGGCTGAACGGAACATGTCCACCCTGGTGAAGCACGATCAGAGCCTCACCGTGCACGGTGATCGCAGCGTGACCGTGAACGGGACGCGCAAGAGCACGATCACCAAAAATGAGAAGCAGACCTTCAACGCTGACCGCGAGATGACGGTTGAGGGAGCCAACTCCGACACGATCAAAGGGGCGCACACCGGGACATACGAAAAGGGCCGGCAGGAGACTGTCCAGAAGGGCGATACCCTGGTCGTGGAAGACTCAGACAAATCCACCACGGTCACCGGCGGGTACGAGATCGTCGCCACCAAGCACTACAGCGTTGCATTGGACAAGCAAGGCTTGTGTGCCGTAACTCTGAAAGACGGCGTGGTCACCATCAACGCCCCAGAGGAGATCAATCTCGTGTGCGGCGATGCAAGCCTAAGCCTCACGAAGGACGGCACGGTGACGATCCAAGGCAAGAAGACATTGAGCGCGACCGGCGGCGGGTCCGGGCTTGAGCTGGCCTCTGCCGGGGCGACGCTATCTGGTCGGAACGCGACCGTGTCCGGCGAGACCATGACCGAGATCAGCGGAGGCATGGTCGAGATCAACGGATAAGCTAGTACTCCTCAGGCTCGGCTCTGACTTTGCCCCGCCAAACTCGGTAGATGAACACGGTGTAGCCCAGCACGAAGGGCAAGGCGCAAAGAACAATGATCAGCATGGTCATTAGGGTGCGAGGTGACGAGGCGGCGTTGAACGCGGTCAGGCTACGCCTTACGTCGTTGGTGCAGAGAACGAAGATTGGACAGGCCGCGATGGCCAGGATGGCGACCACGCACGCGATGGTGATGGACGAGCAGACAAAAGCAAGGCGCAGTCGTTCGCGACGCAAGAGAATCGGCAGGCTCACCACACAAAGGAGCATAGGCGGCACCGGAATCCAAGGTGCGAAGGACTGGCGGGCGCGCAGAAAGAGCCAGGGCGCGTCTGAAGGCGTCCACAGCGTGGCATCCAGGTACAAGGCCACGAACGCGGCCCAGGCGAACAGCGCCGCAGTGACCGCGCGCTTGCCCAGCTCGCCCTCGGTCTTCATGGCCAGCCAGCAAGCGCCCTGCATGGAAAACATGGCCAGGGTGGTCGCCCCGATGAAGAGTGAAAAGGGATTGAGCAGGGCCCAAAAGCTTCCCGCGTATTCGCCACGCGCATCGAGAGGCAGCCCACGCATCAGATTGCCCACTGCCACGCCCAAGAGTAGCGCGACCAGCGTGCTGCCAAGGGCAAAGCCACGGTCGAAGAAGCGGCGCCAGGCCGGCGCAGCCCCCCGGTTGCGCGCCTCGATGGAAACCGCGCGCACGATGAGACCCAACAGCACCAGCATCATGGCCAGGTAGAATCCGGAGAACACCGTGGCGTACACCGGCGGGAAGGCGGCGAACAAGGCGCCGCCAGCGGTCAGCAGCCACACCTCGTTGCCATCCCACACGGGAGCGACACTGGCCAGGGACAAACCGCGTTCCTCCTCGGAGCGCGGAACCAAGAGATGCAAGATACCGACTCCCAGGTCGAAGCCGTCAAGAATGGCATAGCCCGCCACCAGCGCTGCCACCAGTACGAACCAAACCAGGTCCAGCATCATGACGGCACTTCCTCCGCGTCCCCACCTGGCCCTTGCATCACCTTCTTGCGTACCAGATGGACGGTCAGGCCCAACAACCCGACGTAGACGACCACGAACGTCAGCAACGAAATGGTCACTTGCACCGCCGGCACGGTGCGAGAGAAAGCGTCGTCGGTGCGCAGCAGGCGATATACGCTCCACGGCTGCCGGCCGACTTCAGCCGTGACCCAGCCGACCTCGTTGACCACGAAGGGAATCGGCAGGCAATAGCAGAGGACCTTCAGGTACCGTCGCGACACGAACAAGCGGCCGCGCCACCAGAGGAACACACCCAGCGCCAGCACCACGCCCAGGGCCAGGCCCAGCCACAGCATCGCGTGAAACGACATCGCGGTCGCGGTCACCGGCGGCCGATCCTTGGCCGCAAAGGCATCCAGGCCGGTGACCCGGGCGTCAAAATCGAAATAGGTCATGAAGGAAAGCAGCTTGGGCAAGAGCACTTCGGGCAGAGGCTGGCCGACCACGGCCAAAGGTGCGCCGGTTTGTGTGTGATGCAGGACCTCGATAGCCGCGAACTTCTCCGGCTGGGTGTGTGCGACCTGGCGGGTGTGGGCGTCACCCACTACCACCTCGGCCACGATTGAGACCAAGCCAAACAGCAAGGCCAGACGCAGCGAGCGCCGAGCGAACTCCAGGTGCCGGCCGCGCAGAAGATAATACGCGCTGAGCGAGCCGACAAACACCGCGGCCGTGATCCACGAGCCCAGAACGGCGTGCAGGAAGCGCAAGGACGTCGACGGATTGAATACCGCGGCGGCAAAGTCGGTCAGCTCCGCGCGGCCGTGCACGATGTGAAAGCCAGCCGGCGTCTGTTGCCAGGAATTGGCCGCCACAATCCAGAAGGCAGACAGGGTCGCACCCAGGGCAACCATGAGGGTGGCAATGAAGTGCGTGCGCCGCGAGACGCGCTTGCCGCCGAAGAGCAGAATGCTGAGAAACGAGGACTCGAGGAAGAAAGCAATGAGTGCCTCGGCGGCCAACGGTGCGCCAAAGATGTCGCCCACGAAACGGGAATAGCTCGACCAGTTGGTGCCGAACTCGAATTCCATGACCACGCCGGTGGCCACGCCGCCGGCGAAGACCACGCCAAAAATGTGGGTCCAGAAGCGCAACATGCGATGGTAAACTTCATCGGGCCGGCGCAGGCGCAGACTGGCCACGATAACCAGCACCACGCCGAGGCCCATGGTGAGCACCGGATACAGGTAGTGCACCATCACGGTCAGGGCGAACTGCGCGCGTGCCAGGGTGAGTGCACTCATCGGCTGACTCGATACTTTACCCCGAACGCCGGCGCTTGATCTCGTTGATCAAGCCATTGGTCGAGGAGTCATGCGCGGACACCGCGCCGGGCGCGCGCAGCTCGGGCAGGATGGCGTTGGCCAGCTTCTTGCCCAGTTCAACTCCCCACTGGTCGTAGGAGTTCACATTCCAGATGATCCCTTGGACAAAGATCTTGTGCTCGTAGAGCGCGATCAACCTACCCAGCGTGCGCGGGTCGAGCTTCTGGTAAAGGATGGAGTTGCTGGGCCGGTTGCCGAGGAACACCTTGTGGGGCAAGAGAGCGGCCAGGGCCTCGCCCTTGATTCCCGCGGCCTCCAGCTCGGCGCGCGCCTCAGCCTCGCTGCGGCCTTGCATCAGTGCCTCGGTTTGCGCCAGGTAGTTCGCCAGCAGCAGGGTGTGGTGATCGCCGATCGGGTTGTAGGTTTCCACCGAGGCAAGGAAATCGCAGGGCACTAGCTTGGTCCCTTGATGCAGCAATTGATAGAAGGCGTGCTGCCCATTGGTGCCGGGCTCGCCCCAGATGACTGGGCCGGTCTGGTAGTTCACGACTTGGCCATCGCGGGTGACCCGCTTGCCGTTGGATTCCATGTCGCCCTGCTGGAAATAGGCTGGGAAACGCGACAGGTATTGATCGTAGGGCAGGATGGCGTGGGTCTCGGCCCCGAAGAAGTTGTTGTACCAGATACCGAGCAAGGCCAAGGTGACGGGAAGGTTTTGTTCCAGGGGCGCGGTCCGGAAGTGTTCATCCATTTCGTGCGCGCCTTCCAGCAAGGCGCGAAAGTTTTCAAAGCCCACACCAATCGCGATGGACAGTCCGATGGACGACCAGAGCGAGTAGCGGCCGCCAACCCAGTCCCAGAACACGAACATGTTTTCAGGGGCGATGCCGAACTTGGTAACCTCCTTGGCATTGGTCGACAGCGCGACAAAGTGCTTGGCAATGTGGCGTTCGTCTTTCGCGTGTTGCAGGAACCAGGCGCGCGCGCTGTGCGCGTTGGCCATGGTTTCCTGTGTGGTGAAGGTCTTGGACGCCACCAGAAAGAGCGTGGTTTCAGGGTCTACCCGCTTGAGCGCCTCGGCCACGTGCGAGCCATCCACGTTGGACACGAAGTGAAGATCGAGATCGTCGCGACGGTAGGGCCGCAGCGCCTCGCAAACCATGACCGGCCCGAGATCCGAGNNTTGACCACCGCGCGGATGGGCTTGTCCGAGTAGCCGGTCCAGGCGCCGCTGCGCACCGACTCGCTGAAGCCGCGCATGTGGCCCAAGGCCGCGCGCACCTCGGGCATGACGTCCTGCCCGCCCACCAAGATGGGCCGCGCCGACAGATTGCGCAGGGCCACGTGCAAGACCGCCCGGCCCTCGGTCAGGTTGATGGGCTCGCCCGCGAACATCTTGTCGCGCATGCCTTCCACGCCCGCGGCGCGCGCCAGCTCGCACAGAAGCGTCATAGTTTCGCCGGTGATGCGGTTCTTCGCGTAGTCGAGCAGCAGATCTCCTAGGCGCAGCGAGAAGCGTTCAAACCGCCCTTTGTCCTCGGCGAACAACTCGCGCATGGTCTTGTTGGCCAGGGTTTGTTTGTGCTGTTGCAACCTCTTCCAGGCTTGCGTGTCGATGATGCTCATGGACGGATCTCCTGGCGCCATTCTATTCGATCACCAGGACAGTCCAACCGCTTCCTTGAGGGGGCAACCCGCGCGGGCGGCTACACGTCAAGGCTCTCCGCGGCTCTCACCTGTTCGCCTCGACGGCCCTCCGCCTCGGACAGGTGTCCGCGGTAGTGGCCCAACCGCAGCGCTTAACCCGGCCTACACCCCCAGGCGATCCGCCAAACGGTCGAATTCGGCCAGGCGTTCCGGCTGATCGAGGGCCTCGGCAAATTCGGCCACCACGCGCCGTACCCGGCCAAGATCGATGGTTGCCCAGTAGGCACCCTGCAGGCGCTCGACGTCTTGTTGGTCCTGGGGGCGCCAGGCAACGGTCTTGTAGATGACGAGATCCTCGGGACGAACGACCGGGACGTTCACATCATCGACGGCTACGATTTGTGCCGCCCGAACCGCCTCGATCTCGAAGGGAAGCCACGCTATCGTGATGTCGACGTCGATACCCGAAGGCTGGTGGCGCAACAGCAGCACTTGGTGTTGGGCGGCAAATTCGAGTGCATCGGAAATGCGCGGCACGATTCCATGTCGGCCAAGTCCGACGAGTATGTCTTCCAACCGGCGTTCGCCGCCGAGCAGGGTTGCGCCCACGTCGCGCGTCGCTCGCGAAACGCCATGCACGATCACCGCGAGCCCGCCGATCAGCATGCCCGGGGCGTGCAACTCGGCCAGCGCCTCGACCAGTGCTCGCAAGGGCGCCGAGAGCCTGCGGATTACGCTGCCGTCTTGCTTCCGGTTTTCCATCCGAGCCGCGCTCGCATCTTGTCCCATGCCCGTCGCGCCTCGGCCACTTCGCGTTCGCGAACCGAGTCAGGCTGGCTGAAAGCACCTTGATTGAGGGCGCAAAGCTCTTCGGCCCAGGCGAGCGATTCACCTGGCGCGAGCGGTCCCTCGGCACGGCGGACCTGCTGCTCCGTCGCTTCGGCAGCACGCCAGCCGAGCACGCGGCGCCGGAGGTCTTCGCGGGATGGAGGCTGCGCGGCCACAGAGGAGAGAATACCATCTTCATTGACGAGCCGCAGCCATCAAAGACCTCAACAACGCCAGCCACGCCCTGCACTCCGGCGGCCTGGAGGCGGCGGCCAAGCACGACTTGAAAGTGCTGTGCCCACCCCTCCTGCGGACTGATGATGGTCATGCCGGAGAGGCCCAGCGTCCACCACCTTCGCTGGCCCGACCTCGATATCGAGCTCGCGCTCGCATCCATCGCGCATCGCGTTTCCCGCTTATGAGCCGAGCGCTGCCCAGTCCGCCGGTGCTGTGCGCGAAATCGCTGCGTCGGCGGCCACGAAAGGAACGATGATCCTCGACCGAGGACTCCCCACGATCAGCGTCCCAGTACGGCGTCGAGGATCACCGCGCCCATGACCATCACGGCGTAGTAATTGATGGCGTGGAAGGCTTGACGGAAGCCCGGTGTGTCCGCAGCCCGCAGGGCGCGCCATGCGACGAAGGTCAGCCACGCGCCGGCTGCGGCCAGGCCCAGGCCCAAGAAGGGCGAAGTTGACAATCCAAAGATGGGCAGCAGCAGCGCCGAGGCCGCGGCGGCCGCGGTCCACATAAAGGCCACCCGCGCCAGCGATCCCGCGCCCATGGCGCGAACGAAAGTTGGAAAATGGGCTTGCTCGTAGTCGCCGCTCATGCGCAAGGCTAGAAGCCAGAAGTGCGGGACCTGCCACATCAGCAGAAAGAACGAGAGCGCAAGGACGGGACCTTCGAGCACGCCGCCTGCGCAAACCCAACCGATAGCGGGCGGGATCGCGCCGATGACGGATCCGATCACCGGAGCCAGAGAGCTGACGCGTTTCAGGTAGGTATAGATCCCGTTGTACCAAAGCACCGCCAGCGCGCCGAGTGCGGCGGCCGCAGTGCCGCCGAGGAGAAGAAGCGCGGTGAGGGCGACGAGCGCAAGAGTTGCGGACCATGCGACCACGCTGCGTGGCGAAATCTTGCCGGATGGAATCGGACGAAGGCGCGTGCGGTCCATCATCGCGTCTCGCTTGTGCTCTTGCGCCTCGTTAAGAGCGCACGCGGCGAAAGCCAAGAGCAGGATCGCGCCCGAAGTTGGCAGCAGCCGCCAGGTCAAGGCGTGGGTGAACGCCACATAGCCCGTAGCGGCCGACACCGTCGACATGATCGAGATGGGGAACTTGAAAAGCTGGGTGAAATCGCGTCGGCTCACCAAGCTCTAAAATGTCCGACGACAGCCCCTACGTCAAAGGCAGAAAACATCCCCTCACCACCCCATAGGCGTTAAGCGGGGCCTGACGGAGAAATCTGTGACCCCTTCTCCCCGATCCGCCGGGGAGAAGGTTGGGATGAGGGGTCCGGCTCAACACGGCCACTCTCCCCCAACCCTGGGTGGCAGGTGAGGGGCCGAAGGGCAAGCGAAACCTTTTCAGGGTTCCCATGTCAGTAACTTAATATACGCCACCAGGTCGGCGACATCGCGCTCACTCAAGTCGGCCTTGGGCATTTGCGGCGCAAAACCCTTCACGACTTCCCTGGGAGGATGACTGATGGAGCGCCTGAGGTAGTCCTCGTCGGCAGTCAGGGTGACCTCTTTGCCCTCGCTGAGCACAGTGACTTGGCTGCCGAAAAGCCCTTTCCAGGTCGGGCCCACCAGCTTGCTGCCGTCGGTACTGTGGCATGCTACGCAGCCCTTCAGCTTGAAGATGCGTTCCCCGCGCGCCGGATCGAGCGTGCCCGCAGCGCCGGTCTGCGACAACACAGGCACATCGGCGGATTCGCCGAAGTACCATGCGGAAAAGTCCTGCTCTGGAATCACGCGCACCTTGGAAAGCATGTACGAGTGATTGACCCCGCACATGACGGTACATTCGATGTCGAAGTCACCAAGCTGCTCGGGCTGGAACCAGGTGTAGTTGNNGTTGTTCTTGCCGGGCACCACGTCCGCCTTGACTCGGAATGCCGGCACGTAGAAGCCGTGCAATACGTCGAGGGACTTGAGGTCGAGCCGGATGGGGCGGCCCAAGGCGACGTAGAGTTCGCTGGTTTGGCGGCCGCTGGGATAGGTGAATGACCAAGCCCATTGCCGAGCCGTGACGTTGACCACCATGGCATCGCGCGGAACCTCACGCAGGTAACGATAATTGGTCCAACCGTAATAGAACATGCTCAAAAACAACACCAACGGAATACCTGTCCACAGCAGCTCGAGCAGCAGGTGGCCGTGAATGTCCTCGGGCTTCCCGCCCTTGCCCCGGCGATAGCGAATCACTAGGTAGATCATCACGCAGGTGATGAACACCAGGAATGCAATGGTCAGCGCGGCGATGTAGAGAAAGACTGCGTCGACTTTGCCCGAAAAGCTGGAAGCACCGCCAAACATCGTTGCCTACCTGAAAAGATAATCGGAGAAAGTTAGACCGATGAAGATGATCAACACGGCAATCGCCACGGCGACCATGTACTTGAGGGCAGCGCTCTCGTACTTGAGGTGCATGAAATAGAAGAAGACCAAACTTGCCTTGGTGGGCGTGATGACCAGCAGTCCCAGCAGGGCCAGGTTTGGCCGGTGCGTGATGCTCAGTCCGACCAGCAGCCCGGTCAAGAGCACCAGCGCGATCCACACCTTGATAAAGGTGGCATAGCCAACGATGTGGGGCGATTCGGCTTCGTGTTGCATGACTTGACTCATTGGTCTAGGCCGCAAGGTAGAAAAGCGGCAACAGAAAGATCCAGATGACGTCGACCAGGTGCCAGTAGAGCCCCGTGTTTTCCAGCTTGATGAAATCGTTGTGGCGAATTTTGTCGCGCGCCAGAAACGCCAGCATCACCGACATCACCACCACCCCGATGGTCACGTGCAGACCATGCAACCCGGTCATGCCGAAGTACAGTCCGAAAAATAGGCGCTCGCCCGGCGGGCGGGCCATCAGGTGGTCAGAGCCGGGGAAAATGCCGTGGTGGAACTTGGCCCTCCACTCGAAGAACTTGTTCACCAAAAAGACCGCACCAAGTAGCATGGTGCAGGCCAAGAAGAACATCGACTGAACCTTGCGCTGCAGGCGGATAGCCACGATGGACAGCACCATGGTCAAGCTGCTGGTGAGGAGCACCACCGTGTTGATCACGCCGAGCACGAGGTTCAACTCGCCCGAGGCCTTGTGAAAATCGTGCGCATGCATCGATCGATACATGCCATAGGCTACGAACAGACCGCCGAACAGGATCAGCTCGGTGAAGACGAAGAGCCACATGCCCAGCTTCGCGCCGGCATAATCCCGATGCTCGCCGACGTGTTCGCCAGCGGGCTCGGCGGCCAGGGGTTCGGCCGGCGCGCTCATCAGGCTGGCTCCTTGGCAACCGGGTTGAAAGTGTAGGCCGGCTCGCTGATGACCGGCAGGACGTCGAAGTTTTCCGTGGGCGGCGGCGAGGACACCGTCCATTCAAGCGTGACGCCGCCCCAGGGATTGGCGGGAATGGTCGTCTTGCGGAACAGGCCGCGTACCAGATTGATGACCATCAGCAGAAGACCGGCGACCATGATCCAGGAACCGATGGTGGCCCAGATGTGCCCGGTGTGGAATCTGGGCAGATGATCGTAGTAGCGGCGGGGCATTCCCTGCAGGCCCAAGACCAGAAACGTGAAATAGAGCAGGTTGAAACCGATGAATATGAGGACAAAGGCCACGATCGCCGTGCGCTCGCTGTACATGCGGCCGAACATCTTGGGATACCAGTAATGTAGGGCTGCGAAGAACGCGAAGCCCGTGCCACCAAACATCACGTAGTGGAAATGGCCGACAATGAAGTAGGTGTCGTGAATGTGCACGTTGATGGCCAGCGCGCCTTGGAACAGGCCGGTAAGGCCTCCGATGCTAAAAAGGAAAATGAACGCCAAGGCGAACAACATGGGCGAGCGCAGCTCGACCGACCCCTTGTACAGAGTCGCGACCCAGTTGAAGACCTTGATGGCGCTGGGAATCGCCACCAGGAAGGTCAGCAGGGAAAAAACCACGATGGCGACCTCGCTCATGCCGCTGGTAAACATGTGGTGGGCCCAAACCAAGGAGCCAATCGCGGCGATGCCCATGCTGGAGAGCACGATGGCCTTGTAGCCGAAGATGGTTCGGTGGGCGAAGGTCGGGATGATTTCCGATATCGCGCCCATGGCCGGCAGGATCATGATGTAGACGGCAGGGTGCGAATAGGTCCAGAAGAGGTGCTGGTAGAGAATGGGATCGCCGCCGATGCTGGGATCGAAAATCCCAAGATGGAAAACCCGTTCGAGAACGACCAGCAACAGGGTGATGCCCAAAATCGGCGTCGCGAGGACCTGCACCCAAGCCGTCGCGTACAGCGCCCAGGGGAAGAGCGGCACGCGCATCCAGTTCATACCCTTGGTGCGCAGGCGGTGCATGGTGGTGATGAAGTTGAGTCCAGTGATGATGGATGAGAATCCGATCAAGAAGACGCCGAACACCGCCATGGTGACGTTGGTTCCGGTCCTCAAGCTGTAAGGCACGTAGAACGACCACCCGGTGTCAGGGGGGCCGCGGCCCGTGAACAAGGAGGACAGTGAGACGGCGGCGCCGCTGATGAAGAGGTACCAAGAGAGAAGGTTGAGGCGCGGGAAGGCCACATCTTTGGCACCGATCATGATAGGCAAAAGAAAATTGCCAAACACCGCAGACAGGCCGGGAATGACGAACAGGAAAATCATCATCACGCCGTGCAGAGTGAACAGGGCGTTGTAGGTGGTGGGCTTCATGATGGTCGGGCCCATGGTCAGCTGCTCCAGACGCATGAACACCCCAAACGTCATGCCTACCAGGAAGAACGTCATCATGCTGCCGAGGTAAAGGATGCCGATGCGTTTGTGGTCCGTGGTCAGCAACCAGGACGCGATGCCCTTGCGCGCGTAGAAGCTGGGTTCGTTCGCGGGAGCCTCGGCGACCGGAGAAGCGGAGATGCTCATGAGGACTCCTTGCCATCACTCTTGCGGCGCCGTTTGCGGGCGACGCCCACCACAACGCCGAAGCCGACGGCGAGCATGATGGTGAAGGCGGCGGCGACCCGCGTGATGGCGAGCGAATAGCGACGGCCGGCCGGGTCGTAGTTGAAGCAGAACTTGAGCAGGCGGGCGATGGTGGGGCCGGTGCGGCCCTGCGCGGCCTCAGTGACGGCCATCTTCACGTCAAAGGGCAGAAAGGTGACCCCGTAAAGGTAGCGCGTAACCATGCCGGTGCCGGATAGCACCATGACGACGCCGGGGTGGACGTAGTCCTCGCCGGACTTGGCAAACTTGAAGCCAACCGCGTCGGCCAGTCGCTTGGTCGAGACGGGATCGCCGGTCAAGAATCGCCATGCCTTCGGCGGGAACCCCGGACCGAGCTGTTTGATGTAGTTCTCTTTCTTGTGACCGGCCAGCTCGGCATCGTCGCGCGGATCGAAACTGACAGTCAGAACCTGGAAATCCTTGCCCGGAATCTGGTCAATCTTCTGCAGCATCTCGGCCACGCCATTGAGCAGAGGCGTGCACAGGCCAACGCAGCGGAAGTAGTTCAGCGTCAGCAGGGTCGGCTTGTCGATCAAGTCGCGCAAGGCAACCCGATCGCCTTGCTCGTCGACGAGTGTGATGTCCAGGGGAATTGTCTGTCCCAGTTTTTCGTCGACTCCCACGTCGGGCGCGGGCTCGGTCGGCGCACCGGCGAGTGCGGGGCGTGCCGCAGTCGTTGCCCAGAGTCCCAGCAAGATTGCAAGTCGCGACTTCATGGTTGCCTAGCCTCCTCCCTCCTACCAACAAGCGCACGGACGATCTCGCTCCATTCCGCGGCATTCAACCCGGCCGCCGCAGGAGCGAAGCCATTGTCAGGCGCACCGGCCGCCCATGCCCGAGCTACTGTGGACAGATCGCCGCGATTGGTAGTCGCCGCCACTGTGCGCGCCGCACGAAACGGATCCACGATCGCGAAACGCAACAGCTCGGCCGAAGCGGACTTGTCTTCGGCCGGCCGCAATTGCAGCGGCGGCACCATCGCCTGCTCCGTCACCATCTTCTTGATGGCCAAACTGACTGGTATGCGGTTGGGGATGTGGAAGCCCTTGGAACGGAATTGATCCGCCAACGCCTGCAGGGCCTTGGGATCTTCGGCTCCATGATCGAACCCGCCCAGAGAGCGAACATAGTGCACGAGAGCCATGCGGTCGGCCGGCATGATGAAGTCGAACGCGGCCATGCCCGTGCCTTTGACCCCAGTCGAGATCGTGGTGAAAATGTCGGCCACGTGAAAGCCACGCTTCCAGTCAGCGGGCTGGGTGAAATTGCGCGGTCTGGGATTGAGCGTCCCGGCTGCCGGGCCATTGCCCTGTCCGCTCTCGCCGTGGCACGAGGTGCAGTTCTGCTTGAACAGCACCTCGCCGCGGGCGAGCAGCTTCGGATTCGGCGTCATGACCGTTGCAGGATCTACCGGCGGCAAGTCGCGACCTTTGCTCGCCGGCGTCTCGGCCTGATCCAGCCAGCCCACGCTGGCCGCGGCAGGTTGGTCGGAAGGCGGACGCGGCAGTGGTCGTCGCTCGCGCAGAAGTGCGGGAACTACAATGAGGCCAAAGAGCAGGAAGGTGACCGCGACGCCCGAGCCCAAAGCAAAACGATTGGCAAGCCCTTTGGCTTCGCTGCCCCAAGTGGTAGGCGTGCTTTGCTCGTCGCTCACAGTTGCCACTCCAACCCTTTGACCAACAAGGGATCTCCCACCGGCATGTCAGCGCCGCGGCCCATGGCACGACGGATTTGCAACCACCCGAGTCCAAGGAAGAAGCAGGCCATGGCCAACTCGGGCCAACCAAAAAGCGGCACCGGCCCAAGCACGGGGAAAATCAGCCAGTACAGATCGACGAAATGCCCCAGCAAGATGGAAAAGGCAGCGATGCGCAGGGTCGCGGGATGCTTTTTGCCCAGGCCGCCGATGAGCAGAAAGAACGGAATGAAGAAGTTGAGCAATGGCAGCAACAAAGCCACTGGCTGCCACGCGCCCTCGATGCGGTGCTTGAACCAGATCACTTCCTCGGGAAGGTTGGCGTACCAGATCAATAGATACTGCGCGAAGCCGATGTACGCGAAAAACACCGTGAAAGCGAGGCCAAGCGTGCCCAGGTTGTAGACGTGCTTGGCCTGGACTTCGGGCAGCCGGCCGCCGCGCCTGAGCGCGAGCACGCCCACCAGCATGGCCGCAATCCCCGAAATGAAAGTCCCGGCGAACAGGTACACGCCAAGCATGTCGCTGTACCATTCGGGCTCTAGTCCTGAAATCCAGTCGAACGCCAGAATGGTCACACTGAAGAAGAAGACCACCATGAAAAGCGGCGCCAGTCGACGGGCGCGCACAGTGAAGACCGGGTCCTTGCTTACATCCTGGCGAAGCGAGCCGCGCACGTAGAAGCGATAGAAAAGCATCCACACCGTGGCGCAAACGGCCAGGCGAATAGCAAAGAAGGGGAGATTCAACCACGGTGTCTTGGCGACCAGGATGGGATTGTGCGCGGCTGCGGGATACGTCCAGGGAAAGATCACCGGCACGCCGAAGAAGGCGACGAGCAGCAGCACGATGGCCAGGGGAATCAGCGACGCGATCCGCTCGGGCACCCGCCGCATGGGCACGCTCCAGTGCGCGCCCACCAGGCGCTCGAGCGCGACCAGGAACAGATTGCCCAGCCCCAAGGTGAGCAGGAACAAGGTCCACACCAGCCAATTGACCCAGAAGCGTTCGCGGCCGACGCTGAAATACACTCCCGCGCTGCCAGCCGCACCGATAAAAGTCATTGCGCCGAGGAGGTTGCGCACCAGCGAAGAGTGAACGGAGGCCGCGCTCATGGCAGGTCCTCATCCTTGGCGTTCTGCGCCCGTTGCAGAATCCGAATGTAGTGCACGGCTGCCCACCGATCGTCGTTATCCAGATCCGCGGCGTAGCTGGGCATCGCGTTCTTGCCCAGCATCAGCACGCCAAAGTAGTGTCCGTCTGGGCGAGCGCGGATCTCGTTGGACAGGAAGTTACCGGGTTTGCCCCCGTAGGCACGCGAAAGCAGCGGCACGCCATTGCCCACGGTGCCGTGGCAGATGGCGCAGTGGTCGCCAAATACCTTGCGTCCGCGTTCGGCAATTGCCTGGATGAGTGGCAACGGATTGCTGAGCAGGGTTCCCGCTTCTTCCGGGGTGGCAAAGGCCGGCGGCAAATGGCCGCGCGCCACAGTGCCTGCGACGGCAGGCCGCATGCCGCGCCCGTCGGGGAAGAACGAGCTTTCGCGGAACGCATTCAGCTTGGGCTGATCTTCCATGTGGATCATGGGCGGCACGATGGGCATCAGTTTCTCCGCAGCGTACAGGCCGGCACCGGCGACCACGCAGGCCGCGACAATGGCCGCTATGGTGCGCAAAAGCCCGACCAGACTGAGCGGCCGATCCCAGGTGGGAACCGGCACGATCTCCACTGACTCGGCCCCGCTGTCGATGAGCGCCTGGTGGGCGGCTTCGACATCGAAGGCCGCGCTGGTTGCCTCGATGCTGAGAGCGAGTTTGTCGCGAGTGATGTCCTTGATGGCCTTGCTGTGCAAGACCGGGTGGCCAAAGAAGGGCAGCTTGTTGAGCGCGAACAGCATGGCCATGCCCGCGGTGAAGGTAGCGAACAGGACGGTGACCTCGAACATCACCGGCACGAATGCCTGCCAGGAGAACAGGGGTTTTCCGCTTGTCACCAGGGGATAGTCCACCGCACTCACCCACCACTCGAAGAGCAAGGCCAGGCCAGCGCCCATCACGCCCATGAGCATGACCAGGCGGCCCAGTCGAGACGGTTCCAGTCCGATCGCCCGATCGAGGCCGTGCACTGGATACGGCGTGTAGGCCTCGAGCCGGCCGAGCTTGTGCGGACGAATCTGGTTGGCAGCGTCGACTATCTTCTCGGCCTCGGAGTAGAGCCCCAGGACCGCGAAAGTGCCGCTGCTCATGGCTGCCTTTCCGAACCGCTGGGCAAGGCGGCCTTCATCTCGCTGGTCGCGATGACGGGCAAGACGCGGGCAAAGACCAGCACCAGCGTGAAGAACAGGCCGAAGGATCCGAGCAGAATGCCGAAGTCGATCTTGGTGGGGATGTACCTGTGCCAGGCAGAGGGCAAGTAAT
>PMKP01000178.1 GCA_003157775.1 Myxococcales bacterium | reverse complement strand
GACCGCAGGTCGCCCCTACACAGAATGTCGTGCGGAAGAGACGCGCCTACTCCGAATTGCAGCTCTCATTGCCTCGCTCTTACTTGTGTCTGCGCCGGTGCGCGCAGCCGAGCCGGTGGCGCCGGAACGCCTGCACGTCCTGATGATCAACGGGGGCGGCGATCGCGAGGACAACTTCGCCTCGCACCTCTCTCATCTGCGCCAGCTCGCCGGCCTGCTTGAGCGCGCCCGGGTGCCGCGCGATCACGTCACCATCTTGGCCAGCGACGGCAGCAACCTGGCGCCTGATCTGGCCGTGCGCCAGCCCGAGCCCGAGGGAAGCTGGCTGCTCGAAGGCACTGCGGTGGGCGATCTTCTTCGCCATACCACGGGCTTCGAGAACTCCACCTTGGCCGGGTACCGCTTGCGGCCCGCCACCCAGGCCGAACTGCGCCGCAGCTTCGGAGAACTGAAAACCCGGCTGCAGCCTGGCGACACCTTGCTGGTCTTCGTCACTGACCACGGCACCTCCAATCCCCGCGATCCGCTCGACAACCGCATCTCGCTTTGGGGAGCGCATGAATCGCTCTCGGTGCGTGGCCTGCGCGGGCTGCTTGCGCGCTTGCCCGCCCAGGTGCGCGTGGTGTCGCTCATGTCGCAGTGTTTTTCCGGGGGCTTTGCCTACCTCTACGATCTGCACTCCCGAGCCCAGCTCCCGTCAGGGGCAGCTTGCGGCTATTTCTCGTCCACCGCCGACCGTCCCGCCTACGGCTGCTATCCCGAGGTGCGTGGTGCCGAGGCAGTCGGGCACGCCTTCGAATTCCTGCAAGCCCTTTCTCACATCGGCCGCTTTGCCAGCGCCCATGACAGGGTCTTGCTTTCCGATCAAAGCCCCGATGTGCCGTTGCGCAGCTCAGAGGTGTTTCTTGACGAGATCTTGCTGCGTGCGGCGCACGTCCAGCGAACAGACGAGAATGAGTTTGTCGACCAGATTCTAGGCAAGGCCTGGGCGGGCCAAGGCTTTGCGGTCGAGCGCGATCGGACCGATCGCCTGGCGGCCGAGTACGGACTGCCTCGCCTGCGCGAGCACACGTTGGCTGAAATCAACCAGCGTGGCGACGAGCTTTCCGCATTTCTCGACGGGCTGGAGGCGCATGCCAAGGCCTGGGCGACTGCGCTCGGGGATCTCAATCAGGCGCACCTGGATGCATTCTTGAATGCGCGGCCGGGCTGGGCTGCACGCCTGGCCTTGCCGGCACTGCGCAAGCTAGGACCGGCAGAGCGGCGCACCCTGGCCGTCGAGCTTCTGCGCGAACTTGTACCCCTGACCGAGGCTGACGGAAAGCAGTTTTCCCGCGTGCAGCGCCTCATCAACGCCACCGCCGGCCTCGACGAGATCGCCTACCGCGCCGAGGTGCGGCTGGCCGCTCTGCTGCGCATGCGCACCCTCTTGCTTGACGTCGCCGGCCGCCACTTCCTGCAAACCCAGGGCAAACCAAAGGAGGTGGCCGCCCTTGCTGCCCTGGAGGGTTGCGAGGATCTCGAACTCGCAGTGACGCCGATCGCAGGAAATGCCAGCCCCATCGCCAAGCCGGCCCTGGCCGCGCTGGACACCGACCGGCAGGCGGCCGCGCGAGTGCAGCCGGCCTGGCTGGGCTTCGTGTTCGCGCCAGTGTCTTCGTCTCACCGCCGTCGCCTCGGCCTTTCCGACGGGGCAGTGCGTGTGGTCTCGCTGGTCGCAAATTCGCCGGCGAGCAGCGCTGGGCTGCAGCCAGGCGACATCCTACTCGGGACTGCTAAAGAGCCGTTCACCAGGCAAAACCCGGTGCGGCCGGCCGTGGTGCTGGCGCCGATCGGGGTGCAATGGCCGCTCGACTTGCAGCGCGGATCGAAAAGGCTGGTACTGCGGGTGCGGCCCCAGGCTGCGCCCAAGGGACGCTAGTGGGTGAATCCAACCGCGCCGCCTACGAAGAAGGCGTCGTAGAAGCCAAAGTCGATGCGGAACTCGAGACCCTTGGCCTGCGGGATGCGAAAGTCGAACCCGGCGAGCAGGTTCACGATGAGAATCGCACCCGGCACCGAGCCTTCCCTGAAGCGGTTCGGATTGGTAGCAGAGTCGGGCTGGCCGGGAAGAAGTGGCTTCTGCAAGTCGGTCTCGGTGCAGCCCGAACTCTTTGACGTGCAGATTATCGGCCGGCACTTGCTGGGGTCGCCGACGTTGGAGTCTGTGCAGGCCGTGGACGATGACGTGCGCAGGATGTCGCCCTGGATGATGGCCAGCCCCCACCCGGCGCCATAGTGGATGCCAAAGATGTCGCTAAAGTATTGGCGTTGGATGAAGGAAAGGTCGATGGTCCAGAAACCGAAGTTCTTGAACTGGACCCAATCCGTGTCGGCGCTCGCGTTCTTGTTCTTGCCCAGCCAGTTCCCGTCGGGCGCGCTCATGTTCTGGTAGCCCAAGGCGAGTGAGACTTCCCAGAACCGGTTTGGGTTGTCCTCGTCGCGCTTGCGGCGGTAGCCCTCAACCGCAACGCTGTAGGACGACACCGACTGGCTGGCCTTGGTGAACGAGGAAAGAAACCAGTGGGGCACGCTAATCCAGCGCGACCGGAAAGCCCCGCCGAATATCGGGGCATTGACCGGCGCCATCGCGGCCGGTGCTTCTTCGGCTACCAGCGCTCCTGCTGCCGGCAGGATCGCGGACTCTGCTGGCAGGGCCGGGGCCTCTGCTGGTGGGGTCGCGGCCTCCGCCGGTGGAGTCGAGTCCTCTTGTGCCTCTTCTGCTTGGGCTGGAACGGCTTTCTTTCTTGCGTAGGCCGTGGCGCCAGAGCCGACAAGAAACAAGGGAACCAAGGCTACGATTGTCAGGCGGCGAGGCATCGCATCCTCCGGGGGCTAGGCGGTGGGTCAAGACCACCGTTGGACGCGACTATAACCCAAGCCGTGCTAGCGTTGGGCAATGCTCGCATTTTGCCTGAGCGCAGCGATGAGCGTCACGCTGGCCGCTGGCGGTGCCCCTACGGCCCGGCCTGAGCGCGCAGCAGTCGAGGTGCGTCTACGGGCGAACACCCTGCCGGTTTCGGCCGCTGACTGGCTAGAGCTCGGAACCGGGATCGACGAGGTTCTGATCGCGATCGCAGGCGATCCCAAGGCTGACTTGCAGCTCCGCGCGCGCGCCGTCAGCGCCCTGGGCAACCTGTCCACGCGGCCCGGCCGAGCTTTTCTGGAGGCCGTGGTGAAGCAGAAAGCTTCTGCAAAAGACGCGGGCGACAGGCTTCTCTTGCGCAAGGCAGCGCTGGCACTTGGTTGGACCGGGGGCGCTAGGGTGCCGGCCCAGCTAGGCCCCCTACTGGAACATCCCGATCCTGACGTGCGGCTCGATGTAGCGCTCGCGCTGGGGCTCACGCGATCCGAGGAAGCCGCCGACATTCTGCGCAAGCACTTCGACCTCGAGCCCGCGCCCAAGGTCCGCAGCCAAATCGACCGGCAGCTTCGCCTGATCGAGGAGGCCGCCGCCGAGGCGAAACGCCCTTCGCCCGCGACCGAGTAGCGCCCGCATTCCACGCGGCTGTCGAGACGTCCGCGAGCGCTTTGCTGCGGCAGCGCTCAAGGCTGCGAGTACAGCTCCGCGCTCGCGACAGCCCCGCCCGAGCCCCATCCGCCGGCGATGAGCACCGTTCCGCTCGCTAACAATGCAGCCGTAGGCGACCACCTTGTCTCGGTCATGCTGCCGCTGGCGGCAAATCTCCCGGCTCCTGGGTCGTATAGCTCTGCGCTCGCGAGAATCGTGCCGCCAGCGTATCCGCCGGCGACGAGCACTATTCCGCTCGGCAACAACGTCGCCGTGTGCGATCGCCTTGCTTCGGCCATGCTACCGGTTGCCGTGAACGCCCCGGCAGCTTGGTCGTATAGCTCTGCGTTCGCGAAAGTCGTGTCGTCAGCGAATCCGCCGGCGATGAGCACCAGCCCGTTCGGCAACAACGTTGCCGTGTGGCTGTCCCTGGACGCGCCCATGCTGCCGGTTGGCGTGAATCCCCCGGCAGTCTGGTCGTATAGCTCTGCGCTCGCGAGATACCCGAAGCCAGTGAATCCGCCAGCAATGAGCACCAGCCCGCTCGGCAACAGCGTCGCCGTGTGCCCGTCCCTTGCCTCGCCCATGCTGCCGGTTGCGGTGAATGTCCCAGCCCCTGGGTCGTACAGCTCCGCGCTGGCCAGAGAACTTCCGTCGGCAAATCCGCCGGCGATGAGCACCAGCCCGTTCGACAACAACGTCGCCGTGTGCGCGTATCGCGCCGTGCCCATGCTGCCGGTTGCGGTGAATGTCCCGGCCGCAGGGTCATATAGCTCCGCGCTCGCCACCGGCGAGCTGTCGCTGTATCCGCCGGTGATGAGCACCAGCCCGTTCGACAACAACGTCGCGGCATGCCCGTCCCTGGCCGCGCCCATGCTGCCAGTTGCGGTGAATGTCCCGGCCGCAGGGTCATATAGCTCCGCGCTCGCGAGAAGCGAGTTGTTGTCGTATCCGCCGGTGATGAGCACCGGCCCGTTCGACAACAACGTCGCCGCGTGCCCGTCCCTGGCCACGGTCATAGTGCCTGTCGCTGTGAAGATTCCTACGGGATGCGCGGCGCCACCACAGGCCCCTGCTAGGGCTGTGAGGAAAAGCCAGACTATGGCGAGCAGTCTTTGCATCAGGACCCACATCTCAGAACGCGACGAAAAGTTCCGTTCCCACTGGAGTCGATTGGCCTTCGATTGAGGTGAACACGTTCCTGCCGAAGTAGAAAGGCAGCCCCCAGTCGAAATACGCGCCCATCCCGGTCCCTGGCGACGAAGGGGTGACGCTCGGCCCGCCCAGATTACCAAAAACCACGTCGGCCACGCGGGTAAACAAAGTCTTGGCATTGGCGATGCTGAAGTTCACGGTGATAGTAACCAGGCCGTTAGCATCCTGATTCGTGGCCGACAAGCTCTGGGTGGAGCTGGGACAGTACAAGAAAGAGTACATGCCGGTGCAGGCGGGAATCTGCGTAGTGCGGCTGTCCAGGAAGTAGATCGCATTGGAGCCAGTGTCCACGAAGGCCATCGAACTGTTGCCGTTGGCGGGGTACTTGGTCAGAAAGGTGCCCGCATTATCGAGCGGGAGCACCGTCGCCTGGCCCAGGCCGTTGTTGTCACGCGTGCCGATGCCGAAAACCAAGGCTCCAGTCACACTGGTTGCCCCGTTGGCGGGAACCGTGGGCAGCTCGATAATGGTGCCGTTGTTGTCTTCGCTGAAGAGCATGACAGGATGTGATACTTGTTTAGAAACAGGCACGGCCGTGGCCTGGCATCCACCCTTCTTTGTTGAAGAGCAGGCGTAATACAGCCCTGGATTGGCCGACCTGGTGCCCAGGGGCTGCGCGCAAGCCGTTCCGCAGTCTTGCGCGAGCGAGCCCACCCCGATAATGCCATTGGACCTCAGCGTTTCGGCGGTGTCGGTGCTGGTGCCAGTACAATCGCTCGGCACGGGATAGGTTGACTCGTCTATGACCTGGATGGCGATGTTGCTGGCCTGCTCGCCCGCGATCTTGAGATCGGCGCCCCGCAGCGGGCCCCAGGTGAAACTGCTCACGAACTCGGTGCATTGGGCGAGCGCGACCCCGCTGTCGTCTGTCCACGCTGGCAGCGAAAGCGTCAGCACCGACCCAAGCAGGCGCAGACCCGAGGATCCGGTGTCGACCAGCACATGGTCGATAGTCTGGCATTGGCCGGTTCCAGGAACGCAGACGGTTACGGTCGCAAACAGACCATTTAGGTAGCCGATGTTGGGCAGCCCGAAGTCCACGGAGACCTCGGCCACGTTGTCTGCGGGCGCGGCAATGCCGGAGGCACCCCCGGCGCCGGTCGTCCCTCCGGTTCCTCTGGCACCTCCGCCGCCGGTGCCAACCGGCGCATCGCGTGCCTCCACGCCGCCTGAAGCTACCGGCCCGTCGATGATTTTTGTCCCGCCCTGGGCAGTCGGGCCATCGCTTCCCGCAACCCCGCCGGTTGCAACTAGCGCATCGCTGCCAGCCGCGCCGCCAGTGCCCATGGTCCCACCGGTGCCGGTTGCGCCGCCACGACCCCCCACCTCAGCCGCGCCATCGCCCTTGACCGCGCCACGGGACATGCCGCCGCCATCAGGAGCCACCTTGGGATGCGAGCTGGAACCACAGGCCGCGGTCAGGGCTGTGACGAAAAGGCCAAGAACCGCGAACAGGTTTCGCATCAGAAGGCTCCTCGCGCTGAGATTCCAGACACGGCCGATCTGGACATTGGTGTGACGCCAATCGTACTACAAACCCGTCAGCATAGGGGGCTGGAGCCACGCAGAGCGTCCCCGCTAACGCACGCGAGCAGCAGCACTGCGACGTGATCACCCTCACGCGGGATGCGCCCGGCGAGGAAGATTCGATCAGGGCGAACATGTTGTGGCCGATTCCCTGGATGAACTCACGCATCTGCGTTGCAGCCCCAAGGCCGTCCTATGCTAGGGTTCGCGCCCAGCAAGGAGTCGTTCAACGTGTCAAGGGAAAAACTTGGAATCTTGGTCGGCGGCGGCCCCGCCCCCGGTATCAACAGCGTGATCAGCGCTGCCACCATTCGCGCCCTTCTGCAGGGCGTGGAGGTGCTGGGCATTCGCGACGGGTTTGACCGTTTGATGAAGGGCAGACTGGAGGACATCAGGCCGCTGCAGATTGGCGACGTCAGCCGCATTCACTTTTCGGGCGGGTCCATCCTGGGCACCTCGCGCGCCAACCCCACCAAGCGGGATGAAGATATTGGCGCGGTGGTGGATTCGCTGCATCGATTGGGCGTGACCCAGCTCATCACCATCGGCGGCGACGACACTGCGTTTTCGGCGATGAAGGTCTCGGAGCGCGCGGCCGGCAAGATCCGCGTGGTTCACGTACCCAAGACCATCGACAACGACCTCGACCTTGACCCCATGGTCGACACCTTCGGCTACCAGACCGCGCGCCACCTCGGAGTGGAACTGGTGAAGAACCTGATGGCCGACGCCAAGACCACGTCGCGCTGGTACTTCGTGGTGGCCATGGGGCGCAAGGCCGGGCACCTGGCCCTGGGCGTGGGCAAGGCCGCCGGCGCCACCATGACCGTGATTCCCGAGGAGTTCCCGCGCTGCAAGACCACGCTGAAAACCCTGGTCGACATTTTGGCCGGTGCGGTCATCAAGCGTCTGGCTGAACAGCGGCGCTACGGCGTGGCGGTGCTGGCCGAGGGACTAGCCGAGAGTATTCCCGAGGATGACCTCAAGAAACTCGGGCCCATCGAATACGACGATGCCGGCAATATGCGCCTGTCCGAGCTGAACCTGGGCGACGGGCTCAAGAAGGCCACCAGCAGGCGTCTCAAGGAACTGGGCGTGGGCAAGCTGACCTTTGTGTCCAAAGACATCGGCTACGAATTGCGCTGCGCGGATCCTATTCCTTTCGACATGGAGTACACGCGCGATTTGGGCTACTGCGCGGCCAAGTTCCTCTTCTCCGGCGGCAACGCGGCCATGGTGTCCCTTCAGGCGGGCAACTTCGTGCCCATTCCGTTTGCCCAGATGCTGGATCCCGGGACGGGGCGCACGCGACTGCGCACGGTGGACACGCGCTCAACCCGCTACGCCATCGCCCGGCGCTACATGATCCGGCTGCGGCGCGACGACTTCGATGATCCCGCTGTGTTGACCAAGTTCGGCGGGGTGTGCAACCCGAAGCTTTCGGCCGAGGAGTTCAGGCGGCAGTTCGGCTATGTGGTCGAGAACGAGGCGCCGTCGCTCGATCTATTGCACGCGCGCGATCGCACGCCCGCTGTGCGGTGAGAGCAGGTGCGGGTCAACCTGCGCGACCTGGACCTACCTGCCATGGGCGCGGCTCTCGACGGTTATGGCGTCGATAGCGCCAAGGCCGCGCGAGTGTTTGCGGCTGTGCATCGGGATGGCGTGGACCGTGTCGATGGCCTGGACTGGCTTTCCACCAGCATCCGCCGAGCCTTGGCCGCGGACGTGATCTTTCCTGAACTGGAGATTGTGGAACGCAGGCGGGCGGCGGACGGCTTCGTGAAATACCTCTTTCGCCTGCCCCAGGGCGGCTTGATCGAAGCGGTGCGCATCCCTTTGCCCGATCCGGGCGACGCGCGGGCGCTCAAGCAACGCCGCCGGCGCGGCGAAGCGACCGGGTTGGTGGCGCTGCCCACGGCAAAATACACTTTGTGTATCAGCTCTCAGTTGGGCTGCGCCCTGGCGTGCGACTTCTGCGCCACGGGCCGGCTGCGGCCAGCCGGTGGCGTGCGCAACCTGGCAGTCTGGGAGATGCTGGCCCAGGTGCGAGCCATGCGCGCCGAGGCTGATCACCCAGTGGCGGGCGTGCTCTTTCTCGGCATGGGCGAGCCCCTGCTCAACTACGACAACGTGATTCGCGCGGCGCAGATCCTGTCGCACCCGGCGGGCCCGGCCATCGCAGGCGAATCCATCTCCATTTCGACAGTCGGCGTGGTGCCTACCATCCGGCGCTTCGCAGCCGAGGGACATCGCTTCCGGCTGATCATTTCATTGGCCGCAGCCACTGGCGAGGCGCGCTTGCCGCTCATGCCGGCGGAGAAACGCTGGCCGCTTGCCGACGTGATGGCAGCCGTGCGCGAATACGCCTCTATCTGTCGCAGCCGAGTGACCTTCGCTTACGTCGGGATCTCCGGCGTGAACATGGGACGCGAGCATGCCCGCAAGCTGGTGGAGCTGCTGGCCGGCCTGCGCGCCAAGGTCACGCTCATCGACGTCAACGACGATTCGGGCCGCTTTCATCCGCCCACCAATGACGAAGTCAGGGGATTCCGAGACGAGCTGTTGGCCCACCATATTCCGGTGTCCCGCCGCTACGCCGGCGGCCGCGAAATCGGCGCCGCATGCGGGACTTTGGCCGCGACACGGACCGGGGGCGTGGCCTCTTGAGTCGCTTGCGAAAACTCCCGGGCGGTCGGCGCACACAACAGTACAATTTGCGCTCTCATCGACAGCCTTTGCGCCGATGGGGCCACGCGGGGGCCGAGCAGAGTTCAGCGGGGATCGCCAGTGCGATTAGCACGATGGTGAGCAAAGGCTACAAGACGGTGCTCGGTTTCAACGAGCCCTACAACACTACGCAATCCAACATATCCATGGCGGCAGCTATGTCGCTCTGCATCGGATGGCAGATTGGCTGTTACGGGTACAGTCCATCTACGATCCCGTTGATGTACTTTTCGATGTTCGTGTATCCGGTCTTATCAAAGTCGCCGGTGGCATCGGAGGGGTCGTTCGGATTCAGGCCGTACTTGGTTTCCCAGGCATCTGGCATGCCGTCCTTGTCGGTGTCGACCGGCGCGGTCCCACCCGCAAGCGTCCCGTAGCCTTGGTTGGTGAGGCCCGTGGCATTTTGGTCCGTCCACAACTTGCCCGATTTCCCGAGCGATTTCACATCGGCGACCACGAGAGAATCGACTTGATCGCGGTTCTTCGGCCAGGCGCCAGCGTTGGCCAGGACGTCGGCGTATGCGTCTGCCGCGCTGGTGGTGGGCAGGCTGGCGGTGTCTGTTGAGTTCGCCTTCGTTGCCTTGGTCGTGCCGCCCGGCTGACCTGCGTCGGTGCCGTTGAGTGTGCCGTCCGCATTGCTGTCGAGGAGATTCCCGCTGACGTAGACGGTTTGCCCTGCGTTCATCTGGTAGAAATCGTCTCCTGGGCTGGTCGTGGACGGGCCCGCAATGAAGTAGTTGTCGATGATGTCGTGCCAGTTAGAACCGCCGGTATCCCCGGCACAGTAGGCGTACTGGTAGTTGTAGGCCACGTTGTTGACGAACTGGGTGTTGGCCTTGGCCAGAGGCAAGCGACCATGGGCATTGGCCCAGAGGTTGGCATACCAGGTGAAGAAGCCGCCTCCCTCAGTGTGCGCCCCGAACTGCTGGTGAGTTGGGTCCGCGTTGATGGAATACTGGACTGTGATGTTGGTCGCGTCCACCGCGTCGATGTTGTTGTACTGAGCGAACTCGATCGAGATGTGATCGAAGATCATGTTGCTGCCATTGAGCAGGTTGATCCCGCTTTTCCTCCAATCGGGGTCGATGAGGCCCTGGCGGAAGCGCACGTAGCGCACAATCACGTTAGACGCAGCGTTAAACGAGACCTCGTACCCCATGAAGCCAATGCCGTCGCCAGGCGCCGTCTGACCCGCAATGGTCAGGTTGCTCTTGACTGACACAGCCGTTGTCAGAAGGACGTACCCGCCGACGTCAAAAACCACGATGCGGTTGTCCGCACTGACGGCGTCGCGGAAAGATCCTGTGCCGGTGTCGTTCAAATTGGTCACGTGGTAAACGGCATAACCTCGGCCGCCGGTTGCCTTCTTCCCGAAACCGAGCGCGCCGGGAAATGCGACCGCCGGGCCGGACGGAATTGTCCCACCTGAGCCGGATTGGCCTGCGCTGCCCCCGGAACCCGAGGACCCGCCCCGTGTGGTGACGCCTCCCGAAGCCGCAATGCCGCCTGAGCCGATGGTTCCGCCCTTGCCCCCTGTCGCGCCGCCTGCGCTGGTCGTGCCTGCCATCGCTCCGCCCTTGCCACCGGCCGAGCCGCCGGTAGCGGCGCTACCGCCAGCCACTCCGCCAGTGGAAGTGCTGCCGGCAGCCGCTCCGCCAGTAGCGGTGTTGCCGGCTGCTCCGCCCGTGCGAGTCGTTCCGCCCATCGCGCCACCCGTGCCCATCACTCCGCCAGTGCTGATCGAGCCGCCAGTAGCCGTGCTGCCGCCGGACCCCACCGTGCTGCCTCCCATCGTCCCGCCAGCGCCAGTCGCACCTCCCATGGCTGTCGCACCGCCGCTGGTCGCAGCACCACCGCTGCCCGAGCGCCCGCCGGTTGCGCCACCTGAATTCGAGATCCCGCCTGTGCCGTTCTCACCTCCAGTGCCCGAGACCTTGGAACTGCTGCCTCCCGCTCCTCCGCTGGCCTGAGTTCCGGCACCGTCATTCGAGCACGCGCCAACAAGGGCAGTGCCCAGGATCGTGATGCCCAGCAAGACCTGGCAGTTCCTCATGATGTGGCCTTTCTGAATGTCCTCATATGGCGCCAAACCAGAACATCTGGATTTTGGCGTGCGAAGGTGCAGTCGTCGCGAACTCATTCAAAGAATTGGTCTCCTGTTGTGCGAGAAGGGCGCCCTCCTTTTGCACGAAGAATTCCTATAACATATAGGGGCAACCACCCGGTAGAGTGGGTCATCGCGGTCCAGAAAAAGCGCTGTCCAACCTTAACTCATAGCAGTAGAGAGGTCGCCCAGCGCAAGTGCAAGCGCCCTGGAATCGTTGAGGAAACCTGCCCTGCGCTGGCTTGTTTCGGCGTTTCATCGGATAGGCCACGACGCATGCCAGCCCAGCTACGCATGAGGACCTTCGATACAATCCCGTACGCGCGAAGCGCTCTTCAATGCGCGTTTCCACATCCACCGGCAAGCCACTATAATGCTGAGCTTGGGAGGTCATCTTGATGCATGCACCCGTTTCACCGAGTCTTCGTCGTTGGTGCGGCACCACGGCGCTGGTCATTGCAACCATGGCCGCAGGCCAGGCCGTGGCGGCTCCGCTTGCTTTCCCCGGGGCCGAAGGCTTTGCGGCTATGGTCACCGGCGGGCGCAAAGGGCAGGTGTATCACGTCACCACCCTGGCCGATTCTGGAGCCGGATCGCTGCGCGATGCCGTCAGCCAGGGCAACCGCATCGTGGTGTTCGACATCAGCGGCGTGATCAAACCAACCGACGTCATCGTCGTCGCTGGCGACAACATCACCTTGGCAGGCCAGAGCGCCCCGGGTGATGGAATCACGATCTATGGCAGGGAAACCAGCTTCAGCAGTCGCAGCAACATCATCGTGCGCTATGTCCGTTTCCGTCAGGGCATGACCGACGCCTCGGGCAGTGCAAAGAAGACCGTCAACATCACCGACGGCCAGAACATGATCTTCGATCACGTTGCCGTGCAATGGGGACGCTGGGACAACTTCGGCATCACCGGCACCAGCAGCACCGTAACCCTGCAGAACTCGATCATCGGCGAGGGCGTGCCCCCGCAAAACTTCGGCTCCATCATCGATGGAGAGCAGGACATCACCATCGCCCACAACCTATGGATCGACAACCAAGAGCGCAACCCCAAGTTCAAAGCGAACGGAGAGTGCACCAACAACGTCGTCTATAACTGGGG
>PMKP01000064.1 GCA_003157775.1 Myxococcales bacterium | reverse complement strand
GGCCTTCCCTCGGAGTTCGCCGGAGCGAGCCTCGCCACCCTTGAAGACCCCGTGCAGCGTGTCTTGCGGGAAGCCAACGTACCGGCGCCATTCTCGACCTCAGCGTCAGGCGACAACGCCCTGATTGAACTGGTGTGCGCCGATGCACAGGGCAAGCCCCATCGCCTCGAACCTGGCAAGGAGAACGTCATCCCCTTCGCCGAGCGGAACACCTGCCGGGTGCTCATCCACCGCGAGCGTTTGCGACCAGAAGATGGGCAGCAGGAAGTCGTCCTCGACGTGGACGTGACGGCGGCCGACGGGAGTGCGCGCGGCTCGGCCGGCCTGCACGAGCGCATGGTCTTGCGCCCTGGCGGCGACGTGCGGGTCATCCCACTCAAGGGTGGCACGCGGCAGTTCGATCACATCGTTGTGCGCATGGCCCACGTACTCGACGAAACACGCTACACATTGGGGCCGCTGACCAGCGATGGACTGCCAGCGGTCCAGTGGTCGGTTACGATCGAGGGCGGCCGGGCGCGCCTCTATGGAACCGTCTCCATTCCCGCCGGCCTGTACCGCATGACCAGCCCGGCCGGGCAACTGACCCTCAATTTCGGAGTGCTTTCCCGCATCGTCAAGCTCGACCGGCGAGGCAAGGAGAGCTTGCTGGGACTGGAACTTGGTCTGATGGGCATGGGACTGCTCCAGCCGGCAAACGCCACACCGTACCCCGCCACTTTGGGCGCCGTCGGCGGCGTGGGCATTCGCCTACCACTCGGCGGCAGCGACACTGCAATCGCCATCCACATGTGGGGCGTGTACGAGTTTCGCGGCCGCTACGCCCCGGACCCCAGCTCGCCCAACGCAGATGCCTCGCACTGGGCCATCATCTTCGGCCCCAGCGTCTCCATCGGAAACGTAGGCGCGAACCTCTGACGGTATTGTTCATGACCGACGATGCGAACCAGTTCACGCTCAGCCTGGATCTGAAAAATCTTTCGGTTGGCGCCCCCAGCAGCCAGGCGCTAAACAGGAAACCATGAGAAACTACGTCTTCTTCCTTTTTGCTAGTGGTCTCCTCGTCGGAGCCTGCGTGACCACGGGCACCTACGACAAGAAAGTGGCCGAACTGCAGAAGGTCACGGCCGATCACGACCAGGCCGCAGCGGCGCGCGAGAAGGCTCTGCAGTCGCGCGTGGACGATCTGCAAAAGAAGATTGCCGAACTCGAAAAGCAGCTCACCGCCGCCGTGACCGAGCGCGATGGTCTGCGCAAGTCGCTCGACGACACCACGGCGCTGGCGGGTGAAATGAAAAAGCGTCTCGAAAAGCTGGGGCAAAACGTCGACAAGCTCACCGGCGAGAAGGGCGAGCTCGCGCGCACCCTGGAAGACGCCAAGGTCCGATTGGAGGAACTACGCAAGCAGAAGGCGGCGGCCGAGGCGCGGGCGGCAACGTTCCGCAATCTGGTCGCGCGGCTCAAGTCCATGATCGATGCCGGCCAGCTCAAGGTGATCATTCGCGATGGGCGCATGGTGATCCAGCTCGAGTCCGACGTGCTCTTCGATTCGGGCAAAACCAACATCAAGCCCGACGGACAGACGGCACTTGCCAAACTCGCCCCGGTGCTCGCGGGGATAACCGATCGCAAGTACCTCGTCACCGGGTTCACCGACGACGTGCCGATTCACACCCAGCGCTTCCCCTCGAACTGGGAGCTTTCCACCGCGCGGGCCGTCGAGGTGGTGAAATTCTTGGTGGCGAGCGGACTCAAGCCGCAACAGGTGGCAGCCGCCGGTTACAGCGAGTTCGATCCGGTGGTGGCCAACGACGCGCCCGAACACCGTGCGCAGAACCGACGCATCGAGATCGTGTTACAGCCGAATCTTTCCGATTTGCCCTCGCTCGAGAATCTTCAGGGCGGCGCAAAATAGCGCAACTACCAGCCGAGAGGGCGGCAAGGCGCTGGCGGCCTGCGTGGCAGACCGCCACACGTGGCAGACTGCCACGGGCCGTTTGCCGGCGGTGATGGCGCTGGGCCGGCTGCCGTTGGCCGAAGCATCTGGCACCGCTTGTGCAGGCCTCGGAGCAAGAGGCAGCTCGTGCGAAGAACCTCCCTGGTCGAATCGGCGTCCGGTCAATCAAGCGGCGGCAAGCCAATTGCCCCTCCCCGGCGCCTGCTGGTGGCGGAAGACGACAAGGAGTTTCGCGGCCTGTTGACGGCAGCCCTTCGGTCCGATGGATATGAAATCGTCGAGGTAGCCACGGGATTCGAGCTGCTGGACGCTCTCATGACGTTTTCGACTTCCAATGCCAACGGGCGCTCCTTCGACCTGGTCATCTCAGATGTGCGAATGCCCGGATTGAACGGCATCACCGCTCTGGCAAGGCTGGGCGGCGGCCACAAGGCCCCGCCGGTCGTCTTCGTCACGGCATTCGGCGACGACGAGGTGCATGAGCAGGCGCGGCAAGTCGGTGCCATAGACGTGCTGGACAAGCCGCTCGACATGGATGATCTGCGTGCCTTCGTGGCTGAGTTTCTGGCGGGTCACACGCGCTGAGCACAGCGTGACAGATCGCCTCGCGAGGCGATCTGCTACGTTACGCTGACGCCGGAAATCGAGGGGCGCTGCAGTCGCGTCTCTATTCGCGTCCCTCGACCTGCTTGAACCAGCTCTTCGGCAGCCATCCCCGCACCCGACGAACCAGCGGACTTGCCTGGGGCTCCGGCAGCGAGGGATTGAGGATCTGCTCGTCGTAGATTGCGTTGATGTCGCCACTGGTGAGGACCGCGACCACCTTCTGTTTCGAGTCTTGGGATTCGACCACAAGAAGATCTTTGCTCTCGAACCGGGCCATCTTGGCAAGGGCGGAGAATAGGCTCTGATCACCGGTGACCGTGACGGCTGGGGTGGCAAGATCGCGGGCCACGACCAGATTGGATAGGGCGGCACGGCTGCTCAGCGTGTATCGCACGGCCTCGAACGAGACCACACCCACCAGAGCGCCGTCTTCGCCCAACACCGGCAGACAAGTTAGCCCGCTGGAGGAAAAGCGCTCGAGGACCGCAGCGAGAGGCGTTCGCTCGCTTACCGGCAGAGGCGGCGGGCTGGGACGCAGGGCCAGGATGTCCTGGACCGTGGAGCGTTCGAGCAGGGTTCGAATGATTCGGCGCTGGTGTGCAGGAGAGGACAAGCGGGCCGGAAGCTGCTTTTCGTAAATGGTCCGGTTTCTGACCAGCAAGAACCCCAGCATGCACACGAACATCGTGGGCACCAGGAGCTGGTAGTTGCCGGTCATCTCGCTGACCATGATGATGGTGGAGATGGGAACGCGAGCTGCGGCTGCGAAGAAGCCTGCCATGCCCACCATTGCGAAAGCGCCTGGGTCAGGAACCAGAGCAGGTTGCCATCCGTGGAAGATCAATCCCACGGCGCCGCCAAGCGAGCCGCCGATCACGACCGCCGGTCCGAAGACGCCGCCGCTGCCACCCGAGCCAACCGTGAATGAGGTGGTCAGCATCTTGGCGCAAGCAATGATGAGCAACGAGATGACGGTACCTTGTCCCTGAAACGCACCCTGAACCACGCCTAGGCCGGTTGACAGCGCCTCAGGCACGAAGAGGCCGACGGCGCCCACAATCAGGCCTCCCAGGGCTGGCTTCAGCCACGGCGGCATG
>PMKP01000012.1 GCA_003157775.1 Myxococcales bacterium | reverse complement strand
TCGGGGCCGTCAGCTCACACTGAAAAGAAACGGGGCTGTCCCGGGTGACCTGTCAATTGCTCCAATGGAGAATCAAACGGCGTTCCTGCATGGTCAGCCTTTTCTCGGTTCAGGGCCTCGCTGCGAAGCCGGCGCCTGACGGCGAATCCGCTCGTTGTAGCGTGCGACAGTGCGGCGCTTGCCGAACGCGAGTGATTCCAATTCGAAGCGGCGGAGCTGCCGCAGGTAGGCTGGATCGTCCATGCGCGGTGCCCGCTCCAGACCGGCCTTGACGTAACCCCAGAGAATTCCCAACCCGCCCAATAGAAACGGCCGCTCAATCGCACGATACAGAGCGACCGCAGCGACGTAGTAGGGCGCGGAACCCATGAAGTACTTGCCTCGACCCCAGCGCACGCGCCCCGTCCAGACGTTCTGATCGCTGGAACCCATGAGCCGCAGGTGCGTGATCCGAAGCTCGGGTTCGTCGATCGATCGCGCAATCCAACCCTTGAGCCGACACATGTGGCCGTCGATGCCGTCCCAACAAACGCCGCGCACAAAGCCTCCGATGTCCTTGAAGCACGCCACGCGGTAGAACTTGGCAGCGCCCACGGAATTCTCATCACCGATGCGTTCGGTGACGTACTTGTCCCCGAGTTTCAGTTGCAGCTTGCCCGACAGCGTTCCAAGCCACGGATCTTCCTCGAAGTGCTCCATACAACGTTCGAAATAGCGAGGTGGGATCTCTAAATCGGCGTCGAACTTACACACATAGTCGTAGTCATCGAGGTTGACCTGCGACAAGCCGAAGTAGAACGCGTCAATGACACCCGGGCCGACCGAGCGCTTGCCTCGGTCCGCACGCTGAACGACGCGAATGAAGGGATACCTTGCCGCGGCGGCCTCCAGAATCCTAGGGGTCTCGTCCTTGGAGCCATCATCGACGATAAGCCAGGTCGTCGGTGGCTGGGTCTGCGCTGCCATCGAATCGATCGTGAACTGGATGAATCCTGCTTCGTCACGGCATGGGGAAATCACAAGATATCGATGCACAATTCGACCTCCGTCCGATTCAACCTAGCATGACACGGTGACGTCGACACCATTGCAGGAACACATATGGCGCCCAGATGCGCGACCAGTATATGCCCGGCGCGTCGCTGCGAAACGCTCGCAGCAATCCTTGCAAGAGCGAAGAATTCAGCCCGACACTCTCAACTAGAGGCCGGTCTGAAAACACGTCCGAGATTTCACCAGCCAACTGGTCCTTGGCCCATACCTCGATAGGCAAAACGAAACCCGCCTTCGGCCTGTCGAAGAGTTTTGCGTCGAGGTTTGGCATGGCAACCGACTTCAGCAGGTCCTTCTTGCCAAGGGGCATGAACCGGGCAGCATCTGGTACGGCCTGTATCGCCTCGACGACTACGTGATCAAGCAATGGAACGCGAACCTCTAGCGAGGTTGCCATGCTCGCCGCATCGGTGTCGCGCAGCAGCCGCTCGCCGAGGAAAAGCGCGAGTTCGCATACGCTCACTGCCGCGAGCGGGGTGAGTCCACCGGTCGCGTCCATGAGTTCCTTGATGCGGTCGGCGGGCAGACCCGAGCTGGTGCCCACCCCGCCCAGGACCGAAACCTCCCGCAAAAACTCGCGAGTGAAGAGACCGTAGGCCAGTTGGTAGAGATCCAGCGCATTGCCCCGCGAGCTGAACACGTCTGCCAGCTTTCCCCACCGTGTCTGTGGAGGCACCTCTCCTGGCGCTCCGAGTTTCAGACGCACGATGAGCTTTGCCATGCTCGCCAACCACGTTCTTGGGACGATACCAGCGGCCCTGAGCAGCCTGCGCAGGCGTGGCAGATCTCGAAAGCTCTGGTAGCCGCCGAATAGCTCGTCGCCTCCGGTTCCTGCCAGGGCAACGGTGAACCCAGCCTCACGCACGAGACGGCTGACGAAGTACGTGTTTATTCCATCGAAGGTTGGCTGATCCAGGCTAGCCAGGGCAGTTTCGAGCTCATTGTGAAAATGCGCCTGCGTCAGTCTGAATTCGACATGTTCGGTACCAAGGGCCGTCGCAACCGCGCGAGCGTACTGCGATTCATCGAACTGCGCTTCGTCGAAGCAAATGTGGAATGTGCGAATCTGTCTACTGCCGGCGGCGACCGCGAGAGCCGCCGTGGCGCTCGAATCGACACCGCCAGAAAGAAAAACCCCGAGCGGCACGTCGGCAACCAAATGCTGTCGCGCCGCGGTCGCAAGCTCGGTGCGAAGCACCTGCACTGCCTCGTCCGCCGGACGTTGCGGCCTGGGACCGAGCGTCCAATAGCGTTCTGGCACCGCGCGAGGAGCGTCCAGGCTGACATGCAGGGAACAGCCCGCGGGCAGAAGTGAGATCCCGCGGATCGCCGTCCCGGGGCCGACCACAAACCCGTTCCACAGGTAGGTCGCCACGGCGGTTGGATCCAGGTGGCGCGCAAACAGATCCGTGGCCAAGAGAGCGCGCAATTCTGAAGCGAACAGCAACACGCTGCCGTCGGGTCGATCGATCTCAGCGTAGTAGAGCGGCTTGATCCCCAGGCGATCCCTCGCGATGAACACCTGTCGCTCTTCAGCGTCGTAGACGGCGAAGGCA
>PMKP01000084.1 GCA_003157775.1 Myxococcales bacterium | reverse complement strand
CCATTCCCGTGACGTGCGCCCGCCACTGGATGTGCTTTTGGTACCCGATGCTTCCGGTGATAAGGTGAAGTCGGGAGGCTCGCTGTCCGTTGGCGACACCCCAAGTGGTTCCGGCCTGGAGCGACAGTTTGCTGGCCGGATCTTCGCCCGGAAGAATGGCGCCCCTTGCCAGCAGGTCACGGTCTCCCGGCCTCTCGGGTGCCGTCCACGGATGCTTGCCGGAAAGACTTCGAGATAGAGAGGTGGCGTGCGACGCGAAGCAAGTGTTCGCAGACACCTGATCGGCTGTGGGAAGCCGAGATGGCACTTGTGTGCACGCATGTCTTTTGCCGAGCTGCCCAGGCGTTGCAGGTGACGCAGGAGTCATTCAAGCGTCCGATGGCCTCGGTGGACGGGGGCGCCAAACTACCCGCGCGAAGGCGGCGCGAGTCTTCACTGACGAAGCGCCGTCCCTGCCGCAACTCCATCAGCGTCCGGGGACAGCCAAAAAAAAGCCAAAAGGGCGTCAGACCGCGCCGCGCCATGGCGTCTGGCCGCGCCGGGCCGGGTCGGGAAAGTTCCCAAACGCTCAAATAAATCTCTTCGATCTGAGTATGCTCCTGCGTTGCACCCTATTCCTCTGAGTACCGAGTTTCCGCCAACCGCGTCCCCTGACCAAAACGAATCATCATCGCGCAACGGTCGAATATCGCTAGACGAAAACCGCTCCTGGCGTGCTAATCATGCCCCCGGCAGGGAAGTGCGCCTGTTTCGCCGTCTCCTCTCAAAAGGAGTAGGCCGGGTGCAACTGTCCTTCCATGCCGGTGATTGACCACTTGATCTCAAGAACACGGATTGAGCTATGAGAATACTCCTTCCCGATCGGAGACTTCTTCGAAAAACAGGGTCCGTCGATTATTACACGTGGAACTATTCGTTTCCCATCAGCCTCGTTCAGAAATACCGGTTCAATATAGTAACCAGGCTGCTGGGCGAAACAAAGTATCCACGTCTTCTCGAAATCGGGACTGGCAGCGGCATTTTCATTCCCGAACTGTCAAGGCATTGTTCCAAGCTCTTTGCGTGTGATATCCATGACAACTATGGGCATATCGCGGAAATGCTCAGTCGCTACGAAGTGACAAACTGCGAAGTGGGCCGTCAGAACATCGAGGCGACCGACTATCCGGACAACAGCTTCGACGCAATCGTCGCCGTAAGCGTACTCGAGTTTGTAAGGGATCTTGCCAAGGCCTTGCGGGAAATAGAGCGTATCATGAAAAGCGACGGCGTCTTCATCACCATCTGCCCGATGCAAAGCCGAGTGCTCGACGCGCTGTTGTCGCTCTATTCCGATAGGAAGCCGGACGAGGAATTCGGTGATTCAAGAGGGTGCGTATCGAAACTGCTTGAGGAGAACTTCCGGGTCATCTCAAAAGGACCGATGCTCCCCGTGATCGGCAAATGGTTCCCCGTATATACGCATTACAAGCTTGGCAAGAAATGACAACTATGAGTCTCCATGGCGGCAACGAAGCGCGACAAGCCGTCAAATGACCGCCGCAGGTTCATCGGTGCCGTCGCGAAGTACACCCGCACCGCGCCCGGCAGCAGGATCACAGCTGACCCTCAAGAGCTTTCACCGCCGCGGCCAGCCACGCCGTGGGCACCGCCGCCGCGTCGGCCACCTCGACCTCGACCCCGCGTGGCAGGCGCAACACAACCATGGACGGATTCCCACTCATCACAGCAGGAACGAACGACACCGCAGCGGCTCGTCGCTTCCGGCGACGACCACCAGCATGGCCCCTTTCTTCCAGTTGCTTGCGCCACCAACTGAGGCGCTGGACGTTCACTCCCTGCTTGTCAGCAAACCTCGACAGCGATAAACCGCTCTCCTCCCACGCCGCCAGCACCATCTCCGCATCCTCTTGTCGCCACCGTCGGTCAGCCAGGCTCGTCGACTCGTTGGCACCGTCCTCGGTTCTTTGCTTGCTCATCCGGCGGAGTCTGCCCCGCCTGCGTGCCAGTGTGGGCACTCACCTGGGGGGCGGACTGGCGGACGGACACGAACGGAGCGTTCACGATGACCGGAATACGCAGAACGGAGCTAGTCTGGGAAGGGCATGCCGAAGTCGGGCTTGGTGCCGCGTCGTAGAACCCAGTTGTAGACGGCCGCGATCTGGTCAGCCTTGCGATCCCAGGTGAACCATCGTTCCACGCGCGAACGGCCGCAGGCAGCCTTTGTGGCCAGCTCTTGTGGGCTTTCAACTAGTGTTTCCATTACGGACCGCAACCCTGAAACAACGGTTTGACGTGGGCCGAGCGGTACGCGGTATCCGGTCGTGGGAGTAACCAGTTCAGCGGGGCCGGCATAGTCAACCACCACAGGAACCACGCCTGACGCCATAGCCTCTAGAACGACGCCTCCTCCAAATTCTCGAATACTGGGAAAGCCCAATACATGCGACTGACGTAGCCGTGCCGCAACGCCAGATCGATCTAACCACCCACTAAGAGTCACGCCACCACTCAGGTGGTACTCACTGACCAGTTGTTCGAGGGCAGGTTTCTGCGGGCCATCGCCAACAATCTCCAGCAGTACTTTTCCCGCCCGGATCAATTGGGCGCAAGCCTCGACCAACATGTCTGTTCCTTTTAGGGGAACGAGCCTGCCCACGAAGATTACCTTAAGGGGAGGGGGAGATGGCCGGCTCTCACTTCTTCCGAACGTCTCAAGCGAAATGGCGTTTTCCGGAATGTAGACAGACTTGGAGCGCCAGCGATCACCCAACTGCTGCCAAGTCGTTCGGGAGCCAACTAGGATCGAAGCGGCGCTATCGCGCATGCTCCGATAGCCCGGCAAAAGCCGGTAGGCATCCCGCACATAAGAAAGCCATTCCTTTTCCTGCCGTCGAGCTTGAGAGAACTCGCGTGGCCATGGCACGCCGCCGTTGAGGGGGCCCACCACGAATGGAATCCCCGTCGATTGGAGTCGATGGGCGATGAGACTAGGGGTGCTGGCGTTAAGAGGCGTCACGCGATGGACAATGTCCCATCTCCCAGCGCGAAACTCAGGCGCAAAGCGCCGCCACAGCAGATGTTCAAACCAATAGTAGGAAGGAATGGACATCGTCGTGACCAGCGTCCATGCCCCACCTGAAGAGCCGCGCAAGCCGCTAGCGAGTTTCCACATAGGCCGTGCTACGGCCTCGCTATCAAGCGCTGTGAAGTCCCGATCAAGCAACCATCCAGCACGAACGATGGACTCGGCGTTCCGCTTCTGGGTGACGAGATGCACTTCAGCTACTCGTCTGAGCGCTGACGCCACCGACCACCCTACGAGAGGAACGCTCACCCACTCGGGATTTGCCGCCTCCGCGATGACCAGGACTCTCGGTTTTTCGCCCGTCTTCATTGGCGGATGGCGGGAGATCCCGTTGTGATTCCGGAAACAAGCAGGGTCTTCAGCCCGACCATGCGAAGCCTCCTGATTCGGCTCAAAGAGGGGAAAGCCCAAATCCCTCATTACGGATATAATTGTTGATTGCGGTTGCGGTAAATGCGGGGTTCCAAGTGGCTTTCGACTGTTTCCGAACGGCAGCATACAAGTCGGCTAACCCGAGCGAAAACTTGGCCATGTAGGTGTCCAGGTTCACTCCCGGATTGGGATACGCGACTGTTTCAGGAATCGAATCGGCCTCTCGGCTCACCACAAGCCACTCATCATAGTCTTGTTGGACATTGTTCACGAGCGAAAAATTAGCTGGATCTGAAGCCGAGTACGTGTTCCCAGAATACGTCAACGGAGAAAATGTTCCGGTGAGAGATTGCATCGCGGCGCCAAGGCCCCCATCTTGAAGCGTGTTGTTCCTTATTCGAATATTGGACCAGCCGGCCTGGGGTGACAAGACGATATTCTGAATATTGATCTTATAAAGCGTATTGCGCTCGATTGTCACATTGGAGCTAGTTGATGTTGTCTGGCCGCCGGATTCCAAGTAGATCGCGTAGGTATTGCCAGTAAAGGAGAAATCCGAAAAGATGTTCCCGCTGAGTTCGGCATTGGCGACACTCTTGAGATCGATGCCCCAGCCAAGACCCCGGCCGGTCGGGTTGTCACGATTGACCTGCAAGAAGACATTGTTGGTAATGTTTAGCCCATTTATGCAGGATCCGCCGGCAGGTGGAACAGCGTTGCCGGTGTCGCTGTCTTGATAGCCAACGCTGATACCGACTTCACCCTCAAAGTACAAATTGTTATCATACGTGACGTTGCGGACGTTGTCGAGTCCGCGCGACACGCACTTCGTTGCCAGACTCTCCGCGCGCAGAAAGAGATTCCTCTGAATAGTCGTGTTGGTCTGGTTGAAAAAGTACAAATGGTGATTGAAGATTCCGGCCGGAACGCCGGCCGCATCGTTCCATGCGTTGTGGTCGAAAACATTTTCCTCAATTATGGCCCCATCCACAGTGTCGAAGTAGCTGCCTTGTCCGTGCCCGACAAGAGAGTAATTGTCCACCTCTATACAACGGCGCATGGTGAAGTTCGTTGGGGCAAGCCCCGGATTCAAATGGGAAGCGGCCCCCACGCATATGCCGCTGCCCATGAAGTGCTCAAGGCAGTCCTCGAACAGGACATCATTCCCGCTGTCTAGCCAAGATACTGTGGTTATATCATGACCAGTGGGATTGAATGCGGGATTGTCCGGATCTCTAGTGGGATTGTAGAACTCCAGTCCGATGAAGTATATGTGGGCTGCAAGTGTCGAGCCTATGTGCCATATGCTGCCGTTTGACTTGGACGTACCGGCAATATCTCCGGGAGTTGGCTGTAGTTGCGGCCTAGGGCCAGTTCCGTAGCTGGAAAAGACGCGTGGCTCCGTTTGGGAACGCCCTCCGGAGTCAGAGATTTGCCCGATGTCCTCCACCCAGACGTCACCTGCCTTGAGGAGGAGCCAGTCGGGATAGCCAGGGCGCAACAAGGATTTGGCCGTGGTGATGGTCTTGAAGGGAACAGCGGACGGCGGAGGCTGAGTCTGCGCGGTCTGACCGGGCGGGATGTCAGTCCCTAGCACGAACGCGCCGTTGCTGTCGTCGCCGTCCGTAGAGCTGACATAGATGATGCGACTGTCTGATGAGGGGGTAATGACGGTCCAGCCATTCGGATCGAGGGTCCTAGGAGGTCCTGAAACCGGGCCACCGTCGCCGGGCACGACGGTTCCCCCACTGTCGAGGGATGGGGCTGCCGCTCCTCGCGAGCTGGCGCAGGCCATCCCCACCAGACTTGGCATCATGAGGAGAATGCAGGAACTAACAGGGCGTTTCATTATTGCCTCCGCGTGTCGGGCGCGAGTGCCTCACCAATGTCGATTCGATGGCCCCGGAAATATGAGTCAGATCTTCGCCGGGTCAGCGGAAGATAGCACGAGCCCTAGAAAGTTTCTTGGGCGTTCAGGGATGTTAGCGCGGCGCGGCGGCGCGACCCAGAGCGCTGTAGCGCGGTGCAGTCAGAAGCTGGTCCGCCGGCCGCGAGAAATGTGGCAGGAGTTCGTCCGGCGGGGCAGGCCGATTTCGCGGCTCACGCTGGAGCTGACAGCTCAGCACAGAATCGCCAGCGCGGCCACGGTCGATGCCGATGCGCGATCGTCCTGGCAACAGATGCGGGGGGATGGCCGACTGCCTGCCCGCCTCCGCTGCGCTCAGGGTATTCTTCGTGAGCATCACGGCTCAGATCACGGTTCCCAGCCCGAGCGCGCGTTTGTGATCTACTACTCTCGAGAACCGTCGTGAGGAGCCGAGAAGTTCAGGCCACCTGAGCGAGGAGCTGTTTGACATTTGCATCGCCACCACACGAAAGGACTGCCCTCGCATGCAATCAGAAGCGCTGGCGCCCGAGCGCCTGAACCACTAGTTCTCGTCGCGCTCCGCCAACCTTGCTCCAAGTGAATGCCTGGGCGCGAACACGCGCCGCCGTTCCGAGGCGGGACCGCAATTCGCGGTTCGCGGCCAGCCGGCGTAGCGCTTGGATCCAGCCCTCGTCGTCGTACGGGTGACGCACCAGACCCTCAACGCCATCGCGTATGATGGCTCCCGCGCCCATTGGCGTCGTCACGATGCCAAGGCCATGCGCCGCAGCTTCGTAGGTCACGAGCGGACCTCCCTCCTCGAACGTCGGGAACGCGAATACATCCGAATCGGCATAGGCCTGGGCGATGTTGGGGACATGCCCGTGGAACTTGACATCGGGCCGCTGGAGATGCTGCCCGGCGACCCGGCGGATTTCGTCAGTCACTTGTCCGCAAAGGTCCAGACAGCCATCGATTTCGGCAGCGGCCCAACGATTGAGCAGTAGGTGCGCGCCTTTTCGTATGTTGAGTGTGCCTACAAATAGGATGCGCGGCCGGACGTCGACCTCCGCGCGATTTCGTTCCGCAGTCATTCGCTCAGGCGACCAACCGTAGCTCGTCGCTAGAACCTTTTCGGGTGGGTGGCCTTCATCAAGCAGCGATTTCACCACCAACGGGCTGGGTGCGAAGATCCAGTCCGCTAGCGCCAGCTTACGTCGTTCCTCCAGAAGTGATGCGGCGCTGATGCCGTGTGCGGGAGGAAGGCCTGCCCGCCGATACGCCTCATCAAGGATCGGCACCGAGGTGGCACGGTGGCAGTTCATTCTCTCCACAAATGGCGGCAAGCCGGATGACTTGACGTCAAGGTAGAACGCTTCGGGCGTCGCGGCCCAAATGTACGCGACATCTGCCCGCTTTAGGGCTCGGCGGAACTGCCGGCGCAGCGCTAGCATCGCGACCGCACCGCTCCGATTGAGGCGATAGCACCCGGCTTTCAGCCAGGGCGGCACAGCGTCATGGGTGAATGAGCGGCGGCCGTCTCGATCGGAGGACGGGACATAGAGATCGACTTCCAAGTCCTGACTGCGCATGTGTTCGCAGAGCGAAAGGCAATGTGTGAGCATTCCATGTTCCTGGATTGTGGATCGGGAACACGGCGGCCATGCGAATGCGGCGCATGGGTGCAGATGCTGACAGATCATCCCGCAGGATTCAATGTCGCTGGCTCTGGTGGCACGCGGAGGTGCGCGCAGGCACTTTGCGGCCCCGTCTTTTCTGGTGGGACGTGCTGCGTGTTCGGGTCAGTCCAGAGTTTGCTCATTCCAGCAGACACTCTTCGCCTTGGCCGACGAGCATCCATAGCTGCGCTTGTGCGAGGTCGATCAATGACTGCCTCTGTGCTTCGAGCGCAATTCCTCACCGGAAGACGAAAAGCGCGCATGCTGATACACGCTATGCCTGGCGGGCCAGGCGCCCACCGAGTCAGGCGGCCACTCAAGGGCTATGAGGAGGGAGAAGCGACAATTCGCGTCACCCTCCGCACGCACACGCGCTGCATGTCACGCACATTGATCGACAGCTTGATCTTGTCGAGCGGCGGCCGTCGCGTGAAAGGCTTCAGGCGCTCGTACAGTGCGGGGCTTTTGGTGATCACGCCGAGGTTGAACGCCAGACGATCCAGCGTCAGCGATCTCGGCGGACACTGAAAATGCCGGAGCTCGAAACCCGCCGCCGTGTAGGCGCGGCGCAGGCTGTCGGTGGTAAAAAAGAAAATATGTCCATCGCAGCTGAGGCTGCGCTCTCGACGGCCGAGAATCTTGAACATGAGGGTGTCATAGCGCGGGGTCTCCAGGATCAGGTGGCCTCCGGGTTTGAGGATGCGGTTTATCTCACGCAGTGTGGCCATCGGATCAGGGACGTGCTCTATCACGTGCAGCATCACGACCGCGTCCAGTGACTCGTCTGGGAACCCTGCTTTCTCGAGCGTCAAGCTCCGGATATCGAGCCCGAACTTCCTGCGGGCGTGCAAGCTCGCGTTCCGATCGGGCTCGACGCCCACGACCTCCCAGAACTCCTTGTGGAATAAGTCGAGCATAAAGCCCAGGCCGCTGCCGATCTCGAGCAACCGTCCCGCGCCGCCGCAGAGCTCCTTGAGTAGCTTGCGCGTGTCGGCGTAGTCTCGAACCTGGAGCTGCTCTTTCTCGTACCGGAGCGGTCGTTCGCGGGCGAGATCGAACGTCGGATCCTCGGGCCACGTTTCGATGTCTACGTGGTCCGCCATCCTGCGCGGGTTCGCATACAGGAGGCCGCAGTGGTTGCATCGCACGATCTGGTTCACCTGCGCGCGTCCCGCTGGGTAAAGGACGGTGAAATCGTCCGCGCCGCAGATGTTGCACGAAACGGTCACGAGGTGTTGCGAATCCAGCATCTTTCCTGGGAGCCTATGAGAGCACAGTTTTTGAGCATCGGATAGGGGAAACAGGGGAAACAGGGTGGGGACCAGGGCCACGCCGAAGTCGGCGGAATCTGAATAGAGCACGAGGGGTTCGGTACAAAAGACTGAACTACTGCGCGTGGCTATGCCACCGTCTGGGGTACGACCAATCGAAGAGCACCTTGCGCCGCCTGGGAGGCTGGTGCCAGAGAGCGCCCAGCGCGAACACCTTCCGGCGCATCACGGGCGAGATCGACGTGGTGGCGATGGAGAACGAGGTGCACTACGTCCGCGATCGAACCTGGGACGAGGACCGCTCGCAGGTCCGCAAAAGGACGGCACCGCAAGCCCTGGCATGCCTGCGCAACCTCGCGCTCAGCCTGCTTCGCCTGGCTGGTGTTGCCGGTGCAGGGATCGCCGAGGCACCACGCCACTGTGGCCGCAAGGTACGCACCACGCTGCGCCTCATTGGCCTGTAGCATCCCGCAGTCGCTCGCGAGCCGGACCAGAAATGAATGCCGCGCCCGACGGACAGCGCTCAAATCGGTCTTCGGCCTCGGTCGTACGCTGCTGCCGCCGTGCCGCGCCGCTTTGAGATCCTCACGCGACAGCGTCCCTCGCCCGTTTCAGCCGTCCTTGCCACCGACTTTGGAGGAGCCCTGGGCACTCAATTCTTTGCCTGCAAGCGCCAGCCGACGACGCTTGGCCGGGGTGAGAGGAATCCGCTCTTTGCCCATGGCGGCCCGGAAGACCTCCTTCAGAATCCGATTCTCTTCCACCGCATCCGCTCGTTGATCGCGGACGCGATCATGGCGATGAGAAACTGAAACGTCAACGGTTGCATCGGGCGCCAGTCAGCCTGAGCGCAGAGTTTGAGTGTCGGGGCGGGTTCCGTGGTCAGGTAGCGTGAGGGGAAAAGAGAAACCCCCTCGGAGAGCTTGAAAGCCGCCCCGAGAGGGTTTCCTCTCGTTTTCGACCAAGAAAGCGAGAGGAGGCCCGTGTGCCACGACTTGCGGCTCTGTTGCAACAGATTTCTCTATATGTCCATCTCCAGCAGCTCGATGACGATCTCGCGGCCGAGGCGCGCAGGGCGGGGTGCGAGTGCGGGGGCCGGTTGCACAGCGCACGCTATCCGCGCAAGCCGCGCGGTGGACCAGGCGAGATCGGGACGGGCATCATGTGGCGGCAGAGCTTCTGCTGCGAGCGGGACGGCTGTCGACGGCGGGTGACGCCGCCGTCGGTGCGGTTTCTCGGTCGCAAGGTGTTTTTCGGGCCGGTGGTCGTGGTGTTCAGCGCGCTCAGGGCCACTGTGTCTGCGAAGCGGCTCCACAGATTGCGCGAGATGGTTGGGGTCAGCCTACGGACGCTGAAGCGGTGGNNGCGCCTGGCGCCGCCGGCACCGGCTGCCACGACGCTGCCGGGAGCGCTGGTGGCGCGTTTCGACGGCGACGAGGAGAAGCAGCTCGTCTCGACGTTGCGCTTCGTCGCCCCGGTCACGACGGCGACAGGGAGAAGCAGCATGGCTTTGTAAGGGGCGAGGCTGACCCGCAGAAGATGTCCAAACCAAAGCCGCGTGGCCCTGTATCCATTGCCATCACCCCAATCGATGCGGGGAGAAGGAGCTGGAAACGATGGCCAAAGGCAAGGACGAAAGTAGCCGCCACATGCGCTGGGCACACCTGCGCTTTTCGATCATCGGTCCGCTGCTCGCGGCGCCACCGGCGAGAGGCGAGCTGGCCGGGGAGCTGGAGCGGCTGGCGGCAAAGCAGTGGCAACACCCGGTGACGGGCAAGCCGACACAGTTCGGATTTTCGACACTGGAGCGCTGGCTGCATATGGCGCGCGGGGAGCGGACAGATCCTGTGGCAGTGTTGCGGCGGCGTGTACGCAAGGACAGGGGGCAACAGCGGCGGCTCAATGGCAAACAGCGGGAGGCGCTGTGCGCGCAGTACCGGCAGCACCGGAACTGGAGCTACCAGTTGCACGCGGACAACCTGGCGGCGCTGTGTGCGGGCGACAAGACGCTGGGACTGTCGCCGTCGTACGCCACCATCCGGCGCTTCATGAAGGCGCAGGGGCTGGTGCGGGTGCGCGTGAAGTCGGGCACGCCGGGTGCACAGCGCGCCCAGGTCCGGTTGGATA
>PMKP01000169.1 GCA_003157775.1 Myxococcales bacterium | reverse complement strand
ATCTCGTCGAGAAACAGGGTTCCGCCATCGGCTTCCACGAACTTGCCGGCGCGCGCATCAGTGGCGCCGGTAAACGCCCCACGGGCATGACCGAATAGCTCGCTTTCGACCAGGCCTTCAGGAATGGCGCCACAGTTGACCGCCACGAAGGGATTGCCCAATCGGGGCGAGAAGGCGTGGATGAGACGGGACACCACCTCCTTGCCCGTGCCACTCTCGCCCAAGAGCAGCACAGTTGCGTCGGTGGGGGCCACCTGACTCACGATCTCGATCACGCCGCGCAGGGCGGGCGAATCGCCCACCAGGATCGCTTGCGGCTCGGCCAGGTCGTTGCTGCGCGTGGCTGAGGTACGCGTGCTCGGCCGTCCCTGGGCGAGGGCGGCCTCCACCACCGACTTCAAATCCTCCGAGTTGCAGGGCTTGACTAGGAAGTTGAAGGCGCCGAAACGCATGGCCTCCACGCACTCCGAGATGAGGGTGCTGGCCGTGAGGATAATCACCGGCGTGCGCAACGTGGGTTCCTGAGCCTTGTGCAGGACCGCGAATCCGTCAGCACGCGGCATGCGCAAATCACTGATCACCAGGTCGAAGCCGCCCCCATCCAGGGCCTTGATGGCCTCCTGGCCATCCGACGCCTCGGTCACCCGGTGCCCCAGGCGTTCAAGCGCACGTCTCACAACTTGACGAACTTCCGGCTCGTCGTCGACGACTAGGACACGTGACACGGGGGCGAGTGTATCACACACGACGATGTTCACTCGATCGCCCTGCAGTATGTGGTTTTCGCGCGCGCGGCTCCCTGATACGCTCACTCGGTAGAGCATGGAGCCTGACACCCCTGCGCCACGCATTCACATCCTGCCGCCCGCGCTGGCGGACCAGATCGCGGCCGGCGAGGTCGTCGAGAGACCCGCCTCGGTGGCCAAGGAGCTGTGCGAGAACGCGGTCGATGCGGGCGCCCGCCGCGTCGATGTGGAGATTGAAGCCGGGGGCCGGCGGCTGATTCGCGTGGTGGATGACGGCTGCGGCATGACGGCCGAGGAGGCGCGCCTGGCTCTGCAACGCCACGCCACCTCGAAGATCGCCTGTGCCGACGATCTGTGGGGTCTTGCCACCTTCGGCTTTCGCGGTGAAGCGCTGCCCTCCATCGCCGCGGTTTCACGCCTCACCTTGCGCACGAAGATCATCGGCGCCAGCGCCGGCTTTCGCCTGCTGGTCGAGGCCGGGGTCGAGGCCGACGCGGGCGAGGTCGGCATGGCCGAGGGCACCCAGATGGAGGTGCGTGATCTCTTCTTCAACACGCCCGCGCGCCTCAAGTTTCTCAAGTCCGAGTCGACTGAGGCAGCCAATGTTTCAGAAGCGATTCTGCGTTTAGCCTTGGCCCATCCTGAGGTCCACTTCCGCCTGCGCGGCAACGGCCGCGTGGCTCTTGATCTGCCACCCCACCGGGACATGGCCGAACGGGTGCGCGCAGCGCTGGCCCGGCGTGGCGCCAAGGTGTTGCACGAGGCCGAGGGAGAAGAGGGGGGGATCAAGGTGCGCGCCTTCTTGGCCTCGCCCGAGGAGGCCGCGCCCGCCGGGCGTTCGACCTTCCTCTTCGTTGGGCGCCGCTTCGTGCGCGACCGCGCCCTTCTGCACGCGCTGGCTCAGGGCTACGGTGAATTGCTGGAGAAGGGACGCTACCCTCTGGCCGCGCTTTTTGTCGACGTCCCTGGCCATGAGCTGGACGTCAACGTTCATCCGCAAAAACTGGAGGTGCGCTTCGCGCGGCCGCAGGAGGTCTACGCAGCGGTCCGGCATGTGGTGGGCCGGGCGGTGGCGCGTGCGCCGTGGCTGGCGGTGTCGCCCATCCGTGCCTACACCTTGCCCCCCGAGCGCGTCGCCCGGAGCGAGGACCAGCATCCGCTTCCTCCTGAGCGGGCGCGGGACCGGCAAGGATCCTTTTCGTCCGCGCTTCCGCGATCGCCTGGGCTCGGCGAGAAGCCAAGCCCGCTTCCAACCCTGCTGCGCGACGAGGCGCTGCCGGCGGCCAGCGAGCCCGAGTCCAGGGGCTTCTTCGGTGGACTCGATTACATAGGCCAGCTCCGGCGGACCTATCTTGTATGCGAAGGCCCGGCGGAGTTGGTCCTGGTGGACCAACACGCGGCGCACGAGAGGATCATGTTCGAACGACTGCGCGTGGCGCATCGACAGCGAGCCGTGGTTCGCCAGCGCCTGCTCTTTCCCATTCCCATCGAACTGGACGAGATTGCGACTGCGGCGGCACGCGAAGCGGCGACGCTGGAAGCGCTGGCCGGACTTGGCTTCGAGGTCGAGAGCTTCGGGCCGAGCACCATACTTCTGCGCGCGGTGCCCGACTTGCTGAAAGAGGTGGATCCCAAGCCCCTGCTGCGCGACGTTTTGCACCGGGTGGCAGAAGGGGATTCCTTGCGCCTGGCCGAGGAGAACTTCGAGCAGGTGTTCGCCACCATGGCATGCCACGGCGCTTTGCGCGCGGGCGACATCGTGGCGCGCGAAGCGGCGGTCACCCTCCTCGGCCAGCTCGATGCCGTGGACCTGCATTCGCACTGCCCGCACGGCCGCCCGGTGCTGCTGCGCATGTCCATCGCCGAGATCGAACAACGCCTGGGACGGACGTAGTTAGCTTTTCCACCACAGAGAGCACAGAGGACACAGAGATCGGATGGGAAAAGGGAATCTGGACTGCTCAACCCAACCCTTTCCTATCTGGTCAGGCTCTGTGACCTCAGTGTCCTCTAGCCTGAAACT
>PMKP01000258.1 GCA_003157775.1 Myxococcales bacterium | reverse complement strand
GCCGCGCCCAAGTACATTGATCGCGGCTGGGTCAGTAGCGTGTACGTCAATTTCAGCCAGGGTTCCCGCACCATCCAGGTGGCCATCCATGACATGGGCAACGGTGCGAATGCCCAGGGTATCTACAACTTCGCTCTGCCACCTGCGCGCCAGCCCATCAACAATCTTCCCAATGCGGTGGTGGACATGGGCCTGTCCACGGCCTACGCCGCCTATGCCTATCTCGACCACTTCTACATTGAACTCAATATTAGCGAGAAGGACGACGCCTCGCTCACCTCGATTCAGCTGTTCACCAATGAGATCCTCAACCGCAAGACCCAGGCCGGGTCCAACTTGGGCAACGCGTTCAAACAGTGGATGGTGGCTGCGCGCGCGGCCGCCTCGCCCATGCACGGTATGGAGGTCGGCGCGCGAGTGGTCGACATGCAAGACATCGGCACCCAGCGACAGCCGCTGAAGGACCCGCTGACTGGACAACCCATGTTCGATCCATCCACTGGGTTGCCCATACAGAAAGTCACGCCGCCGCTCCGCCTGTTGTCCGCGGCGGCTGATGCTCGCTATCAGAGGCCGGTGGGCCAGGGCGGACTAGTCACCGGATATGGGGAATTCGCAGGCTCAGACCGGCAGGACCCCGGCGCGCCCAACGGCTGGGCCGGGATGGGCTTTCTGCGTTTGTCTTCCCCAAATTTGGAAGGCACTTTGTCGGGCCGCAAGGAATCGCAGGGGTTTACCCCGCTCGGCAATGACGGCACGCGCTTCGGGAAGCTGGACGACGAGGTACGTTTGAGCGCAACCGGCTATCCCGCGGCATGGCTGCCAACCACGGTATTCTTTGACCGCCAGCGATCCTGGGTGGACGATGCCGGCGGCAACCTGACCAATAATGTGGGGGTGATCCAACACGCCATGGCGCGGGTTCAGCTCAACATGAAGCGGCTGCCCATGCTCAGCGAGCAGGTGGGCAGCGCGATCCTAGAAAACCCCAATTTCAAGACCAACCGCCTGCAGAGCGTGAGCCAGTTCGACTATGACTTTACCCAGATCCCCCACCTTGACTTCATCAAGCGGTTCAGCGTGCGCGCCCTGTACAGCATCTCCCAGGCCGAGACCGACCCGAGCGGCAACGCTTCTTACGCGGATCGGGTCCAGCTCTCGCGCGTGGAATGGAAGTTTCTGCCCACCAACACGGAATCGATCNNAACTACACGGCAACTTACGACGACAACCGACTCTCCACCGCGAGCCCGAGCACTTCGACCAACACGAGCACGCCGACCGGAACCGGGGGCATAACGCCCGTTGGGACTCCGGTGTTGGCGCCCTCGCTGCTCCCGAGTTACTCAGCGCTTACCCCGACGGGTCCGACCTCGCCCCCGGCGGGCACGCCGGTGCCATATCCATCCACGCGCACAGTCCAGGCCTCTATCGGCGGCGGCTTGGGGATTTTCCCGGGGCAATGGTCGAAGCTGCTGGCCCCTGCGGCTATTCAGCCGACAGTATCCATCTCCGACAACGAGGCCTCGGCCGACCAACAGCGGACTGGGTCCACGCAGTACGTCCTGACCAAGACGCAATACAATCGGGTCTATCGTTTTGACAACCGCGCGGTGTGGGCCAGTGGGGCCAAGTGGGATTTGGAGCTTTACCAACTGCATTCGGTTACGGTGACCGCTACTCCGACCGCGCCAGCCAACCACGAGAGCGCCATTCAGACACAGCTTCAGAATCGCATCGTGTACCGGCCGCTCTTCTCTAGTCCCATCACCTTGCGTCTGAACTACCAGGACGCGAGTTCGCTCAACGATCCCAGCCTGGGCGGGCCGCCAGGGTCCTGGGCTGAGCAAACCCTCTACCAAGGCATCTTGCAGTGGCTCATGCGCTGGAACCGGATACTGACCACACTCTCGACCTACACCTTTGACATCACTGACACCTCGAATTTTCTGAACAAAGATCCCTCTACGCTTCGGGTGACGGCGTACAACAATCGGCAGTACCAGACCGGCCCGGAGATCGAGTTTCGCTTCTACCCGCTGCAGGAGGCTGCAGCCCTCTATCTCTATCAACGCGATGGAATGTTTCGCTGGTTTGGTCACGGTGACGGCGCGAGCAACGCAATTAGCTACTACGTTGCCGTCGGCAGCATTTGGCGGATGGGCGACAAGATCTACCTCGACGCTGGTGTTCAATATGACGGTCTACGCTGCCTCTTGCCGAACTGCCCTGCCGGGTCCGTCAGCACGATGGCCTGTACCACGGTTTCGCGTATAACCCCGCGGTTGTATCTGACGGTGAACTTGTAGCGGGTGTGACGGGGCAGGACAGAAGCGGCGAGCGCAGCCAGGCCTAACGTGGTTCGCGCAGACGGCGCTGCAATTCGACCGGATCGCGGGCGGCGGCCAGCGCGACCTTTGGGCTGATGAGTCCCGCGCGCAGCAGGTCGAGCAAAGAGGTGTCGAGCGCCACCATGCCCTCATCGCGGCCGGTCTGGATCTGGGTGGCCAACTGGTGGGTCTTGCCCTCGCGGATGAGCGCCCCGACCGCGTAGTTGACCATGAGGATCTCAACCGCGGGATAGCGCGTGCCGGGCAGCACGCCTTCGAGCAGCCGCTGGGTGACCACCGCACGCAGCGAGCCGGCGACCTGCAAACGGATCTGCGCCTGCTGATGTTCGGGAAAGATGTCCACGATGCGGTCGATAGCCATAGGTGCGCTGCCGCTGTGCAGAGTCGAAAGCACCAGATGGCCGGTCTCGGCCGCGGTCAACGCCAGGCTGACGGTCTCGCGATCGCGCATCTCACCCACCAGGATAATGTCGGGAGATTCGCGCAAGGCCGCGCGCAGACCGGTGGCAAAGCTTTCCACGTGGGCGCCGACCTCGCGCTGGTGAATCAGGCAACGCCGTGGTTGGTACACGAATTCGACAGGATCTTCCAGAGTGATGACGTGGCGAGCACGGGTTCGGTTGACCAGTTCCACGATGGCCGCCAGGGTGGTCGACTTGCCCGAGCCGGTGGTCCCCACGACCAGCACCATGCCGCCGGGGAGATCCCCCAGGGCGCCGACGCTCTCGGGCAGGTTCAACTCGGTGAGCGCAAGGGCGCGGCGGTTCACCGGCCGCAGCGCCAAAGCCAGGCCGTGCACCTGCCTGAAAACGTTGACCCTCAGCCGCTGCGTCCCTTCCGCGTCGGGGGCAGGTGCTTCCCAGGCCAAATCCACGCTGCCGCTTTCGTCGAGACAACGGCGACGCGGCGGATCGAGCAGCGAATCGACGAATCCCAGGATCTCCTGCTGGTCAATCGTTTCACCCGACGCCGTCAGGCCATTGGCCGTGCGAATCCATAGGGGTTGCCCGGCGGACACCATGACGTCCGAGACGTCCCCATCGAGAGAGCGCGCGATGAGGCCCGCCAAGCGGGAATACGCAGCCGCCGACGCGCCGGTGGAAGGACTGCTGGTTGGGATGCTCGGAGCCCCGGCATGAGCAGCAGGGGCAGTCTTTGCGGCGGCGCGGCTAGCAGGCGCCGCCGGCGCAGGCTTTGCCAGACCGGCACCAGTGTGGCGCAGCTTCAGTGACAGCTTGTCAGCGTCCCGGCGCGCCTCCACGGCGAAGGCCCCGTGGCGTTCGGAGCGGTAGACGGCGTCGCACGCGCCCGAGGCGCGCAGTCGGTCAAGATCGCCAGGCGCGAGCGCCTCGGCCGCGAAAGTCTCAACGATTTGAGCGTCGAGTGGAGGCATGGTAAGGCCGCGGCCTTGGGCCCCGATGAGTGCCGGCGGCTCGCGTGCCCGCAGCACGATTCCGGTCGCCTTCTGTGCTTCAATCAGCGCGAGCAGAGCGTCGATGGCTGCCATGTCTGAGGGACCTAGCAAGACCCGCGCCGGCAGGCAAGGGTAGCCTGGCAAGTCGATGTCCCACCTGGTTCTTGCGCGATCGAGGCTAGGCGGTGGTGCGGCCGGCCGGCTCCGGCTCCGAATCCGGATCCGGATCCGGTGCCGGCCTCCGGCCTCCGGCCACGCCGCCGTCTATTCCTGCTTGCGCAGGGATTTGCCGGGCAGAGCCGGAGTGATCTTGCTGACATCCACGCCCAGGGCCTGCAGCAGGGTGGGCGCGATATCTCTTTGCTCGCCCGCTGAGATCAGCAGCGGATCGTTGCTGGCCAGGAAGATGTGGGTAGCTTTGGTGTGGTGGGTGGTTTCCACGTCGAAACCATGGTCGGCGGTGACGTAGAGGGCGGTGTGATCGTAGAGTCCATCGGCCTTGAGCTGGGCAACCATCCGGCCCAGCCACGCGTCGAGGGAAACCAGCGCGTCGTTGTACTCCTGGGAACCCTCGCCGAACTTGTGGCCGTTGACGTCCGCATCGCCGAAGTGGACGAAGAGGAAGAAGCGACCCTTGGGGCCGAACCGGTCGATGAGGGCAAGTACCTTCTGCCCCACCGAGCGCGCGTCGCGGGGCCGGTCGCCGTCCCACGCCGTGAGGCTGCCCTTGACCAGGTAGAAGGGCTGACCCAAGACGTTCTGTTCGCCGAACAGACGTACCTTATCCAGCCAGCGCGCCTGCTTCTCGTCCGCATCGCTCGGCTCGTCGGAGATGGGGCTGGCCGCTTCTGCTTCGGCAGGGATCTTGGGTTCTCCTGGGCCCAGGCCCATGGCCTTGCCGGTCACCATGGCGGTGGCGATGCCCTTCTTGCCGAAGGACTCCTGCAGTCGCTCGAAGATCGAGTAGCCGCGCGGGATGGGCTGGAATCGTGTGTTGGAAAACACGCCGGTGAGGTTCGAATCGTAGCCGGTCAGCATCTGCGCGTGCCCGGCCTTGGTGTCGGTGACGTGGCCCGAGACTTCGATGTCCACCATCCGCCCCTCTTTGGTGAGTTGCGCCAGGCTGGGCATCTGGTTGCGCTTCAGGCAGTCGTTGATGTGCTCGCGCAAGGCTCCGTCCCACGAGATGAGAATGGCGCTGCGTTGCCGGGGCGGCGTTGACGGCTTGAACGCGGTCGCGCCGGCTAGCAGCAGGATGGCGAAGGGCAAGCGGGAACGGGCGAACATTGTGGGGGTTCTAGCACTGATTCTCGAGAGCGAGATTGTGGCCATCGGCATGGGCTCCAAGCGCCCCCTGGTCACGCCCGACGACCTGCCGGCCGAGAAGGCCAAGAATCGCCGCTACGAGATCCAGTTGCGCTTCTAGCCAGGATTTCGCGCATATCGGTTCTCCGTGTTGCTGCTATCATGGTGGCCATGCGCGTGTGGCTGTGCATGGTCTTCCTGGCGGGCTTCATGGCTGCCTCGCTGCCGGCGCGGGCACAAGGCGAGGCCCTGCCGCAGATCCGCATCACGGTCGGCGAGGCATACCAGCTCCACCTCGGCTTCATCATCGTGGGACTGGTGTGCGACGACACCTCGGTGGTGCGCGTCGAGGACGGCGGCGATCACCTGCGCCTGGTGGGCTTGGCGCCGGGCCAGACCAAGTGCGGTTTCTGGAGCAACCCTAAGTCCCCGGCGCCATCGAGGGTCTATGAGGTCGTTGTCACACGCGCCCCGCCCACAAGACGCTGATCGCGCACGAGCCGGCCCATCCATTTCAGTGTGATTGATCGAACCGCCCATCCAGCGGATGATAGTCCTGCGCGTTCGGAGCTTCCCAGATGCCTCAAAACGATCCGCTCAACATCTCCGGACAGCTTGTCGCCGAGAAGTATCGCATCGAGCATCTTGTGGGCGAGGGTGGCTTCGCCGTGGTGTACCGGGCCGAGCACACCATTTGGAAACAGCCGGTAGCCGTGAAATTTTTCAGCGGCCTATCGCAAGCCCCTGCCGAACAAAGGGAAGAGCTGCTCCATCAGTTCATACAAGAAGGCGCTCTCTTGACCGAGCTCTCGAGCCAAACCGCGGGTATTGTGCAAGCCAGAGACATCGGCGCCTACACCACGCCCGCTGGGCAGTGGATGCCCTTCATGGTTCTTGAGTGGCTCGACGGCTCGCCACTTGACGCCATTCTTCAGCAAGACCAGCGCCAGGGGCTGGCATGGACTGAGGACGAGGTGGTCGGGTTCCTGAAGAGGATCCTGCCCATTCTCGATGTGGCTCACCGGCGAGGCATCGCCCACCGCGACATCAAGCCGGCAAACATCTTCGTCATGGGCAGCGCTGCGCGCGCGCCTGAAACGCCCTGCAAACTGCTCGATTTCGGCGTTGCAAAGATGGTTTCTGACCACGCCAAGCTCAACGCAGCACTGGCGAAAACCGGTGTGGCCATTACTTCCTTCACGCCCCGGTATGGAGCGCCTGAGCAATTCACGCGAAGCTACGGCGCTACCGGACCGTGGACAGACGTGTACTCGGTAGCCCTGGTGGCCAGCGAGATGCTGGCGGGCAGAGTGGCGCTGCAGGGAGAGGATCTCGTCCAGTTCGCATTCTCCTCGGCCAATCCCGCGCAGCGACCTACCCCCCGCTCCCTCGGAGCGCAGGTTTCAGACCAACTGGAAGCCGTGTTCGAGAAGGCCCTGGCGGTAAGCCCTGCCGACCGCTTCCCGAATGCGGGAGAGTTTCTCGCCAGCAGTCTCGCGGCGGCGGGGCAGCTTGCGCCCATGGGTTTCAATCCGGCCGCTACTTCCCGACCGTATTCTGTTCCCTCTCCGAGTGTCCAACTCGCACCCACGGTTCTCGTCTCGCCCGAAACCCAGACTGCTTCCGCTTCGAAGACGAAGCCAGAGCCTCTCCCGCCGAAACCAAGCCAGCTCGGGGTTACGCTGATCATGCTCATCGCGCTCGCTGGCGGCGTTGTCGCATTCAGCGCCACCGAATTAAGGGGTGCAAAAGAAACCCGTACGCTCATCTCTTCAGTGGTTTATGCCGTCAGGAAAGCGGCAGCACAGTGGCTCCCCGGCCTGCGCGAGGGCGCTCAACAAGTCATCGATCGCGCCGTAGCCAGCCTGCCCAGCGTGGGCGGTCAAGCCGTAGCGCCACCTGAGTGCCCGCCCGGTACACGACGGGTAGTCTCGCTTCCAACCAATGACCAGAACACCAGCCCCGGTGCCGAGAACAGCTCGACCAAAGCCGCCTGTGTCGACGAGCGCCCGGTCAGCGAAGTCGACTATGCCGCATGCGCCGCGTGTGAGCAGCCGAGACTGGGCAGTTCGAAGGTGAAGATGAGGACCAGAGCACACTCCGAGTTCTGCGTCACCGGGGAAAACGCGACAGCGGCTCCAATTCAATGCATTACCTGGAAGCAAGCAGACGCCTACTGCCAGAGCCGCGCAGCCAGGCTGCCCACCGAAGCTGAGCTCCGTGCCGCAACCGATCCAACGGCGGCTGAGGCACCGATAGAGTGGACCCAGGCGGCGCCCAAGCCGGGCCGCGAGAGATTGGGCCAATTTCGTTGCGTCAGCAGCAAATAGGCGTGCGCAATCAGGACGCTGTGGGCAGCGTCTCGGTCGAACAGCCGTGAGTAGCAGAGATGCCTTTCCGGACACCACGTCATTCCGCAATTGCGCGTCTTCGCGGCCGGGTACCCGGAAGGCGCGGCGCTTCCAAGGAATGCCTGACCCATTTTCCCCGGCCCGCGCCACTAATCTCCTGTGTTAGGAGTAGTTCGCCGTTCGTTTGTCGCTTTCGCCTGTCCGCACAGAAGGAGCCTCTGATGAAATCCATCGCACGCCCGTCCAAGAGTGATCAGCATCACTCCCTGTTCGTCTGGCTCGTCGCCGGCCTGGGCCTGTTCGCTGCGAAGAATGTGCTGGCAGCGGAATACTACGTTGGCCCCACGGGCAGCGATTCGAATCCCGGGACCCAGGCGTCGCCCTTCGCCACCCTGCAGAAGGCAAACGACTCCGCCGCGGCGGGGGATACCA
>PMKP01000087.1 GCA_003157775.1 Myxococcales bacterium | reverse complement strand
CTGGCGGGCGTAGGTGACCACCAGGAGCCCGTCTTGAATGGAAATCCCGAGAATTGAGATGAAGCCCACGGCTGCTGAGATGGAGAAATCAGAGCCGGTGAGGAAGAGAGCCACCACGCCTCCGCTGGCGGCCACAGGCGCGCCGAGCAGCACGATGAGGGTGTCGCGGGCGTTCTTGACTGAGCCGTAGACCAGAAAGGTGATCATGAGCAGAGTCACCGGAATGATTATCAGGAGGCGAGCTGTGGTCTCGCGCAACTGGTTTATCTCGCCACCCCATTCCAGGTGTGTGTCGTAGGGCAGCTTGACGTGCGCGGCGATCTTGGCCTGTGCTTCGGCGATGGTCGAGCCCAGGTCGCGCCCGCGCACGGAGAACTTCACTGGTACGTAGCGCCGCAGTCCTTCGCGGAAGATGACCGAGGGACTGTTCTCCTCAACCACATCAGCTAGTTGCCCAAGCGGCACCTGGGCGCCGTCGGGCGCNNCACGGTGAGGTCGAAATGCTTTTCTCCCTCGTAGACTTGGGTGATGGCCAGCCCGCCGATGGCTGCCTGGATCACAGCCGCCACGTCACCCGTATTGAGTCCATAGCGCCCGGCCGCGGTACGCGAGGGGGTGATGCGAATCGCGGGTTGGCCGAGCGAGCGGAAGATTCCCAGGTCCGCCACCCCCCGGATGTCCTTCATGGCGGCAACGATCTCGCCCGCCTTGGTTTCGTCTACCCGCAAATCCGGCCCCACTACCTTGACCGTGTTCTCGCCCTTGACCCCTGACATGGCCTCTTCCACGTTGTCGGAGATGACCTGCGAGAAATTGAACACCACGCCGGGAAAGGCGCGCGCCAGGTCGCGCTGCAGGTCCTCGGTGAGCGAGGCCTTGGTCACACCCGGACGCCATTCGGAGCTGGGGCGCAGGGGCGCCAGCAGTTCGATGTTCTGGAAGCCGGACACGTCAGTACCGTCGTCCGGCCGTCCTAGCTGCGAGATGACGCTCTGGACTTCGGGCCGGCTTCGCTTGTCGGAGGGACAGTTACTTGGGTCGTCGCTCGGGCAGCCGAGCACGATGGCGCGGATGTGGCCCACGTAGCGGGCTGATTGTTCGAGGGAGATCGAGGTGGGCAAGGTGGCGCGGATCCAGAAATTGCCCTCTTCCAGCTTGGGCATGAACTCGCGGCCGAGGATACCGGCCGCGGCCAGTGCCAGCACCACCGGCCCCACGCCCAGCAGCACTGCCCAGCGCGGCCACCGCAGGGCGAAGGAGAAGAGTCGTGCATAAAACCCGTGCACAACTCGCATGAAACGAGTGTCCCTTTCCTCTTCGTCTTGGGTAACCGATGTATGCATGAGCCGCGACGAAAGGGCCGGGGTTAGGGTGAGCGCGAGGAGGATGGCGCCACCAATGGCAAAGGCATAGGTGTGTGCCATTGGCGCCATGATCACGCCGGCCACGCCGGTCAGGGTGAAGAGCGGCACGAAGGCCACCGCTATGATCAGGGTAGAGGAAAACACCGGTGGCCCGACCTCGCGGGCAGCACTGGTGATGCGTTCGAAGATCGAGCCTCCGCGCCGGGCAAAGTTGCGGAAGATGCTCTCCATCATGATCACTGACGAGTCGACCACGATGCCGAAGTCCACTGCGCCCAGCGAAATGAGGTTGGCTTGCGTGCCAGTCGACACCATGCCGAAGAACGCGAAGAGCAGGGCGAGCGGCAGATTCAGCGCGACCAGCAAAGCCGCGCGCAGATTGCCCAAGAAGAGCCACAGCACCAACGAAACCAGCACCATGCCCGTGATGAGGTTCTCCATCACGGTGTGGGTGGTCAGCTTGACCAGGTCGGCCCGGTCGTAGAGAGTCTCGATGTCCATGCCGGGCGGCAGAACCCGGTTCTGCCGAATGTAGTCGACCCGATCGTGAATGCCCTTGACGGTGGAGAGCGAGTCGCCCCCATAGCGCATGAGCACGATGCCTTCCACGATGTCCGGCTCACCATCGTGACCCACGATGCCCAGGCGCGGAGCCGCGCCCGCATGTACCGCGGCCACGTCGCGCACCCGAACCGGCACACCTTTTTGTGCAGCAATCGTGATTTGCTCGATGTCACGGACCGATCGGATGAGCCCGATGCCGCGCACGTCGAAGGACTGTTCGCCCAGGGTCAGGCGCTGCCCACCCACGTTCTGGTTGGCATTGGCGATGGCGGACTGCAACTGCGCCAGGCTGACATTCAGCCCGCGAAGACGGTAAGGATCCACGTCCACATGGTATTGCTTGGTCAGGCCGCCGAACCCCACCACGTCGATCACGCCCGGCACCTGGCGGAATTGCTTTTCCAGGATCCAGTCCTCGGCGGTCTTGAGTTCCGCCGCGGTATAGTCCTTGCCGACCACCTTGTAGCGATACAGCTCGCCGATGGCACTCCATGGTGAGAGCTCTGGCTGCACGCCTGCCGGCAGGGTGACGAAGTTGAGCTGATTGAGCACCCGCTGCTGGGCGGTGAAATAGCTGGTGTCCCAGCCAAAGTAGAACTTGACGTCGGCCAGGCCGAAGAGCGACTGCGAGCGTACGTGCTCCAGCCCCGGCATGCCCACCAGTCCAGTCTCCAGCGGCAGGGTGACATAGCGCTCGACCTCCTCGGCGCTCCAGCCTTGCGGCTGTGCGATGACCTCGATCATGGGCGCCACCGGGTTGGGATAGGCCTCGATGTCGAGCTGCACGTACGAGCGTATGCCGATGCCGACGAGAGCCAAGGCGGCCATGAACACCAGAAAGGGCGCGCGGATAGCGGCCGAAACCAAGCGCTCAATCATAGCTACAGCATTCCGGAAAGCAGGATGGCGCCTGAGACGACGATGCGCTCACCCCTGGCCAGGTTGCGCAGCACTGGCAAATACTCGCTGCCCAACTCCTCATTGACTACCACCGGCCGACGTTCGAAGCGTAGACGGCCGTCGGATGTCTTGCCCACCTCGACGAATACCACCGTCTGATCGCCGAGGCGCAGAAGCGCGCTGCGCGGGACGGCGAGCGCGACTTGGCGGTCCACCGGTAGGGTCACGGTGGCATACATCTCGGGCTTGAGCGCGCGGTCGGAATTCGCAATCTTGCAGCGGACTTTCGAGGTGTGGGTCGCGGGATCGAGGGTATCCGAGACCCAGTCGGCTTGTCCCCGGAAGACGCGGCCGGGATAGGACACCACGCCGGCCAGGCATGCGGTGCCCGCCTTCACCCGCCCGAGATCCATCTCGAAAACATCCCCCAGCACCCACACGCTGTCTAATTCACCCACGGTGAAGAGTTCAAGCACGGTGCCACCCGTGTACTGGCCTTGCACCTCGGCGCCGGGGTTCACGTTGCGGGCGATGACCTCGCCGTCAATCGGGGTGCGCAGGGTGTACATTTGGTTGGACCGACCGGAGGAACTGCCGCGCAGGATACGGGTCTTCTTCCTGGCTCGATCCAGCTCGGCCCTGGCTTTGCTGTAGTTGGACTGCGCGCTCTCGAGATCGCGCTGCGATCCGGCGTGGACGTCGAACAGCTCCTTCTGGCGGTTGGCTTCCTT
>PMKP01000359.1 GCA_003157775.1 Myxococcales bacterium | reverse complement strand
CGGGCTCTCGTGTGGGCCCGCGAGCGGGGTTGCGCTGTCTTGTGCGCCACCTCCGATCCCAGCTTCGCCCAGATGCTGGTGGATGCAGGTGGCAGGCAGGTTCACCTGGAAGGCGGGCGCATCGCCGGCGCGCCAGCCATCGGTCTCGTGCCTGCGCCGGTCGATTTTCCTGAAATGGACATGGGAACCCTGACAGGGTTCGCTTCGCCCTTCGGCCCCCCACCCGCCACCCCCACCCCGCTCGCTTCGCTCGGCCTCGCCATCCCTCCCGCGATGGTGCGCCGTCGGCGGAGCCGGCGGGCTCCCCACGCGATTCAGGGTGCCGAGACGCATCCATCAGCCACCGCGCTCGCGCACAACCCCGACCATGCGCGACACCACCTCCTCGGGCCTCAAGCCGCCTGTGTCAATCTCGATGGCGTCCTCCGCGCGTCGCAAGGGCGCGACAGCCCGGGTGCTGTCGCGCTGGTCGCGGAGCCGCATCTCCGTGAGCACGACGTCAAGGTCCTGTGGCCGACCTCTCTCTGCCAGTTCCAGGGTACGCCGCTGCGCGCGCACCTCAATGGGCGCAGTGAGGAAGAACTTGACGTGAGCGTCGGGAAAAACCACCGTGCCCATGTCCCTGCCCTCCGCCACGACTCGGCGGTTGGCGCCGATGCGGCGTTGCAGCGCGAGCAGACCGTGGCGCACCTCCAAGAAAGCTGACACCTGCGAAGCGCCCTCGGAGATCTCTGGCCGGCGAATCTCGTCGGTGACATCCTCGCCGTCGACCGTGATGTGATTGGCTTCGTCGCGACCGTCGAAACGAATGTCGAGATCGCGTATGAGCTGGCCGAGCGCGTGACCGTCGGACCAGGCAATGTCCCGGCGATGCGCTGCCCACGCGCCAGCACGATACAAGGCGCCCGAATCCAGGAATGTGTACCCGAGTCGCCGCGCAAGGGCCTTTGCTACGGTGGACTTGCCGGCTCCGGCGGGGCCATCGATGGTGACCACAAATGAATCTGCCCGTGCGGACATCAGGCCGGCCACGCTAGCAGCCCGGCCCGAGAAAGGCCACCTGAGGGCTGCCGCCGATCTGATAAGATGAAGAGGTGAAATTATTGCCGCTGCTGATCCTGCTCCTCGGCAGCATTGGGTGTGCGAAGCGGGGCCCACCGTCCGAGACGCCATGGGTTCCGGAGACTGCCCCCGACCTGGGCTCAATGGTTGCCCGCGTCGGTTCGGTCCTTATCTATGCGCGCGAAGTGGAGGCCCAGATGGCTATCTCCGAGAGCACGCCGCGCGAGGCTCTGGATGAGCTGATTGTGTTGCACTTGCTGGCCGAAAAGGCCCATCGCAAGATCCCCTTCCGGCCCGATTGGCTCGATCCCGAGCTGAGGAGCGCTCTGGCCGAGCGTCTAGTCGAACGCGACATCTGGCCGCGGATTCAGCGAGATAGCGTGCCAGACCAGGAACTGCGATCCATCTACCAAGCCGCCATCGAGACCTTCGTGCACCCTCGTCTGGTGGATGCCGGTTTTCTCATCGTGTTCACCGGCGCCCGCATGAAGCCGGAGCCCCGGGCCGAGCGTGCGAAAGCTGCCGGGGCTCTCGCCGCCACGGTGGCCTCGCGGCGGATTGCTGGCCCCGAGGACTTCGAGGCCATCGCCAAAGATCCTGCCTGGGCGGCCCGCAATGTCGACTACCGGCGGCTCCTTCAGGGCCCAAACCAGCCATTTTCGCGCAAGGTTGGTGCCGAGGTTGTCAAGCTCAAGGTCCCTGGCGATACCACGCGGTTGATTGAGGACATCGACGGGTTCTTCCTCGCGACCTATGCCGGGGAGAGGCCGGCCGAGAACGTCTCTTTCGCCGAGGCTCGAGAAGAGCTACGCCAGCGCTACTACACACGCTGGCGCGCGCAACGGCTCGATCAGCTCACCCGAAAGCTGACCGAAGGCCACCATGTGGAAAGCCACCCGCAGTTGCTCAACCAACGCGCGCCCGGATCCTAGCTTTTCCGGAAACGCGAGAGCGAGGCTGGCAGACTGGCGAGGTCAGGCAAGGTCTTGTCCGGATGGAGCTGCTTGGCGCGAGCCAAGAGCACTGCCTCAGTCTCAGAGTTTTTCGGATCGGGAACGCAGCATTCCACCGGGCAAACTGCCTGGCAGGCCTCGTGGTCGAAGAACCCGACGCATTCACTGCACAACTTGGGATCGATCACGTAGATACTGTCACCCTCGCTGATCGCATCGTTTGGACATTCCGGCTCACATGCGCCGCAGTTGATGCATTCGTCGGTAATGTGCGTAGCCATTGTGCTCCTTTCGCTCGGACCCTCTGATCACGCGGTTCATCTGTCTCGGAAACGACGGAAGTGTAGTGAGGCGAGACCCACCCGTCAACCTGGTTTAGCAATACTCTATGAAGAAGACGGTTGCGCCACGCCCTCGGTCTCGGGCGGGGCCGTGTCTCCGGGCAGCGGCGGCGCCGACTTGTTCCTAGCCCGCAGGTTGACGGCGACCAGTTTAGATACACCGGGTTCTTCCATAGTGATGCCGCACAGGCGATCGGCGATTTCCATCGTGCGTTGATTGTGTGTGACGATGATGAACTGCGAACGGTCCGTCATCTCGCGCACGGCTTCGTTGAAGCGGCCCACATTGGCTTCGTCTAGCGGCGCATCCACCTCGTCGAGCACGCAGAACGGCGATGGCTTGACCAGGAAGATGGCGAACAGCAAGGCGACGGCGGTGAGCGCCTTCTCGCCGCCCGAGAGAAGCTCTATGTTTTGCAGAATTTTCTTGCCCGGCGGGTTGGCGACGATCTCGACCCCGGTCTCAAGCAGGTCGCTCTCATCAGTGAGAGCGAGGGCGGCGCGTCCGCCGCGGAAAAGATGCGGAAACACCTCTTGGAACTTGGTGTTTACCGCATCGAAGACTTCGCGGAACCGCTTGCGCGAAGCTCGGTTGATCTTTTCGATGGCCGCTTCCAGCCGCGCGATGGCCGATTCGAGGTCGGCCTTCTGACCGGTGAGGAAATCGTAGCGCTTCTGCAACTCTTCCGATTCTTCGATCGCGGTCAGGTTGACGTCGCCCATGCGTTCGAGCAAGCCGCGCAGCTCTTTGAGCCGGCTGTCTTCCTTTTCGCCAGCCAGGGGCCGCAAGTGGAAGTCGGCCAAAACGTCAGCCAGCCGCGGCACGTCAGGGTATCGTTCCCTGACTTGCTCTTCCAGCGAGCCGAGACGCAACGCGACCTCCTGGCAGCGCAGATCGAGTGCCGCCAATTCTCCGGCCAAATGGGTCACCCGAGTGCGGGCTTCCCGCAGGTCGGCCTCTCGCCGCGCCAGCGTGCCGTTGCGTTCCTCCACCGCGCCCTGGCGCTCGCCATGAACGCGGGCACGCTCGCTCGCTTCGGCCTGCAGCAGAGAGGCTTCCCCTCTGAGCTGCTCGGCATCGGTGCGCAGCGTTCGGGCCCGCGCCAAGTCGGCGGACACCTCGGCTTCGAGTTGGGTGCGGCGACGCTCGGAATCGGCCGTCTCTCGCTCTAAGCGTTCGAGATTCTGGCGGCCCGTCTTGCGGCGATCGCTGGCCTGGGCCGCAGCCACCCTGTGCGATGACAGCTCAGCCGCCAGCCCATCGGCCCTGGCCTGCAGAGCCTCGGTTTCTGCGCGCAAGCTCGCAACGCTGGTTTCGTGGGCGAGCGAAGACTCACGTAGCTCGGTCAGCGCGGCGGTGGCCTCGGAAAGACGCTTTTCGTTCTGTGCCAGCGCGGCGCGCAGGTCGTCCACACTCGAGCGCAACTGCGCGTGACGGGCCTCCAGTTGCTGGCTCTCGCGCAGCAACCGATCGCCGTCTTTGCGCTGTGCCAGCAACTCCATCTCGTTGTGGCGAGCCGCCGTGGCCAGCTCTTCGCCGGTGCTGCTGACCTCGGCCAGAGCTTGCTTGGTGCGTACATGGCGGTCGAGCGCGGCTTGATAGTCCGTCTCCAGGCGCGCCACCACCTCTTCCAACTCGCGCATCTCCCGTTTCTGCGACAGCACGCCGGCCATGGCCGATTCGCGTGAACCGCCGGTGACTACGCCATGCGGATCAATCACTTCTCCATCGAGAGTGACCAAGGTCTTGTCGGTGTGGGTTCGGCGCCACAGATCCAAAGCCGAACGCAAGTCTTCGACCACAACCACGTCGCCCAGAAGGTAGGCTGCAACCCGGTCGTACTGACGGTCGTAGCCGATCAGTTCCAGCATGGGGCCGCGCACGCCTTCTCCCAACGGCAATGCCACCGGCATGGCGGCCGGAACCTGCTGCTCGACCGACAGGCCGTCCCCTGTGTCAAAGACAACCGTACCGGCGGGAGCGGCCGCGATGGCCGCGGGCGAACGGAGTGCCACGGGGATGAAACTAGAACGGCCCTCGCTCTTGGACTTGAGGTACTCGATGGCTTCGACGCCCACGTCATGCGACTCGACGATGATGTTTCCCAGCCTTTCACCCAACACAGCCTCCAGCGCTGTCTCCAACTCGGGCGGCGGTTGCACGATATCGGCCACCACGCCGCGCACTCCGCCCATGCTCCAGGTCCGATGGCTCGCCACCCTGTCCTGGCCCAGCGCGGGCGTCTGTTCTTCGTCGCGAACCCGCTGCATGATGGCGCGCACGCCCCGCTGAAAGCTCTCATAGCGGGCCTGAATCTCGGCCAAAGACTGGAGCCGCGAGCGCCGACGATGGGCCTCTTCGCGTAGGGTCTCCAGTTCCAGCTCGCCCCGGGTAACCTCGTCGCGCAGGCTGGCCGCTTTGGTTTCCGTGGCCGCGCGCTGGGCAAGCAAAGTCTCAGCTCCGACCTGAAGTTGGGCAAGCCGATCCTCCACGCCCGCGCCCTCGGTCATCAGATGTTCCACCTGCTCAACCGCGACGCGATCATCGGCCGTCGCCGTTTGTAGGCGCTGGGCGAGATCCTCAGCGCGTCCGTGAGCGGATTCGATGTCCGCTTCCAAACGCGCAATCCGTGTCGCAGCAGCGGTTGCGGCCGCGGTTGCCTGATCCACACCATGACGTGCCGTCGTCAGGGCAGAGCGGGCTGTTGCGTAGGCCTGCTCGGTCGCATCCAACTCTCGGCTGCGCGCCTCGGCCTCTTCGTCGAAGCGGCCCACCTCACTCTGCAGCTCGGCCAACCCCCGCGCGTTGTCGGCCTCCTTGCCGACAAGCCCTTCAATCTCACGCCGCGCTCGCTCCACCCTTTGTGCCAAGGTGGCCGCCTCGTCCGCGTAGTGCTCGGCCTTTTGGGCAGACAGCCTGGCCTGGTTGTCAAGCGCAAAAAGCTCCTCCTTGGCCGCAGCCAACTCGTCCATCTCCTCGCTCAGGGCCAAGCGCTCGACTTCGATCGCGGTTTCCTCGACTCGCAAGTCGGTTGTCTGCCGGATGTGGCGTTCCGCCAGTTGCTCGCGATTGCTCAAGAGAAACTTCTGCTCAGCGATAAACCCAAAGTATCTTTGCGTTGCAGCGCACAGCTCGAGGACCTTCAGTTCCGCCTTGTAGCGCTTGTAGCGCTCGGCCTTTTGCGCCTGCAAGCGCAAGGAGCGCAGGCGGGTCTCGATCTCAGCGATGATGTCCGAGACGCGTAGCAGGTGCTGGCGAGAAGCTTCGATGCGCCGCTCGGCCACCTTCTTCTTCGCTTTGTACTTCGTTATGCCCGCGGCCTCGTCGATCAGAGTGCGACGTTCCTCCGGTCGTGATGAGACAATGAATCCAATGCGTCCTTGCTCGATGATGGCGTACGCCTTGGATCCAACGCCCGTCCCAAGAAAGAACTCCACGATGTCACGCAGGCGACAAGGCACGCCGCCCAGCAGGTACTCGCTTTCACCGCCGCGATACAAGCGCCTGGTCACGACGACTTCCTCTGGGCCGGCCGCACCCCAGGGGACGCCCCCGCTGGTCGTGTCTCCAGGCAAGCCAGCGGTGTCGAAGGTCAGGGACACCTCCGCCACGCCAGCCGGCCCGCGGGTTTCCGAACCAGCGAAGATCACATCGTCCATGGCGCGGCCGCGAAGATGCTTCGCCGATTGCTCGCCCATGACCCAGCGGATCGCGTCGACGATGTTCGACTTGCCGCAGCCATTTGGGCCAACCACCCCGGTAACGGCGTCTTCGAAGGTCAAGATCGTCCGGTCAACGAACGACTTGAAACCGCAGATTTCGATCCGTCTTATCCTCATCCTGGCACCATGACGTGACAATACGTGACCATATGGGTCACTTCATGACTATCATTAGGTACCATCCCCGGCGGGTGGTTGTAAAGCCCTTCCAATCCTCAGATTCCACTTTTCCCACCGGCCCGGCGAAACGCCAAAAAACTTACCACGTTGCAGCCGGTTGTTTGTTAAGTTCCGCGGCCGATGGGCGGAGGTTCCCATACCGATCTAATAGCAGCCCTGGTTGCCTTGGGCGGCTTGGTCGCCTTTTCTGGCCTGGCCCTCTACGCCATTCGGCGAGCCAAGTCCGCGAGACGACGGCAGATTGAAGACTCGGCAACTGCCCTGCCTGTGGCGCGAGCCAAACGGCCAGCCCTGAGACCCGAAGACGTCGAGGGAGGTGCGACAGAGGCGGAGCCCACCGCGTCAGACGAACCCCTCACGACCGCGCCCTCTTCTGAGCCACTCCCGACCAGTCAACCAGCCTCACTCTTTGCTTCGCCAGCCACGGTGCCTCGCGAGGCATTTCCGCCAAGACATCCGGCTGCCGTCTCGCCTCCGCTCGCGCCGGTCACTCCAGTCGCGCCACCACCCGGAAGGTTGTCGAGCGCTCTTCCGGTGGAGAAGCCGCGCGGGCCCGAGCGCCCGATGCCCGCGAGAAAGCGGGAGGTCGCCGCTCTTGTGCCTGGGCTCGAACGCACTCGCTCAGGCTGGGTCAGTCGTCTTGGGCAGCTCTTCGCAAGCAAGAAGGAACTGGATCCGGCCCTGCTCGAAGAGATCGAGAAGGTACTGCTCACTGCGGATATCGGCGTGCGGACCAGCCAGAAGCTCCTGGGCGAGCTTCGCGAATCCTTGGACAAGAAGGCGATCAAGGATCCAGCCGCCGTCTGGACCTTCCTCCGTCGCCGGAGCGTGGAGATTCTCACCATGGATGCTCCGCCGGTCGCCTTCGCCACTGCCCAACCCTTCGTGCTTCTGGTCATAGGTGTCAACGGGAGCGGCAAGACGACAACGATTGGCAAGCTCGCCTCCAAACTGCAGTCCCAAGGCAAGAGCGTGTTGCTGGCGGCCGGTGACACCTTTCGCGCCGCAGCCACCGAACAGCTCGAGGTCTGGGGCGCGAAAGTGGGGGCTCCTGTAGTACGAGGGAAAGACGGCGGAGACCCTTCGTCGGTTGTGTTTGATAGCGTCAAGCGCGCACGGGCCGAGGGCATCGATGTTGTCATCGCAGACACGGCCGGCCGTCTGCACACCAAGACCAATCTGATGGAGGAACTGCAGAAGGTGCGCCGCGTTACGGGCAAGGCGCTGGAGGGCGCTCCCCACGAGACCTGGCTGGTCATCGACGCAACCAGCGGCCAGAACGCCATCGCCCAGGCTCAAGTCTTTACCCAGGCCATGTCGGTAACTGGGATCGTGCTCACCAAACTCGACGGCACTGCCAAGGGCGGCGTGATCCTGGGGATCGCTGACCAGCTCCGCATCCCGGTTCGCTACATCGGCGTGGGCGAACGAGTCGAGGACCTCCGCGAGTTTGAGGCGGAGGACTTCGTGGAGGCCCTTTTCGGGGAGGCTTCGGTGGGTGAAAGACATGTCTCGTAGTCCCGAACCGGTGCCTGGTCGAAACAATCACTATTTTTAGTTGATCTGCTGATTTTGCCTGTGTTACATTGCCCGCACCTCGCCCTTCATAGCCAAGCCTTTGAAATCAAAGCGATTTTTGACATGGGGTGAACGGCGGGCCCCAAGCAAGGAACCGCATGAAACGTCTTGCGTTCGGCCTCTTACTAGTTCTTGCAAATCCAGGGTTGGTCGCAGCAGCAGAGGCATCTGCCGCTGGCGCCGGTGAAACCGCAGACGAGAAGACCTCCGAGGCGGAGGCTCCTGCGGCGCCGGAAGCGGCGGAGGCGAACAAGGATGAGCTTCCCGATCTCTCCGAGGAGGTGAAGGAGGCCGCTGCCCAAAAAGAGGAAGCGGTTTCCGAGGCGACCGCCGCGCGGCGGTCGTGGGAGGACATCGTGGTGGTGCCACGCAAGGGATTTCTCAAGCGTCACCGCTTCGAGTTGGCGCCCTTCTCGGCGATCTCGTTCAACGACACTATGATTCGCCACTACTCGTTCGGCGGCGACCTCACCTTCTATCTTACTGACGTCTTTTCAATCGCGGCCGAAGGTCAGTATTTCATCAAAGAACGGTCTGAGCGCGAGTCCCTGGTCGGCTTCCAGTTCAACCGCGCGACCACGCTGAACCGGTTCAACTACTCGGCCTCCCTCGTGTTCGGGTACGTGCCGGGCTACGGCAAGTTCGGCTTGTTCAACAAGTACATTGTCCACTGGGATGTCACGGTGAACGCGGGCATCGGGGTCATCTGGACCGAGACCATCCCGGTAATTCCCGACGCCAAGAGTTTTCCGGCATTTAGCAATCTAGATATCATGCCGCACTTGGGCATTTCCACTCGAATGTTCGTGACGGATTGGCTCGCCCTCAGCATCGGCCTGCGCGACTACATGTTCGAGGACAAGTTCGAGAAGAGGGACCGTCCGCCGGGTCAGACCGCGGCACAGGCAAAGGCGAATGGCGTGTCGGAATTCACTCAGAATCTTATGGTCTTCGTTTCGGCCGGGCTCTACCTGCCAACTTCCTTCCAGTACAAGACACCCCGCTAACGAGTCGATGCCATGACGAAGAAAGCGCATGCTATGAAGAGAGGAATCGCGTTGCTCGTCGGATGTCTGGTTGGCATCCCTGCTGTCTCGCAGGCCGCACAGGAACGCAAGAGTCCGCTGGCCGATTCGCCAGCGATCCGCAGACGCGTCGAGCTGCGCGACAAGCGCTTCGAGCTGGGCGTCGGTATGGCTGCCACCGTAGGACAGGACTTCTACAACGCCTTGATGCTGAACCTGCGGCTCGGTTTTCATATCACTGACTGGATCGGCATCAGCGTCTCGGCCGGGCTCTACAACCTGACCCCAAACTGGCGGAGCGCGTTCAACAACCAACTGAACGACGCCCTCCCAGCAACCGGCGACACCAAGACGCCCTCGCAAAGCAATGCCGCGGCCGCCGAGAACCGTATCGGCCAGATTATCATGCCCCAGCTCGACGTCGTGCCGTTCACCGGCAAGTTCTCAGCCCTTGGCAAGCTGTTCATGAACTACGACGTCTACGTGTCGGCCGGGCCGGGCATTGTGAACCTGGTCAAGAAGGGAACGATCGATTCCAACGAGTGCTGCAAGGCAACTCCCTACACTGGCTGGAAGACGGGGGTCAACGTGGGCGTCGGGATGCACGCCTTCGTCAACAACTACTTCGCCATCAACATTGAGCTGCACAACCTGATGTACAGCAACAACGCCGCAGGCCGCGACGTTACTGGCAGTTCTGCTGTGACCTCTGCGGACGCGCAGTGGACGTACAACTGGTTGGTGGGGTTGAACTTCATGTTCTTCCTTCCCGCCCAAGTCAAAGTCAGCCGCTAGCGTTTTTTTGGGGGACGACTGGTTAGGAGGCTGTTGTGTCGCAGAAGAGGAAGGTCACGCTTTACTTCAATGCTGCGATGTTGGCGGAGACCCAGAAAGAGGCCCTTCGGCAAGATCGCTCGATCTCCTGGATCATCCAGGCCGCCTGGCGGATCGCGCGCGACGCAGTCAAGCAGATGCCATCCACTGTGCCGACATCCACGCATGCTGAGCATGGCGCTCCTCCGGTACAAACCGGCATGTCCGACCAGTCATCCAGCCGTGTCGGGCCCGCCCGCACCCAGGCCTAGCCATCCCGTATTTATTGGCAGGGTGTGTCGGCCAAGCCTTCACGCAATGGCCTGCACATAGATTCGCCGTCCAGGGATCCGAAGTTGAATCGGATTGGGTCTCCTTGCTGGCCCTCTATTCGGGTTGTGTAGGATCCATCCTGAGCCGTGAGAACGATCACGCCAGAGCCCATGTTTATGTTCGTTAGGTACACCCACAGATTGCTCAAGTTCGAGCTCGGCGGACTAGTCACCTTCCAATAAGTGTGCGTGACCCCAGCACTGTCGATCTCTGGTGTCGGCGCGCCGAAGGTCGGAGGAGGAATGGGAACGAACGGTGAGCTAATAGCGGGTGCGTTGCAAGAGACCCCCACCGCTAGCAGAATTGGAAACACCAGGGCCGCTATCAAGCGCAGGATGAATCTGCTGCGGAGCAAGTGTTTCATGTCCGAACCTTATGGCATGCAGGCGACGCGCCAACCCCTTTCCTATGAGATCTTGCCATATTCCCTCTGGATTGTGCCAACTACCCTGTCACATGGTGGCAACTGAGTTGTCACATGGCGATGTGATACCGACGTAGTTTCTTCTGCAGGCCAAACCGCGAAAGGCCCAGGGCCTTGGCTGCCTTGGTCTGGTTTGCACCACAACTTGTCATGGCTTCGCGAATCAACGTCCGTTCTAGCCGTTCCACGCGAGGCCTCAGGCGGATTCCGTCTCGTTCGTCGGCCAAGGCAGCAGCCGGATCGGAGCCGGCTCGCACCTGGGGTGACAGGTCAGCGACGGCCACGACCGGGCCAGAAAAAGCCGCCGCGCGCGTGATCTCATTCTCCAGCTCGCGCACGTTTCCGGGCCAGCGATAGCAACATAGTTTGGTCATGGCCGACGCATCAACCGACTTGACGGCCGTGTCGGACGCCGCAGCCGCCTTGTGCATGAAGTGCTGCACCAGCAAGGGGATGTCTTCACTTCTGTCCCGCAGAGGAGGCAGCACGAGGCGGACGACGGAGATCCTGAAAAAGAGGTCCTGCCGGAACTTGCCCTGCTCCACCAGACGCTCCAGGTCCTTGTTGGTCGCTACGAGAACACGGACGTTCACCTTCTGCGAGCGTTCACCTCCTACGCGATGAAACTCCCCATCCTGGAGCACACGCAGCAGCTTGCCCTGCATGGCGGGCGACATCTCCGCAACCTCGTCGAGAAACAGGGTTCCGCCGTCCGCCACGGCAAACAACCCTCGTGCCTCTCGATCGGCGCCGGTAAAGGCGCCCTTCACATGGCCAAAGAGCGCAGACTCGAGCAGCGTCTCAGGAATCGCCGCGCAGTTCTCGGAGACGAAGGGTCGGTCCCGTCGAGGGCCGTTGAAGTGGATGGCACGGGCGACCAATTCCTTGCCCGTCCCGCTCTCACCCTCGATGACCACCGGCAGGGCCGTGTCGGTCACGCGGTCAAGCAGGTGAAACAAGTCCAGCATGCGGGGGGTTTGTCCCACGATCTGGCGATAGTCGTAGCGTAGGGCAGCCACCTGGCGACTTTCTTTCAGCTCTTCGCGAACGCCTTGCAGCGCCTGCTCTTGCACGCGCAGTTCGTGTTCCAGGCGCCGGTTCAGGGCCTGGACCTGGTTTTCTCGACGGCGAAGCTCCGACACCAACCGCGCATTTTCGATGGCGATGGCGGCCTGTTCGGCGAAATCCATGACCATGACCAGCGCCTCGTCATCGAAGACGCCTTTGCGCAGGCGATGGTCCACGTAGATAGTCCCCACCACGGCACCCTTGACCGACAGGGGCACGGCCAACACTGAACGCAGATGCAGATCACTCACCGAGGCCGCTTCCCGGAAGCGACGATCTCCCGCCGCATCCACGGTGACCACGGGTTGCCCGGTTTCAGCCGCCTGTTTGGCGATGGAGCGAGACAAGACGAAGTCAGGCGCATCCAAAGTGGTCTGCTCGATGTTGCGCGCCACCTTCACCACCAACTCACCTGAGCCATCCTTGAGCAGGAGGAACCCCCGTTCCGCGTCCGTCATTTCGATCGCGGTGTCGATGACGGCTTCGAGTACCCGCGGAAGGCGCAGATCGCTGTTGAGGCGCTTGTTGATGCGCGCAACCCGGCGCAGACGTCCCTCGGCCCTCGCCGCCCGTTCGACCAGAAGTGCGGTCGCGGTTCGAGCGTCGGCGGATAGTAGACTGACCGACGGCGCCTCGGGATCGTGGTCGAGGCCGGAGCGGTATGGCGTGGGTGTGTTCATCTTGACCTCCTCGAAGATGCGGGCGGCGCGGGCTTGTTCTTCCAAAGCGTGGGCATCGCCGGCCCTCTTCAACAGCCGCGATGCCATCTGCGCCGCCCGCCAGGCGGCGGGCCGGCGACCTTGCGCCAGGGCCGCGTCGGCCAAAGCCGACATACGGCGGCCGAGTTTCCCGTCACTTTCGGCGTTCTCTGCTGGCAAAGCCAAGGCGATGCGAGCCTGTGCCAGCGTAAGCATTTCATCGCCCGCGGACCCAGCCCCGGGCGAGCCAGTCTGGTTCGTCGTGGTCGAGCGAATCCGGTTCCATGCGATGAGGGCTTCCGCGGCCTGTCCCGCCTCAGCCAACACCTCGGCGCGGGAGAGCGAGCTGGCCTCGGCCATGGGTGGATTTCCCATACGTGCAAAAGCCTCTTCGGCTGCGAGATAGAGTGGCAAGGCCGTGTGAAATGCGCCCCGCCGGCGCGCGATGTCGGCGTCAAGCGACGAGGCATAGGCCAAGAATGCCTCCACCTTGGTCGCGTTCGCCTCGTCGCGCAGGCGACGGGCTGTGCGGCTGGCGGCCTCCAGGTCTCCCAGTTGGAGGAGGAGCAACCCCGTGTTGTAGAGCGCCAGGGCGAGATCGGTCACGATGCCCAGGCGACCAAGATCACGGAGCGCGCGTCGGAAAGCATCGAGCGCCTCGCCGAACTGGCCGGTGTCAGCCAGAACACATCCAAGGTTTAGGATGGCGGCTGTCTGGCCGTGAATGTCGTGAAGCTCGTCGCACCGGCGGGCCGCCTCCCGATAGGCTTGGGCGGCAGGCATGGGCTGGCCCGTCAGTTGCCAATACAGCCCGCGCAGGGCCGGCACCCGGGCGGCAAGCGGCCTATCGGGGGAAGTCTCGACCGTCTTTTCCAACGCCGCGATCAGAGAATCTGCCTCGGAAAGCCGCCCGGCATAGGTCAGCGCCAGGGCAGCCGCCTCCTGTGCGAAAAGCCCGGCATCGGATGACTCCCCTAGCGCCGGCTCGGCCGCCTGCAGAGCCTCAGAAAAGAGACCGCAGGAAACCAGGAGGCGGGCCAGCCGCGCACGCAGTCGCAAGACCACAGAGCCCCGCGGCTCTTCCAGCAACCCCATTTCCTTCAGGGCGGTCTCGAGCACCTGCCGGGCGGCGACCGGATCCCCACGCCGTCCCAGCAGCCAAGCCCGACGTTCTGCCAACTCGATCTTGACCTCCATCCTCCCGTCCGGCGGTGGCGCGTCCAGAACCGCGAGCGCGTCGTCGTACTGGCCCACCAGCCCCAAGGCCGTGGCCCAGGCGATGTGTTCAGACGGCGTGCCGGTCTCAGGAACGGCGGCCCTGGCCCGCATCGCGAACCGCGCCACGTCCCCGAAGCGGCCGGCCTCGCCCGCGGCCTGGGCCGCGGCTCGAAAACACGTGGCCGCTTGTTCCGGCTCTCCCAGCGCCAGGTGCGCCTCGGCCCGCCGAGGATCGGACTCGGACAAGGGCCGAATAGCCCGACCCACGAGGGGATGTAGGGTCTTGTCACGCTTGACGGCGCGAAAAACCGCGGCTGCATGGGATTCCGTGGAAACCGTCAGTTCCGAGGAACCCAACCACCCCGCGGTCTGCGCCTCGCGCACAGCCATGGCAGTGTCCAGATCAGTGACCAGCTTCGGCGACTGCGCAAGCACCAGGGCCGTGAGCCAAGCGCGGGTGTTGCAGCTCAGGCCAGCGAACGTCGTATCAAGCAGGCGACCGAAGTCGGCGTCATCTTCGTCGACCCGGAATGCCTCAGGCCGGCCTTCGCGTACCTGTTGCACCCAGCGACGCACAAGCAACGCGGCCGAAGCCGCCAGCCCCCCAGAGGCGCGCACGATCTGCTCGACCACCCGGGATGTGGGCTCGCTCCCTGCCGCGTAACCGGCGAGCGCGCAGATATCCTCGGCCTGAAGCGGCCCGAGTTGAAAATCGATGGCCTCGGTGCTGCGCAAGGCCTGCTCGGTGGGCACGATGACGAGCAGGCGGCCACCGGGTGATCCTTCCGCCACCGCCTGAGCCACCAGCTCCTCCTGCCGGCCCGGTCCAAGCACCAGACAAAGGGGCCGCTGCTGCGCGCGCGCTTCAAGCGCATCGACCAGTGCGGCCGTGCGAGCCTGCAGCGAACGGGTAGGCTCGTCCCAGGGGAGGGTTGGCTCGCCGGGGTGGACAGGCAGGTCAGCTTGCAGCGCCGCCAACCCGCGCTCGTCCACGGTGAAGGACGGCAAGGTTTGCGAGAGAAGGGCCAGCCGCACATCGCGCAGAACCCGCCGGATCAATGTGCGGCGGCCGGAACCAGGTGGACCCGAAACAGTTGCCACGGCGGCTCGGGCATTCCCTTCTGCGAGTCTTTCCACCAGCGCCCAGATCGCTTGCTCTTGCTTGACGCGGCCAACTACGAGACCCGCCAGGGGATCACCGGCTGGATGCGGGACGGACAAGTCCAGTTCAACCGGAGTGACATTGTCGGGAAGAATGCGGCGAATCTCCCGCAGCAGATCGCGCGCGCTGGCAGGCCGCTTTTCGGTCGCGACGGCCAGCAAGCGGCCTAGTAGAGCATCCCAATCTGCCGGCAGGCCCGGACAAAGCGAGGATGGCGGCGGCGGCGGGCCTTCCATGAGACGGCGAACCGCATCCATTCCCACACCGAATGGCGGCACGCCCGTCCACACCGCGTACAAGGTCGCTCCTAGACTGAATAGGTCAGCCGCTGGACCGCGCTCACCCACCAGAGCTTCGGGCGCGATGAAGCCCAAGGTGCCTGAGGCACCTGCCACCACGAGCCCCAAGTCGTCGTGGGCTCCAGTGACCGGCAACAGGCGTTCGGACAGCCCGAAATCGATGAGCACTGGGCGACCTTCATGGTCGCAGCGAACATTGCTGGTGCTGATGTCGCCATGGACGAGGCCCCGGCCGTGGAGGTAGGCCAAGGCGTCAGCCAGATCCTCGGCCGCAGCGGCGAAGCGACGAAAGCGATCTTCGCCACGGGCCGCGGCCAGATGCGCCGCCAGATCTGGCCCAGATAGCCGGTCAGTCACCAGGAAAAGTCGGCCAGCCAACGCCCCTTCGGCGATGCGTCCCGTGTCCCGAACTCTGACGATGCCGCGGTGGCCGAGCTCGCTCAGGCGTCCAAACTCGTCGAGCAAGCGCGCGATGGCGCCCGACTCCAAGTCAGCGGGAAAGAGCTTAACCGCGCAGGCCGTGTGGCTGGCCAAGTCCTCGGCCGCGTAGACCTCGCTGCTGGCTCCCACCCCGAGTCGTCCACCGAGCCGATAGCGATCGGCAACCAGGGGCCACGGGCCATTGCCCTCCCCTCTCGATGTGCCAACTTGATTGCCTACTGCCACCAACTCTCATTATACGATTTCCAATAGGTTTCGGAAGTCAGCCTATTTCGTTGTCAGATTTGACGCAATGACCTAGCGAAAGGCCGTCCCAACCTGGGTTCTGCTCCTCTGGCGCGAAAGCGCTGCCTTCGCCATGTTCCTGATCTCCTCGTCCTCGTGTGCATCGGCCACAAAGCTCAGATAGTCGGTGGCTTCCTGGCCCCCAAGCGCAGCAAGGGCGTCGATGATCTTGCGCATCTCCCGACCATCCTTCATCGACTTGCTCTTGGTCAGCGCCGGGACCGCGCGCGGATCGCGCAGCTCGACCAGCGCGCCCAGTGCGGCGTCCCGGATGGTTTCCTCGTCGTCGGAGAGCAACCCGATCAGGGTGGGAACCTCATCGCGCAGCTTGCGGGCCGCTGCCACGCGAATGGCTTCCAGGCGCATCTCGCCGGAAGCAGCCAAGGCCGCGTGAAGGGTCCGGGGCTCGGCAGACCACAACTTCTGGCGCGCGACGTAGCCGGCCAGCAAGTCGCCGACCGCGCGCTCTGCCAGCCGCTGTACAACGTCCTTCTTGTCCGGCTGTGCCTCCGGGTCGTATAGCATCTCGGCATTCGCCTGTACGTCTTCGCCAAAGTGCTGGGGAGCGACGCCGGCAGGGCGAGTGGAGACGTTCAGCCGCACACCAGCGCGCACGGCAGCCTTGCCGTCGGCCCGCACCACTTCCATGGATAGGGTGATGCGGATTGTTGCCACGGCTCCGCCGGGTTTGCTGCTTTCCGGGACTTCGCCGGCGAAGATCCCCGCTTGCAAGAGCTGCGCACGTGCCTTCTGGGCCAGCGCCCCTCGGTCGACAAGCGAAGACTCGTCACCTGCTCTCGCCGTCGGCGTGATGGCTAGGGGTCCGAGCCAAAATTGGTTTGTCGCGCTCGGCTGCTTACAGGCGACGGCTCCCAGCGAAAGCATCGCCCAAGTGGTGCACCGGATCCACCCCCACCACCACGACCAGCTCATGCACGTTGGCCTCAGCCGCCCCGCCGAACACCCGCCGGCGCGAAACCTCTTCCCGTGGGCAGTGATTCGCCCTCGGCATCGAGATCAGTTTCACTCGGTGGCTCGGCCAAGGGGATCGGGGTCTCATCCGAACGCCGGGAAAGAGCCAGAGACAGCAGCCGCAAGATCACGTCCTTGTATGAGAGCCCGCCCGTCTTCGCCGCACGGGAGAAACCGCCCGCCAGGTCCGAAAGATCACAATTGGGGTTCACGTCGATTACGTAGGGCGTGCCGTCGGCGGCCAGGCGAATGTCCATGCGTCCGTAGTCCCGCAGACCTATGCAGCGAAAGGCATCGCGGGCCGCCTGGGCCACCTTGTCGCGCAGTTCAGGCGACAGTCCTTCGCAGCGGATCGGTCGGGTGCCCTTGTACTCAACCGACTCCTCCACCCACTTGCCTTCGAACGACACAATCTTGGGCCGATCCGGTGGCATGGCAGAGAAGTCGATCTCGAAAAATGGGAAGACCTGAAGCCCGCCGTCAACCTGTCCCAGTAGGGACACGTAGATCTCGCGTCCGTCGATGTACTCCTCGACCAGCGCAGGCTGGCGATAACGGTCAAGGATGTGGAGGACACGCGCGTTGAGCGCCTTCTCATCGCTGACCACCGACGCCCGGGTGATCCCGACCGAGGCGTCCTCGCGCGCCGGCTTCACGATGAGGGGAAACCCCAAGGCCAGACCAGCCAGATCGCCCGTCTCGCACACCAGTGACCCCTTCGGCACCGGAATGCCGCGGGCGCAGAGGATGTCCTTCACTTTTTCTTTGCGCAGCGCCAGGGACAGGGCGAACGGCCCTGAACCCGTGTAGGGGATCCGCTCCAACTCCATGAGCAGCGGCAGCAGGCTCTCGAAGCGGTTGTCCCCATGGATCGACTCGCAAAGATTGAACACGGCAGCCGGCTTGCACGCACGCAACTCGCTCACCGTTCCCGTCACGTCGCTGGTGACGCCCAGACCGGACGCCTCATAGCCGTTGGCACTCAGGATGCGAACGATGTGGTCCGCTATCTCCTTCACATCCTCGCGCGCCTTGTTCTCGGGATCCGCGTCGGCTCCCTCGAAGTCGCGATTGAAGAGGACTACGATCTGCGGCCTGGTCCGTGCCTTCACGATGCTTCCATCATTCTAGTGAGTTGCGCCGTCCAATTGCAACCGGGAACACGCGCCTCTACTAGTTGTACACCAAAGTTCTTCTCAAACAAGCCGATGAGAGATCGCGCGACCACTTCCGGTGGGGGCGTGCTCCCGATCTGTCGAGCCAACGACGTGACACCCGCGGTTGGCAGACCACACGGGATGATGGCCGAGAACCCGTCGAGGTCGGTGGCAAGATTGAGAGCGAAACCGTGGGTGGCGATCCCATGTCGCACGTGCACCCCGAAAGCACAGATCTTGTCGAATCCGACCCACACCCCCGGGGTCGACGCGCGCCACTCGGCCGCAAGGCCGAGGCGGGCAAGCCACTCGACGATGCTTGTCGCCATGGCCTGCAGGTAGGCGCGCACGCCCCGGCGCAGCCGGAAGATGGGGTAGCCCACAAGCTGACCTGGACCGTGGAAGGTCACATCGCCTCCGCGTGACGTCCGGTACACGTCGATGCCTCGAGCGCGCAGAGCCGGGATGGAAAGCAACACGTGGGCCGGGTCGGCGTGGCGTCCCAACGTGATCACGGCAGGGTGCTCGAGCAGAAGCAGGGTTTCTCGCCTGCGGCCGGCCAGGATGTCGTTCCGAATTTGCTCTTGCAGTTCCAGTGCCGGCCCATAGGCAACCCGACCCAACCACGACCATTCGGCCACGGCTTCCGCGTCGGGACGGCAGCCGGCGGCCACAGCGACTATCCTTCCGAGATCTCGGCGAAGAAGTCCGCGTCGACAAAATCGACGTTGACCACGGCACCGATGACACCCACCCCGTGGCGGACGCAGGTCTCGGCCAGCACGGGGCCATCCACGACTTCCACCGGCGCGCCCGACTGCTTCCATTCCCCGACGGCGTCGTCGGCCAGCCGGCCGGCAAGCACAAGCACCCCTTCGTCCTGGTTGCGGGCTCGGATGCCCGCGCGCAACTCGCCCAAAGCTCGGCGGCCCGCAGCCGCGGCGCCTGGCCGCAGGGCGATGAGGCAGCGCGAAGGCCGGAAGCCACGGCCTCGCAACCCTTCGAGGTAGATCGTGCCCTCGACCCGCTTGACAAAGGTGGCGGGGCCGAAGCCCTCACGCTGCAGAAGCACGCGGGCCACGGCCTCAAACGCCGCCGGACTCAGTTCCGCCAAGCGCTGTTCGAGTGCAGCCAGGGTGCGCTCGCGCAGGGCTTTTCTGGCCTCGCCCAGCACGAACTCGGCTCGCTCAAGATCACTGTCCGGCGGACGGCGGGCCAAGGCGTATAGGCCGCTGCCTGCTGGTCGCACGCGGGGCCGCTGACCGGCGCGCAGCCTCTCCTTGCCCTCGGCCGCAAGGGCGGCTCGCATGACCCGCCATGCCTCGTTGGGCTCTCCGTGGATGAGCCGTCGGCGGACCGCTGCATCTGCGATCTGACGCACATGCAACCCGCGGCCAGGGGCCTGGCCTTTCAGGATCTCGATGGCCGCGTCGATGGGCGAGCTGATCTTGCGCCCCGGCTGGGCGGGGGTTCCCGAAGTGCCCTCGCCTGTAGGTGCGGCCGCTTGCACCGCCCCTTGGCTGGGGCCGGGCGGCTGGCCGGAAGCACCGGGCAGCTCCGCTCGGGTGGTCGCCTCACCTGGGGCGGCGAAGGCTTCATCTCTGCCTTGCTTGAGCTCCTCCGGCTCCGCCTCCGCCTCTTGGGTGCTTTCGGCGCCGACCTCGCCCTTCAGGACCACGCCCGCGGCGCTGTCGTCGCCGATAGACCCTCCTTCGCCGGGCTCCTCGGAGTCCCTCTCGTCTCCGTCGCCTTCCAGCACTCCGCTTTCGGCCAATGCGGCCGCGCGTGCCTCGGCGGACAGAGAACCGCTCTCAGGCTCCTCGGGCGCTTCGTTCACATCCCGTTCCTCCACCCCTTCCGCGGGGCCTCTGGCCTCGCCAGCCGTCTCCCCCGTAGCGCTGCTCGGCGCCACGCCTTCGCTCGGCGTATCACCACGCCCGCGCCGCCGTCCTCGCCCTCCCCGTCGTCGTCGGCGCCCGTTGCGCGCTTCGCCGGCAGCCGCCCGGCTTTCGCGTGGCTTTTCGGGTGCGGCTTCCGGCTCCGGTTCGGCAGGGGCCTCCGGATAGCGCAGCAACCCGAACACGCCCGGCTTGACCCGCACGAAGGGACTGCCCGGGGCTTTCTTCACGGCGGCGGTAAGCTGGGTTTGCATGGTGACTTCGGGGGTTCGCCCCACGAAGGTCAGTAGCTTGCGCTCGGTGGCCTTCTCGGTGAGTTCCTTGAAGTGAAGAGGCCGGCGCTCGCGCTTTAGAATATCGAGGGCTGCTTCCAAAAAGGTCATGACGACCCCGTCTCTACCACAAACTGCACACGCGTGGCGTTGGGGTCTTTCCGCTGAGCGATAAACAGGTTTTTTTGACGATGCCCCGCGCAGGCGTTACCCGTGAGGAATGAGTTCTGCGCGCAAAATCGGATTGCTTCTCGGCGGACTTTCCTTGGAACGGGATGCTAGCGTCCGAGCGGGCGAGGCTGTCATGGCAGCCTTGCGCAAAGCGGGCCATGACGTCCACGCACTCTTTGTCGATCGTCACGTCGACGTGGCCCTGCGCCAGTCGGGGATAAACGTGGCCTTCTTGGCGGTGCGTGGCCGGTACGGCGCTGATGGCTGCCTGCAGGGGCTGCTGGATATGCTCGCGATCCCCTATACCGGCTCGGGCGTGCTGGCCTGCGCCCTGGCCATGAACCGCGCGAAGACCAAGGATGTCCTGCGGCTGCACAATCTGCCCACCGCGCCCGCCTACCTGATTCGCTCCCCGCAACGGGACAGCATCAGCGCCGTCCACGGCGCGTTTGGTTTTCCCGTAGTCGTGCGACCGGTGGGCGCAACCCTTCTCTTCGGGGGCACCCTGGTGCGCGACGAGATGGAGCTGGAAAGCGCACTAGAGGGCGTATTTGCTCTGGACGACGAGGCCCTGGTTGAGCGGTTCATGCCGGGTAGACCAATCTGCGTGCCGGTTCTTGACGGACAGGCTCTGGGCGCCGTGGAGGTGTCCCGAACCGGATCTTGGACCCAGTCGCCCGTCCCTGGCCGGCCCCAGACGCCCGCTCGCCTGTCACCTGCCCGCGAGGCTTCGGTGTTGCGCCTGGCGACTCAGGCCTGCGAGGCCCTGGGCTGCGAAGGCCCGGCCTGTGTGGAGATGGTGCTAAGCGAACGGCTCAACGAGATCATCGTGGACGTGGATTCCGCGCCGCTGCTCTTGCCCGGAGCCCCTCTGCCCCGCATGGCGCACGAGGCCGGCCTGGGCTTCGACGAACTGGTCGAGGAGATCTTGGCAGGCGCGCGCCTGCGCGCCCACGGCATACGGCGCAATCGGCGCACTCTACACATGACCTTCGAGGGTCCAGACCGCCGGGCGGATGCGGCTCTGGCCGCGCATTGATCGTCTAATCAGTCTCTTCGCCGGCCCGCTCCTGCGGTACCATAGTGCCGCTTGCGCTCTACATCCCGCCGATTCGTTTTTCTGGGGGCCGTAGCCCTGGCTACCTTGGTCCTGGTGCCTGTCGGCATCGCACTGTGGAACAAGGGCATTGTGCCGTGGTTTTGCCTGCGCCTGGAACAGGCGATCGGGCGTCACGTGCGGGTGGAAAGCCTCGGCATAGGCGGGTTGCACACCCTGGTCGCGCATGGAGTGGAGGTTTTCGGGGCGCCCCCGTTCGACTCAGAGCCGGTGCTGCGCGCCGAACGCATCGTGGTGCGCCTGGGCGGCCCGGAACGCGGGTTTTGGGATCCTGCCGAAGTGATGGCGGATGGTCTCGACGTCGAATACCTGCGCACGGCGACCGCCGACAATTTTTCCGTCCGGCCGTCGGCTGCGGCCCCATCCCCCGCGTCGGGCGGTCACCGACTTTCGCGCGAAGCGCCGCTTGCCTTTTCAGTCCGAAGGGCGCGGGTTCACGGCGCGGTGGTTCTGCCGGGCGGACTGCGGGTCGCTTTTCGCACGCCCGATGCCAGCTTTCAGCACTCACCCCAAGGCAAGGAATCTGCGCTGCTGAGAGATCTTGTGCTTGAGGTTGGTGCAGCCGCGACCCTGCGCTTGCCTGAGGTCGCGCTAGAGGGCGGGCGGGGCATGCCGGTGACTGCGACAGGTCGGCGAGCCAGCTTGCTGATCCCCGGCGGGGGCATTCTCGCAGAAGGCGCCACGGTCGAGGCACGCTTCGCCGGGCAGGGAGTGTCTGTCGACCTGCGCACGGATGACTCAGATGGCGCATCCTCAGGCCTGCACATCTCTTGCCGGACCGCAGGTGATGTGGCCGACCTACAAATCGAAGCACACGAGTGGCCCCTGCGTGCGCTTGACGTCATCGCGGAGCCGCGCGGGCTGGGACTAGATGAAGCGCGTGCCGACCTGCACATCGTGGCGTCCTTCGACATGGAGCGAATGGGCGTTGCCTTTCAGGTGGACAGCCAGTTTCGCGGGCTGCAGGTGCACCATCCGGCGGTTGACCGGATGCCCTGGCGCGATGTCGGGATGGAGATCCACGCGAGCGGCCAAGGGACAAGCGCGACCGGCAGGGTGGACATCGAAGCAGCAGAGGTGCGTGCGTTCGGCGCACAACTGAACGTCAAGGGCTGGGCCGAGTTGCTGGGAACGCCCCGGGGTGAGATCACCGTCAGCACACCGCCCGCAGCGCCATTGGCTTGCGCCGCCTTGCTAGCTGCACAAGCACAACCTGTGCAGCAGGCATTGGAGGGGCTAGTTTTGGGCGGCAAGCTGGGGGTTTCCGTCGCCCTTTCTTTCGACGCCGCGGCCTGGGAAACTCTGGCGCTGGACGTCCGGGTGAACCCGCGCTGCACGGTCAAGACTGAACCGCAGGTGCTGGCCAGCTTGACCCCGGCCCTTGTGCGGGGGACACCAACCGGCCCCTTGGCGCCACGCCTCCCCCTGGGCAAGTACCACCCTGATTTTGCCCCACTGGCCGAGATGCCCAGGCACCTGCCGGCGGCTTTTCTCACCTCTGAAGACAGCCGCTTCTTTGCTCACGATGGCTTCGACATCGAAACGATTCGCCATGCTTTGGTGCAAGATTTCGAAACCGGCAGCTTTGGACGCGGGGCCAGCACCATCACCCAGCAACTGGCCAAGAATCTGTTCTTGACTCCCCACCGAACCCTGGCCCGAAAGCTGGAGGAAACCGTGCTGGCGTGGCGTCTACACAACCTCCTTGGCAAGGAACGCATCCTCGAGCTTTACTTGAATGTAATCGACCTCGGCCCAGGAATTCGCGGTGTGCGCCAAGCCGCGCGCGCCTACTTTGGCAAGGAACTCAACCAGCTCCGCCCGATCGAGTCCGCCTACTTGGCGGCGCTGGCGCCCAACCCGCACGTGCTGGCGCGGCGTTTTCGTGATGGACATGTGGACGACGGTTGGCTGCAGAGACTTCATGATCTGCTCGCGATGATGAAACGCAGTGGCCGTCTGACGGCTGCGGAGCTTGCTGCAGCCCGCGGAACCAAGCCGGCGTTGCGCAGGATCGACAAGGAGCCCGCGACTCGGCCGGGGTTGTAGTGCTACTCTTGTAGCCATGAGCCCCTTGCGAAGCGTTGCCCTGGGCCTTGCGGCGCTGCTTCTGCCATCCCTGGCGGCGGGCTCGCTGGTCCAGGCACTGGATCTAGCTGAGTTGACCGCAAGCGCGGATCGCATCGTCGTTGCCCAGGTCGTATCGACAATCAGCGAATGGGATTCCTCTGGCCGAAACATTCACACCCGCATCGAGATCAAGGTCGAGGAAACTTGGAAGGGGTCGGTTTTCCCTGACCAGCGCGTGGTCATCGTTCAGCCGGGTGGCACCGTGGGCGATATCGAAATGCGCGTCCATGGCATGCCCAGCTTTGCGCCCGGCGAGAAGGCGGTGCTCTTTCTCGCCGGCCAGGGCGCGCCCCGCGTGGTGGGAATGAGCCAGGGCAAGCGCCCTCTGCATTGGGACGACACGGTCAAGGGCTGGGTGGCCGAAGTCGCGGAACACTCCGCGGTCGTACGCCGCGATTCCCAGGGACGCCTGCAACCGGCGTCGCCTGAGCCTGCCATGCGATTGGATGAGCTTCGCCAGCGTGTGCGCGCGCTGGTCAGTCCGTAGGAAACCCGGAACACCTCCTATGAGAACTCGAACCAGCCTGGTGATGACCGTGGCAGGTATAGCAGCCCTGCCCATGCCTGCCGCGGCCTACGTCCGTACTACGACCAGCGCGGGCGTGCCAACCGCATGGAAAGCCCCTTGCGTGACCATGGAATTCTCCCTGGGCTCTCCTCCGCTCGAGCTGGATGCTGCGGGATATTTCGATGCGGCCACGCAAGCGGGCGCGGCCTGGAGTCAATCCTCGCTCGATGGGGTCCGATGTACCAACGTAATCTTCACCGTGGAGTCGGTCCCTGCTGTTGCGGGTCCGGTGGGCATGGACTACCACAATCGCCTGATCTTCCGCAAAAACGGATGGTGCCGCGATCCCCCACCCACCGATCCCAACGAACCAATCTGCTATGACGACAGCGCCCTGGCCATCACTACCGTATTCCAGCTCAAGAACACCGGCGAAATCTTGGACGCCGACCTGGAAGTGAATGCCACCGACTTCACGTGGGGCGACTTCGTGGGCCATCCCGAACAGTTTGTGCCCAACAACACCCAAGACTTCCAGGGCACGATTACCCACGAGTTTGGGCATGTCATCGGCCTGGATCACACCTGCTTCACCCCAGGGACATCTTCCGACGGCTTGTGGCCTGTGGACAACAATGGCAACCCCGTGCCCGATTGCAGCTCGACCAACCTGCCCGACATCGTCACGGGTGCCACGATGTACGTCTCGGTTGATTCACCTAGCGCAGAAGTTGGGCTGCGCAGCTTGTCGCCCGATGACATGCAAGCCGCGTGCGACATCTATACCTACGACCCCAACTTCGTGTGCCTAGCGCCGTCGGGATCTGGGTCGACATCAGGAAGCGGGGGCTGTTCATACGCGACCCACCCCCGAGGTGTCCCTATCTCCGGCGTGCTGGTGCTCCTCGCGCTGGCCCTGGCACTCCTCCGTCGGCGCTAGCCGCGTGGGGCGCAAGTCTGAATTCCAAGGAATCCGGGCGCCCCACGGCGCGCACCATGGGGATGGCCTGAAGAGCATGGTCCTTGGCCTTCGCGGCCAGGGCATATTCGCCCACCGGCACACGAATGAAGAACCGGCCTTGCGGGTCGGATGTGACCCGGCTTGGGGGGCGAGCCGGCTTCCCGGCAGCGCGCGCTTCCACCTCCGCGCCCGGCAGAACCTGACCGTCCTGGTCCAGAACGCGGCCCGAAAGCAGAACCCCGGTTGGCACGACGAGATCGCCGAGATCTCGGGCATCGCCCGGCGCGAGCAGCAGTGGCTCACGTCGCAAGGGCAGCTTGTCAGCCGGTGAGACCTCAAGACGCGAGCGTCCCGGGGCCAGTCCCCTCAACTCGAAACGTCCCTGCGCATCGGAAAGCGCCGTGCGAATGCTCCCCGGGCGCGCCACTGAGCCCAAAGGCAGCTCCGCCGCCTCGGCCGCCGTGGGCAAGGCACCTGGCAGGACGATCACCTCGTCCCGGCCGCCGACGAGTCCGACCACGGACACTGGCACTGCGCCCATTGGCGAGCCATCCTCGTCGAGCACACGGCCCGCGACGAGTGCCCCGCGCGCGAGTCTGAGGGCTGCAAAAGCCGTGCTGCCGGTGCTGAGCAGAAGCTCTGGCGCATCCAAGAGAACGTAGCCTTCCAGTCGGGCGACAACCTGGTAGCGACCGGGCCGCATCGGCCCGACGGTGAACTTGCCTTCCTGGTCCGACTGGCAGGTCACGGGCAAGTCATCGGATGGCATGGTCAACACATCCACCGTGGTCCCGGGAAGGTTCCGGCCCATGTCATCGCGCACACGACCTTCAACAAAGGCGCCCGAAGCCAGCAGCAACCGCACTGGCGCCAGGTGGCTTGTGCCCTCCTCAATCACCTGACTCGCTGTCGCTGACACCAGCGTGCCATGCGCGGCGCGGATGGAAAACCGGCCCAGACCCAAACCCGCGAAGCTGAACACACCATGCGCGTCTGCCACCGTCTCACGCGACCAGCGCAGGCTCGGCCCGCCGAGCACCACATTCGCCCCGGGTTCGGGGCTGCTCGGAGGTCTGAGCACAATGCCGCCCAGGCTGCGCCCCTGCCCGTCAAGAGCCAGGACGAGCGATTCGACGTCTGGCACGGCTCGGTCGATTTCCAGCGTGCCGAAACCGGCTGCCTCAGCCAGCAGCGTCCATGTCCCCGGCCGCAGGCGAGCCAGCACGAAGCGCCCATCGGAATTCGAGCGCGCTTGCACCACAGAATCGGCGCCCTTGTCCTTGGGCCAAGCGATGACCAGGGCATCCGGCAGGGGCGCACCTCCGCTATCCTGCACCACGCCGACCAGGTCGACGGGCGGGAGCACCTTCGCCGCCCGCTTCGCATCAACCGCCGCATCGCGCCTTGACTTGGATCCTCGACAGGCCAGCCCATGGCCGGCCGCGAGAATGAGCGCCGCCACAACCAGGGAGTTTCTGTGAGTGCTTGCGGAGCGCATCAGTCGGTGCTAATGGTACGCCCTTCCGGAGAACCCATGCCTGCGCAGTGTGCAATTTGCGGCAAACAAAGGAAAGTGGCCAACAACGTTAGCCACTCGAATATCAGGACCAAGAGCCAGCAGCGGCCGAATCTGCAGAACGTGCATATCACGATCGGCGGCTCGCGAAAGCGGGTGCGCGTCTGCACACGTTGCATACGCTCCGGTTTCGTGGCGAAGGCCCCATAGCCTCGATTCGGCGCCGCACCGAGGTCAGGCTGCCACAGCCACAGCATCGATTTCGACCTGCGCTCCCTTGGGCAAGGCTGCGACCTGCACGGTGGCACGGGCGGGCGGCGTGTTTCCGAAGTATGTGGCGTACGCCTGGTTCACGGCAGCGAAGTTCCCGAGGTCGGTCAGATAGATGGTCGTCTTGACCACGGCGTCTAGTGACACGCCGGCAGCCTTGAGCACCGCTGCCAGATTCTGCATCACGCGGTGGGTTTCCTTTTCAACGTCGCCGCCGCCCACCAACTCACCGGTTTGTGGGTCGAGCGGGATCTGGCCCGAACAGTAGATCCAGCGAGCGCCGGCCACGACTACCGCCTGGGAATAGGGGCCGATCGCTCGCGGGGCACATGAAGTAGAGACGGCATCTCGGATCATCGCCTGATGATAGCAAGGGGCGTCGCTGGGGCACGTTTTCACGGATGTCATGTTGCCAAGCGAACCCTGGCGGCAGTACCTTTTCGGCTGTGAGATCTGCAACGCGGCCGCGACGCCGGAACGCCGAACCCGAGACTGCGGCATCTTTGATGTCGGCCGTGGTGGCGAGCATCGGCGGTGAGCACCGAGCCCGCGAGCACCGTATCTTCGCCGCCTACGAGCAAGCGGTGGGAGGTCCCTTGCGCCAGCACACCAGGGCCGAGAGTCTGCATGAGGGCACGCTCTTTGTGCGCGTGTCGAGCTCAGCCCTGGCCCACCAGATCACCCTGCTCAAGCGTGAGATCCTCACCCGCATGCAGCCGCTGGTGGATCCCGGGAGCGTCACCGACCTGCGCACCCGCGTGGGTCCGCTGGACGCGCGTTTTTGATCTGGCGACCGTCGAGAATCGTCTGGGAAAGACGACTCCACCGCCTCTTGGTCAGGGTCAGAACGCGCCGCCGAAGCTGATGTAACCCCAGGGCAACACTCCGCCGGGCCCGAACAAGGGCGAGATCCCGGCGCGGAACTGGAACCCACCGCCGTCAGACTGGTAGCGATACCCGAAGAGCACAGTGCCCGCCCCCCCGATCCCGCTCGCGCTCGCGTAGGACGAGCCGACGCCCCCGGCCGAGGCGCTGGCACGCGCGATCATGCCGCCCGCTCCGATCTCGAACTTGTTGTAGTAGTCGCCGATTCCGAGGTAGCTGAGGGTGATCGGGAAGGTGAGAAGACTAACGCTCCCGCCACCTTCGGAAGCACCGAGGGAGATGTAGGAAAACCCGATCCTTCCGGCCCACCCGGACTGCCCGAACCGACGCTCGTAGTTGATGGAGTACAGGCCGCCAACGCCGAGCGCCTCTGCGAACACCGAGTTGAAGGCCGTAACCCCCTCTTCCTGTCGTCGTCGGTAGTCGTCGGTACGCCTGTCGTAGGGGGGCGCACCTGGGGGCGCCATGCTCGGCTGCGGCGGGTACTGCGGCTGCGCGTACTGCTGCGGCTGCGCGTACTGCTGCGGCTGCGCGTACTGCTGCGGCTGCGCGTACTCCGGCTGCGGTGGCGGCGGTGCCGCCTGCTGGGCGATTGCGGTTTGGGCAAGCAAGAGACAGGCGGCTACGGTAAGTCCAACCCGAGTAAGCATCGGTTTCTCCTTGGTTAGTCGTCGCGAAAGAGCCCGACTATAAGGGTAATGGGTCCGACTGGTCAAAGAAAACCGTCGCCAAGCTGGTGACGATGTTCGACGGCGCGAGTTGGATGGATCTTCGAGAGGCGGTGCTAGCCCAGCGCCGCGCGCAGTTCGCCGACAAATGCCTCCAACTCCGGTACCGGATCGCGACCCGCGGCCACGGCTCGCTCGATCACCCGGACTGCGGCGCTGCCCACTACCACACCATCGGCGAACCCGGCCACCGCCCGCGCGTCTGCCGGCGTGGCAATCCCAAATCCCACGGCGACCGGCAGGCGCCCGCCGGACAGTTCGCGCACCTGTCGCACGCGTGCGGAGGTTTCATCCAAGTTGGGCAGTTGGCTGCCCGTGATGCCGGTCAGCGAGACGTAGTAGAGAAAACCGCCCGCGACGGCGGCTATCGCCTTCACCCGCTCGGGCGTGGAGGTGGGCGCGATGAGCGGAACCAAATCGAGGCCTTGCTGAGAAAGCGCCTGGGCCAGTTCGGGATCCTCGTCGGCAGGCCAGTCCACACACAACGCACCGTCGGCGCCAGCCTGCTTGGCTTGGGCGGCAAACTTCGCAGCGCCGCGCACGAAGATCGGGTTGGCGTAGCCGAAGAGCACGACCGCAACGTCCGCATTGTCCGCGCGCACCGCCCGGCAGAGATCGAGGGCCGTGCCCATCCCCCCTCCCGCAGCCAGGGCCCTGCGCATCGCTGCCTGAATGGCCGGCCCGTCAGCCGATGGGTCGCTCCACGGCACGCCCAGTTCAAGCACATCCGCTCCGGCTCGCGCTGCGGCCAACAAGAGACGACGACTGGTCTCGAAGTCGGGGTCGCAGCCGGTGAGGTAGAGGACCAGCGCCTTGCGGCCTTGCGAGCGAGCCTTGGCAAAAGCTCCAGCTATCCGCGAGGGGAAAGGCGAGCCCGGCGGGTTCGTCATGACGACACCTCCGCGCCGAAGTACTTGGCGATGGTGCCCATGTCCTTGTCGCCACGGCCCGAGATGTTGATGATCACGCTGGCCCCGTCGGGGAGTTGCTCGGCCACGCGTGGCAGTCCTGCCACTGCGTGTGCGCTCTCCAGGGCGGGGATGATGCCCTCGCAACGGGCCAGCAGACGACACGCGGCCAGAGCCTCCCGATCCGTCGCAGCCAGGTACTTGGCGCGTCCGCTGTCGCGCAGGTAACTGTGCTCAGGCCCGACCCCGGGGTAGTCGAGGCCGGCCGAGATGGAATGGGCCTCGGATATCTGGCCGTCGTCGTCGCACAGCACGTAGGAGCGCGCGCCGTGCAATACGCCCGGCCGGCCCTTGCCCAGGGTGGCCGCGTGGTGAGTGGTGTCCAGGCCCTCGCCCGCCGCCTCCACGCCAAAAAGCTGCACCCCGGGATCGTCGAGGAATCCGCGGAACAGGCCCATGGCGTTGGAGCCGCCGCCGACGCAAGCCAGACATGCGTCGGCTAGCCGGCCGGTGGCCGACTGGATCTGGGCGCGCGCCTCGCGCCCAATCACCGACTGCAATTCACCCACCATGGTCGGATAGGGATGCGGGCCAGCGACGGTTCCTAGCACGTAGTGGGTTGTCCCTACGTTGGTCACCCAGTCACGCATGGCTTCGTTCATGGCGTCTTTCAGGGTCGCGGTGCCGTCCTTGACCGCGTGGACTTTGGCCCCCAGCAACTGCATGCGAAACACGTTGAGCGACTGGCGCTCCACATCGACCGAGCCCATGTAGATCTCGCATGGGATTCCAAACAAGGCGGCCACCGTGGCGGTGGCCACGCCGTGCTGGCCAGCCCCGGTCTCGGCGATGATGCGCTTCTTGCCAAGGCGCTGGGCCAGCAAAATCTGGCCCACGCAGTTGTTCAACTTGTGCGAGCCGGTGTGGCAAAGATCCTCGCGCTTGAGAAACACGCGCAAGCGGCGGCCCTCGGCCCTTGCCAGATGGTCGGCCAGCCGCGCCGCCTCGGTGAGCGGCGTGGGCCGGCCGACATAATCGCGCAGCAACCGGTCCAATTCGGCGCGAAAGGTCGGGTCACGCGAAAAACGCTCCCATGCTGCGGTCAGCTCTTCGAGAGCAGGCATCAAGGTCTCGGAGACGTAGCGACCTCCGTAGGGACCGAATTGGCCAGGAGCATGAGGAACTGTGGACATCTGAGTGGCGCCACTATATGCCTTGGTGTACTCCCCGATTCAATCAACCGCTCGCGCGTCATGTCGATGAAACAGGATAGCAACACGACCTTCGACCCCAGCCGACGGCGGCTCTGCCCGGACGGCTCTTGCATCGGCCTCATAGGGACTGACGGGAAGTGCACAGTTTGCGGCACGCTCGGCTCAGGCGGAACCGGGGTGGCACCAGCCGCGGACCTGCCTGCCTTGCCCACCCCCGAGCCAGAATCGCGTGGTGAGCCCAACCACGAGGCTGGTTCGGAAGTGGCGGCCGAAGCTGAGGAAGCCTTCAACCCCAACCGACGGCTCTGCCCTGACGAGGCTTGCATCGGCGTAGTAGGCAGCGACAACAAGTGTAGCGTCTGCGGCCGACGAGGATAATCCTTCGGCAATACACCTGGTTATGACGAATAATTCAAGTGTTACTTGAATTATGCCACGAGCACGACGGAGCCAGTTGTCCTGCGTGCCTCGATGGCAGCATGAGCTGCAGCGGCTTCGCGCAGGGGAAACTGCAGCGGCGTCTGGATGCGCACGGCGCCTGAGCGCACGACCCGGAAGAGATCTCCGGCCATTCGCCGCAAGGCCTCGGGGGTTGCGGCGTAGGTGCTCAGGGTTGGGCGGGTCAGATACAGCGATCCCTTGACCCCCAGGGCAGTGATATCGAAGGGGGGAACCAGCCCCGAGGACTGACCGAACGCGACCAGGAGGCCGCGCGGCTGCAGACAATCCAGCGATCCGGCAAAGGTATCCTTGCCCACGCCGTCGTAGACCACGCGCACCCCGTGTCCCCCGGTGATCTGGCGCACGCACTCGACGATGTCCTCACGCGTGTACACGATGACATGGTCGCAGCCGTTGGCACGAGCCAACGCTGCCTTCTCGTCGCTGCCCACCGTGCCTACCACGGTGGCCCCCAGATGCTTGGCCCACTGGCAGGCGATCTGCCCTACCCCGCCAGCCGCGGCGTGCACCACGATGGTGTCCCCGGCCTCCACCCGCGTTGTCTGCAACAAGAGATACTGAGCCGTGAGACCCTTCAGCATGATGCAAGCAGCGGTGCGATCGTCGATGTCGTCGGGCAAGCGCACTAGGCGCTCGGCGGGCAGCACGCGCGCCTCAGCGTATGCCCCGACTGGCCCTGTGGCACAGGCAACCCGATCTCCCACCCGCAGCTCGCTGACCCCTGGGCCAACCGCCTCCACCACACCAGCGGCCTCGCTGCCGAGCCCGCTGGGAAGGGGCAGTTTGTACACGCCCCGGCGGTGATAGATGTCGATGAAGTTCACGCCCACGTAGCGATGGCGGACCAGGGCCTCGCCCGGACCTGGCGCAGCCAAGCTGACCGCTTCCCACGACATCACTTCCGGACCGCCCGTGTTGTGGATGCGGATCGCCTCTGTCATGGGTTGGAACTTAGCATCGGTCTTTTGGGCACAAGTGGTAAAACTGCGCCATGGGTTCCTTGTTCCTCGATGCCTGCCGCGGCGAACCCACGCCGCGGCCGCCCCTCTGGTTGATGCGCCAGGCTGGCCGCTACCTCCCGGAATACCGGGAGGTCCGCCAGAACGTCACCTTCCTCGAACTGTGCAAGACGCCGCGACTGGCCGCCGAGGTGACCATGCAGCCCATCCGGCGCTTTGCCTTCGACGCAGCGATTGTGTTCTCCGACCTCCTCATACCCCTGCAAGCCATGGGGCAGGCGGTTAGCTTCAGCGAAGACGGTCCCACCCTCGCGCCACCGGTGCGGAGCGCCGCCGACCTGGCCCGGCTGGCGCCCTTCGATCCTTGGGAACGCACGCCATTCGTCCTGGAAGCCATCCGGCTGCTGCGCCCGCAGCTCGGCGAGACGCCGCTCATTGGATTCGCAGGCGCGCCGTTCACCACCGCGACCTACGCCATCGAGGGCAGGACCTCGCAGCGCTTCGTTGAGACCAAGAAGCTTTTCTATCGGGATCCGGACACGGCCCACCGCCTTTTGGAGCTGATCGAAAGTGCCACCCGCGCCTATCTCCTGGCTCAGGTGGCGGCAGGCGCTCAGGCCATCCAGATCTTCGACTCGTGGCTCGGGGTGGTCTCTCCCGAGGAATGGGACGAGTTTGTGGCCGAACCGACCGCGAGCCTGGTGGCGGCGGTCAAGGCGAGCGGCGTGCCCGTCATCTATTTTCCCAACGGAGCAACGACCATTCTGGAACGCATCGCGGGCGTGGGTGCCGACGTGTACGGGATCGATTGGCGCCTGCCTCTCGACCAGGCGCGGGCACGGCTCGCGCTGGGAGGCGCGGCGCATGCGGCCGTGCAAGGCAACCTCGATCCGGCGGTTCTCCTGGGCCCGGTTGAGCGGATTGCACGCCAGGCCGCCGACGTGGTCCGCCGCGGGGCAGGCCGCGGTCACATCTTCAACCTGGGGCACGGTATCTATCCGGACACCCCCGTCGAGAATGTCGAAGCCCTGGTCCGCGCCGTGCGGGGCGAGTAGACGCACAGGATGAAAAGGTGCTTGGCGTCGTTGCCCTCAACCTGGGAGGCCCGGATTCGCTGGCGGCGGTGGAGCCGTTCTTGCGCAACCTGTTCGCCGATCCCGACCTCATCCAGTTAGGCTGGTGGGCGCGGCCTGTGCAGCCGCTGTTGGCGCGCCTCATCGCGCACCGCCGGGCCGCTTTCTCGCGGTCCGCGTACGCCCAGATCGGCGGGCGGTCACCCATCCGTGATGAATCACTGGCTCAGGTGCAGGCGGTGATCAGAGCCATGGCCGCGGCGGGCGTAGCGGCTCAGCCGTACCTGGCCATGAGCTACTGGCACCCCTTTCCCGCCGAAACTGCAGCGGCCATGCGAGCCGACGGCATCACACGGGCGCTGCTCTTGCCGCTTTATCCCCATCGATCGAGAACGACCAGCGGATCAGCGTTCCGCACCATTGAAGCCGCCTTAGCAGGCATCGCCACGGCGCGCGTCGAGGGATACGCCACTGCCCCAGGCTACATCGAGGCCCTGTGCGACCGCATAACCGAGGCCTTGGGGCAACTGCCAGAGCTGGAGCGTGCGACGGCCCCGGTGCTGTTTTCCGCGCATGGCCTCCCGGTAGACTACATCCGCCGCGGCGATCCCTATCTTGACGATGTCCGCTCGACTGTGGCCGCGGTCACCCGGCGGCTCGGTCTGGAGAGCCGATCGCAACTCGCCTTTCAAAGCCGTGTGGGCCGGCAGCGCTGGCTTGCGCCCACCACGGAAGAGGCGCTCGACGCCCTGGCTGCCGCGGGCCACCGAGCCGTGGTCCTGGTTCCGGTTTCCTTCACCGGCGAGCATCTGGAGACGCTGCAGGAAATCGATATCCTGTACCGCGAGCGGGCCGCGGCGCGAGGGATCATCAGCTTCGCCCGAGCGCGGGCCGTGGGCTACCATCCCGCTTTTATTTCGGGGCTGGCAACGTTGCTGGTCTCCACCGCGCGCGATCGTGACTGGGTCTAGCCCTCATTTCTGGGCGAAGCAGCGCGGGTCAGGCGCGAGGACCGTCGTCGGGGCAACCGGGCCTGCCAAGCGGAAGAACGTGAAAATGCCCGCGTCGGCGCCCGCCACCAGGACGCGCGCGACCTGGCCCTTGGCGCAGGCGAGGCTGCTGTTGAACTCCAGTTCGGCCAGGCCGAAGTCCGTGTTGCCAGTGACAGTCAGGGCACTGTCGTCGACGACGGCGACCGGGGTTATGCCGTCGCCATTGAGCTTGTACACAAGCACCTGCTCGGCGTTCTTGGTGCTGCCCAGGTTGGCCTGCAAGGCGGTGATTGCAATCCCCTGCTGCGTGCCGTCGGCCTCGATGTGAACCAGCGCCAGCCGCTGTCCGAACTGCAAGCTGGGGTCGCTACGGGTGAACGTGTTGGTCAACGTGGTGCCGTTGAGGGGGCTGTGGAAAAGATATGCATGATCAGGCGGCGCGCCAACAACCAGATCGGCCATGCCATCCCCGTTCAGGTGCGGCACCACCGCCAGCGCCGTGCCGAATCCAGGCGAATTGCCGCCGGGAACCGATAGCTCGATCGGGCAAGACAGCCCGACGGCGCCCGCGTTGTACTGGAGGATGACCACGCGTCCGGGTGCGGTCCCTCCGGTGTTTGCCAGTCCGACGGCGATTTCCTGTCTAGTGCCGCCGTCGGAGTCAAGCAGAAAATTCCCAACCGCGAGCGACCGGTAGATATTCTGGGGCCCCGGCGTGACGAGAGCGCAACTGGCATTCGAAACCACGTCGCCGGTGGGGAAGCCCAGCACGTGAACCCCACTGTCGGACACCACAATCGCCTCATCGGCTGCAGCCTGGGTCACTCGCCCGCTAGCAACTACCAAGCCAAACTGGCTTTCAGTGGACAATCCGTATCGCAGGTTGCCGGCACTCTCGAAGTCCGCGTTACCGCTGGCATCCACGCCCAGCGTGAGGAACGCAACCGTCCCTTGCCCGAGTGAGGAGCCGAGATTCGGCATGCCGAGCACAATGATTTCGGCCGCGGCACTGCCTACTGCGGTCGAACCGATCAGCCGGGCCGCGCTGGAGATGCCCTGTCCGGGCTGGCTGGGATCCAGGCCCAGGAGGGTGTCGAACTTGTCGCCGCTCACAGCCTGAACCTGGGGCTTACCATCGCCGTCAAAATCCGCCAGGGCCACGCTTGCAGCGTCGGTTCCCGCGAAGAGCAGACGTGCCGCCAGGTTGGGTCGGTTGGGGTCCGCAGGTGGGGGCAGGGGCAAAAGAGTGAGGTCCGCGCTAGACCCGAAGCCGTCGGGCGCGCCCATGACCTGCACCGGTGCCTTGTCGAGTGCGGCACCGAAATCGCCGGGCATGCAACCGCCCGCGAGCGCCAGGACAGAGGACGCAAGCATTGTCCGTCGCATCTTAGAACCTCCCCGTGGCAGAAAGCCCAGCGCCGCCTGGCAATCCGAAGGGCACCAGGCTTACCTGTTTCGGCTCGGGCCCGGCCAGGTTGACCTTCTTGACGTTGGCCGTGCTGGGTGGCCCCGATTCGAGGAAATTCCACAGCGACAACAGCCCGGTCAGCGCCCCCACTCCGAGCGCCATGTCGGCGCCAATGTAGTACCACTTCCCGGTGTTCCGGCGCGAATCGTTGCTGTTGGTGAGCTTGGCAGGGTTCGCTACGTCGCTGTCGATCTGGTCCTTGATTTCGCCGCCCTTCACGCCCAAGTAGATGCCGCCGCCGAACGACAAGGCCGAGAGGACGGCATAGGTCCATGCCTTCATCCTGGGGGGCTTGGGCGAAAACTTCAGATCCAGCATCGTCTCATCCGCGCGGCCGACCACTAGCTTGTCCTTGTATGCCTCCATCCCTTCCTTCTGAACGACAATCTGATGTTCGCCCGGCTTGAGCTGATGCTCGCAGGGCATGGCGCAGGCCACAGTTCCATCCACCATGAGACGCGCGCCTTGACTATCCACGCCACCCGCCTTGAGCACGGCGTACTCGACGGTCTCAAGCGTAATCGTGTGCGTGGTTGCGGTACCCGGCTCGACGACGATCTCCTTCTGACCGGTCTGGTACCCAGACCTCGCTACCCACACGGTGTGCTTGCCCGGCTTCAGGTGTCCCGTGTATGGCGTCTTGCCGATGGCGCCGATGTCCTGTCGATCGATGAACACGTCGGCGCCGGGCACGTTGGCGATGACCTCGATCCACCCCAGGAAGTGCTGTTCGGATAGCGCGATGTAGAGCTCTACCACTTTGTCGGTGCGTGGGCTGATCTCTCGCTCTTCCGGCTTGAACCCCTTGGCTTCAAAGAGCAACTTCACCGGCTTCGGCTCCAGCGAGCCCTGCCACGGGGTGGTGGCGAACGTCCCTTTGGACTTGTCATTGAGGTAGATAGTGGCGCCGGTCGGCTTGGACTCGATGATCACCAAACCCTTGGGGCCGATAGTGGGCAGTACCGCCGCAGGCGCAGGCGCGTTCTCGGTCTTTTGCGCTACCGGAGGCGGTGGCGCAAGCAGCGCCTTCAGGCTTTCGATGCGCGTTTTGACCTCGGCGGCATCGCGGGCTTGCGGATCCTTGTCGAGATAGCGTTGGAAGAGATCGACGGCGCGGTCCAGTTTTTGGGCCTTCTCGAACGCAACCGCGGCGTTGAAGAGAAACGAGCTGAACGGCTTTCTCTCGTAGGCCGACAGGAACTTGGCCGCAGCGTCGTCCCACTGCTCCCGCAAGTAGAGGATCTGGGCCTCCTCGAATTGGGCCTTGGCTGCCTGCAGTTCGGGGTCTGCAGCGGTCTGCTCCTGCGCCAACGCCCCGCGCTCCGGAGCACCCGCCGCAGCGCCCAGGCAGAAGGTCATAAATAGGGCTAGCTTCAGCAAGTATTTCATGGTTATCCATGATTGCGCCATTAGCCAGAGACGATCAAGATCGTACGCGATGCGAGTCGTTTTTTTTCTGCAAGGCCAGCGCGTCCCGGCGGCGCGATTCCGGGGGATGGCGGTGGCGCGGGCGCTCGGCGCGACGGGCCTGGATTGCGCCCTGCGCATCCCGGTGCCCAGCGTGTACGGCGACTGGCTGCCTGGCTTCCCCGTCGGCCCGTGGCGCCGGCCTCTGGTGCCCTTTGTCGTCCTGGTCCGGCTGGCGCAGCTTCGCAATCTGCGGCCGAGCGATGTCGTGTTCTTCCAGCGCCCCATGATCGAGCTACCCACGGTGTTTCTGGAAAAGCTAGCGGCGCGCGGGCGCAAGTCAGTGTTCGATTTCGACGACGCCATCTACCTCAACTGGGGTGGGCGCGAAAAGTTGCGCCGCACCGTCGCGCTAGTGGACCACGTGGTGGCGGGCAACCGCTTTCTCGCCGAAACCGCGGAAGCGCCGGAGAAGACCACTATCGTCCCCACCGCGGTGGACACCGATCGCTGGTCCGTGCCGCCAGCCCGAAAAACCCGCGACCGCCAGGTCGTCGTGGGCTGGACCGGGATGTCGTGCAACTATCGGCACCTGGCCTTGGCCTGCAAGCCCATCGCACGCGCCCTGCGCCGCACCGGCGCCCGCTTCCTGGTCATCTCCGACCGGCGGCCACCCTCGGAGCTAGCTGACCTGCAGCCCGAGTTCGTGCCCTGGCGCCTCGAAAGTGAGATCGAGGATCTGGCTCGACTTGACGTAGGCGTGATGCCGCTGCCCGACGGCCCGCACGAGCGGGGCAAGTGCGCCTTCAAGCTAATTCAGTATATGGCCCTTGCCCGGCCTGCTCTGGCCTCGCCGGTGGGGGCCAACTGCGAGGTGGTCACCGACGGCAGCGACGGTTTCCTGCCTCACACCGAGGCTGACTGGGAGGAGCAGCTCGTGCGCCTCATCAAGGATCCCGAGCTGCGCGCCCAGGTGGGCGGCCGCGCGCGCCAGCGGGTACAGGCGGCGTACTCCATCGCGGCCGTGCTGCCGCGCTATCTGCAAATCCTCCGCAGCCTCGCGTCTGACCGATGACATTGCTTGCCGCCGTCGGGATGGGCTAGGCTACCTGGCGGTCTGGACGGATGTTTCAACTGGCGAAAAGCTTGCTGGGCACCAACGCAGCATCGGCCCAACCCGGCTCCTGGTCTGCGCAGGCGCCACGTCGTGTGCTAGTGGGATGCCTGCTTGCAGTTGTGCTTTGTTCCCTGCCGGTGTTCTTGCGGACCTTCCTCAGCGACGACACCACCTACGCCCTCATCGCCCAGAAAATGAATGCCGGCCATGTCCTCTATGCGGAGGCCGCGGACAACAAGCCTCCTCTCATCTACGCCACTTTCGCGGCGATGTTCAGCCTGTTCGGTGCGGGCCATATGGTCGCGGTCAAGCTGCTGACTATCGCGGTGGACTTCGCGTCCATCCTGCTGATGTTTTCCATCGGAACCCACCTCCTCGGCCAACAGGCCGGCGTGCTGGCCGCATTCTTGTTCACCGGCTCCATTCTCAGCGGGGTCTACCAGGACTCGATCGCGACCAACACCGAAACCTATGCGAATCTGTTTACCCTCGCGGGGCTCTGGGTCCTCGCCCGGGAGCGGCTTCGCCTGTCCCCGGGGGCGCTGTTCGCTGCGGGCCTTCTCCTCGCGGTCGCCAGCTTGTATCGGACGCACGCCGTCTGCATCCTGGGCGGCATCGCGCTCTATCTCGCCATTTCGCTACGTTTCTCCCCGCGCGCCCTGCTTGGCCTCTTGCTTCTCGGAGTCGGCTTCGTGATTCCCTACCTGCTCACGGTCGCGTATTTCTCGGCCCATGGAGCGCTTGGCGATCTCTGGCTGTGGACCGTGGCGGACAACCTTTTCTACGTGAAATTGGGAAGCGCCCGCGTGGCAATTGGCAAACGCCTCGCGCGCATTTTCGGCACAGTGCTCAGTCAGCTACCCATGATCGTCGCCGCCCTGCTTGCCCTGAGAGCAGGGCGCGATAGCGCTGCCGAGGAGAAAAACCGGCTCCGGTTCCTGCTAGTCTTGCTTGCCGGCGCCCTAGTCGGTTATCAAATTGGCGGCCGTTTCTACGGTCACTACTTCCTGCAAGTCGCACCCTTTGTTTGCCTGCTGGGCGCCTGGGGCCTGACCCGCGTGCCGGCCGACCGCCTGCGCATCCTCCGTCGTGCCCTGCCGGCTCTGGTGGTGCTCTGGTGTCTCGGTTTTGCCGTGACCAATTCCGTGCTGCTGGCACGCCGAAATGATGACCAGGATGCCGTCGATCGGGCGGTCGAGTACGTGCACCGAAACACCACCCCGCAAGACGAGATTCTTCTTTGGGCGGGCTCACCCATGCTTCCGTTTCGCAGTGGTCGGGTCTTTGCCACGCGGTTCTTGAACAACAACCCCATGACCGGCAGGATTTATGGAACCGCGCACGTTCATGCCAGCGCGACTCCAGAGATGAATCGCCCGCTGGAACGCCCCGAAGCCTGGCGGCTCTTCTGGAAGGACTTGGACAGCGCCCCGCCCAAGCTTGTCGTTGACGGAACCGTTCCCAACTTTGAAATTGCCCACTATCCCCGATTGGCGGCTCTTGTATCTGAGCACTACGCGTCCCCACTGCGCTTCGGTTCGATGAGCCTCTACCTGCGCAAGAACTAGGATTGCTGCTACGGGCGCCAGGTGGGCGGGAACAGAAGGCGACTCGCCGTGTGCTCTCTTAGCGAGAATTCGCCCCAGACCGGCGCGAGACAGATGGCCACCAGCAGCGCCAAGCCGACAAATACCAACACCGTCCTCGGCCGCTTGCGCTCAAAGTAAGCCACCAGCCCCCCCAGCATGAGCAAGGCAAACCCATAGGACGGCAGATAGTAGTGGGTGAACGAGAACTTGTTCCGAATAATCGTCCAGGGAGCAAGCAGCGCAGCCCATCCCAGCAGCGTCAGCAGGATCGGCTTGCCCACCGGCTTGCCCACGAGAAAATCTTTCAGCCTTGCCAGGCGAGCGCGAATGCCTCCGCCCCCGGCCGTGGCGCGCGCGACAAGCTGGATAAGCGACCACACCAGAAACAGGTCAGCCGCAATCCAGAAGACTGGGTTGCCAACGGTGGAGGAGTAGTATCGAAATACCCCGTGCGTGGTGCTCTTGATAATCACCGGGCGGTAGAAAATCGGCCAGGTGTACCAAGACGAGTTGAGCGGATTGGATGAGCGGTTCATTTCGACGTGATGGAGCACCAACTCCTTGACTAGACGCCACAGGGACACCAGGTCAGTGGGCTCGTGGGAAAGCCGGAGCGCCAGCAGCCAAACCGCAGTCTGCACCACGGGAACCACCGCGAAGATAAGTAGAGACCAGAACCGCACGCGGCCAAGCAAGAGCATGGTCACGACGGCCGGAATGACAATGAAGACGCCGCTCCACTTGACTGAGACCGCAATCCCCACCAGCAGAGCGGTCACCAGCACCCCGCGCCAGGTGCGCGCACTGACCGCGGCGAGCATGCACCAAAGCNNCCCACGCGGGAATACGAGATGAAGAACCCGTCGGCCGCGACAAAGGCCGCTGCCATCAACCCGGCCCGCGCAGTCCGGAAATAGGCCTTCCCGAGCCAGTAGGCCAGCAGCACGGACAGGATGCCGAAGCACAGGGCGGGGAACCGCCATCCCGCGGAGTCGTATCCGAACAGGAGGATCCCCACGGACATGAACATCTTGAACAGGGGCGGATGATCGTTGTTGTCCTTGATGCCAAGCAGGTAGTTGTGGGCATTCGGGACGAAGAAAGGCTCATCAAAGGTGAAGTCTCGGGGAAACCAGATGGCGCGGACGCGCAGCACGATCCCGCCCACGATCATGATGCCGAGAAGGACCGTGGTTGCCCGTTCGGTCGGTGACGCCGACGCCCAGGCAGCGGTCACGCGCTGCCAGGCCGACCGCGCCGACCGCGCGAACTTTGCCGTGACAGCGAGCGAGGTCATTGCGGAATCACGCAATCGGTAAGCGTCCCAACCGGCAGACTTTGCTTGGTCGGATCGAACTTGCCGTTCGGCTCCCAACGCGTAGACACTGACTTGATCACGCCGACGATGTCGTAGTTGCACACGACAGTGAAGCGCTCAGTTGGCAACCCCCCACGCAAGCCAGGGGAATCCCATAGCCCTGCCCCAAGCAGCACCTCGTTCTTGGTGTTGCAGTAGGGCCGCAAGACGTGGGCCTCGTCCGGCATAGGCACGCGCGGCCGCGAGGCGGCGTCGTACCCGCAGTTCAATCCATCGAGAGTCATGTTCGACGAACAGGCCAGCCGGTCGTGGTCCTCGCGAACCAGGGTCAATTCAACCAGCTGCCGGGTTCCCTTGTGCCAGCCCTGCTCGGTCTGCGCGGCGGTCTTGTCATACTTTGCCCAAGCGAAGATGACCCACACGCCGAACCCGATGATGAACAGAGCAAGAAGTGCGCGAAGTGGGACGTCAACCTCGTTGGGCACGTAGCGCACAACCTCCACCGGCGCCACGGCCGGAGCGGGTGCCGGGGCCGGGGCCGGCTCCGATGCCGCGGCCGGTTCCGTGGCCGGCGCCGTAGACGGCTCCGCGGCCGGGACCGGTTCCGAAGACGGGGCCGTAGACAACTCGGCGGCCGGTGCCGGAACCGAAGCCGGAACCGGGGCCGGAACCGGAGGCGAAACCGGAGCCGGAACCGAGGCCGGGGCAGACGCAGAGGCCGAAGCAGGTGCCCGAAGCCAGGCTGGAGTCGGGACAGGCGCCCGGACCGCGCCAGAACCCGACGCAGGCGACGAACCCATGGCCGGCAGTGGCGCCCGGACCGCGCCAGAACCCGACGCGCGCGACGGGGCTGGGACCGGTCCCGAACCCATGCCAGGAAGCGGCGCTCGGACCGCGCCGGAACCCGGTGCGTGCGCCGGGACCGGAACCGGGGCTGGGACCGGCGCCCGGACCGGGACAGGCGCTGCGGCCGGGACGGGCGACGGAACCGGAGCCGAGACCGGGGCCGGAACCGAGGAGGGCTGGTTCTCGCGAGGTGGTCCCCCGCTATTCTCCGAAGAACTCATGCGGCCAGGTTGTTCGATCTAGGCCCGTCCGTCAACCGGATCCAGATGAGCAAAGTGACGGCGCGCACATCGCCACGCCCCAACCCCGGCTCTGTCCTGCAAAAGCTACGCGATCGGCGCCGGCTGCTTGGCGAGTTTTGCTTCGGACCCGTCCTCCGATTCGGCGAACACTTCGGCGCGGCCTCGCGTCGCGACGCCCACGCCCATGTTGTAGCCCTCTTCGCCGTGCAGGTTGATGTCCAGGCCGTCGTGTTCTTCTTCGGCAGAGACCCGCAAGCCCACCAGTGCGTTGACCAGCTTGAGCAACACGAATGTGCCCACGACCGCATAGCCGATGCCCGCGGCCACCGCGAGCAGTTGCTTGCCCAAGAAGGCTGCGTTGCCGGCCAGCAAACCGTCTGCGCCGCCCGGGTTCCAGACACGTAATGCGAACACACCCAGCAGGATGGAGCCGACTGCGCCGCCTACTCCATGAACCCCAAACGCGTCCAGGGTGTCGTCGTAGCCCAATTTGCCCTTGAGAAGTACCCCGCCATAGCAGGCCAAGCCCGCAGCAGCACCGATGGCCAACGCACCCATCGGCCCGACAAAGCCTGAGGCCGGAGTGATCGTGGCCAGGCCCGCGATGAAGCCCGATGCAAAGCCCAGGGCAGACGCCTTGCCATAGCGAGCGAGGTCCACCACCAACCACACCATGCCACCCATGGCCGCCGCGAGTTGCGAGTTCACCAGAGCCAGCGCAGCCACGCCCGAAGCAGCCAGGGCGCTGCCCCCGTTGAAACCGAACCAGCCAAACCAAAGCAGGCCCGCGCCCAGGAGAACCATGGTCAGGTTGTGAGGCAGGATGCGCTCGCGCGGGTAGCCCAGGCGTTTGCCCAGCACCAGGGCAAACACCAGAGCCGAGAAGCCCGAGCTGACATGCACCACGATGCCGCCGGCAAAATCCAGCGCGCCCAACTTCTGCAGCCAGCCGCCGTCGGCCCACAGCCAGTGGGCCAGCGGATCATAGACAAATGTGGCCCACAGCAGGGTGAAGAGAACATAGGCCGAAAACTTGAGGCGCTCGGCAAATGCGCCGGAGATCAAGGCCGGCGTGATGATGGCAAACATCATCTGATAGGCCATGAACAGGAGGTGCGGCACCGTCATGCCGGGCCGTGGCTCCAGGCCCACGCCACGCAAGAACGCGAACGACAGCCCGCCGATGACCCCGCCCTGGTCAGGCCCGAAAGCCAGCGAGTAGCCGAACGCCACCCACTGCAGGGTGATCAACCCCATGGCCAAGAAGCTGTGCATGTAGGTCGACAGCACGTTCTTGGGTCGCACCAGGCCGCCATAGAACAGGGCCAGGCCAGGCACCATGAGGAGGACGAGCGCGGTTGAAACTAGGAGCCATGCGGTATCGCCGGTGTTCATGTCGGCGATGTTGCCAATCCGGCAATTCCAAGAAAAGTCCTGGTTGCGCCAGCAAGAAAGAATTTGCCCGGCCGAGATATCTCCGAAACCGAAATGTGTCCGGGAATATACGCGGTGGAAACAACGGCGCCGGTGCACAACGCCGATTTGGGCAACGCAGCGCTGGCAAGGGCCGCCAGAACTCCCCGGGCCCTACTCGATCGACAGAATCTCGCACAGGATCTGCGGGATCTTCGCGAAGTGTCGGTCCGTGGTGACCACCCGCAATCCGTGTTGCATCGCCGAGGCAGCTATCCAGATATCGTTGGTTGGGACAGGCGTGCCTGCGACACGCAGGCCGTGAGCAACCGCCGCGTAGCGCCCCGAGGTTTCTTCGTCGATAGGCGCGACGGAGACCCGCGGCGATCTCAGAAAGAGTTCAAGGTCACGCTCGTTCTTGCGACGGTGCTCGCCTGCGATGAAACCGGCCCGCAATTCGCCGAGCACGACGGGGTTGACGACGATCTCATCGACCTTCTGGAACAGCCCCCTCACACCCGGGTGTCCCCTGAAGAACGCCGAATAGGCAGACGTGTCGGCCAGAATGCGCGTCACTTCCACAGGTCCGGGTCTATGGTCCGCTGCTCGCGCAACGCACGTTCAAAGTCAACCGATTCCTCGCGGCTCCAGGTTCCGGCTAGGGCGTCCAGCTCGTGATGCAGAGGCGCCGCAGCCCGCGGCCGCTTCCTGCCGGTCGCTTCCTCCAGCAAGGAAATGACCGCTCTGTTGGTGCTAATGCCTTCCCTCGATGCGCGCTCACGGATGGTGCGGGCAACCGCCGGAGGCAGATTTCTGACCGTGATTGCCTTCATGATTCACTCTGCATCATAATGCCTCATGAAGATTCATACCGCAACCTCATGCCTGGAACCGCCGTGTTGACCGCCGCGTCGCACCAGGCGTACACTGAGCCCCGATGCGGGGTAGCTCCTTGGCTCGGCAGCAGCGGTTGGTTCGTCTGCTCGACCAAGGTGGTGGACTGTCCGTCCCGCACGCCGCTGGGGAACTCGGATGCACTGAGCGCACCGTCTATCGCTATCTTGTGGTCCTGCAAGAGATCGGAGTCCCCGTCTATCAGGAACGCGAAGGCAAACGTCTGCGATGGCGTCTGGTCGACGGCCCCAAACGTCGCCTTTCCGTGACGCTGAGCTTTGCCGAGACACTCGCGCTAACCACGGGCCGCGACCTTCTGGCCGGGCTGGCGGGAACCTTCTTCCACGAGGCCGCCATTTCGGCCCTGGAGAAAATTCGCGCCGCCCTGCCCGCTCCATTCCTCACGCGTGCCGACGCCGCAGCCGACCTCATCGTGGCCGACAAGCGGCCTTCGCGCGATTACCGTGGCCGCGGCGACGCCGTACGGACCCTGGTGGACGCCATCGAACGCCGCGAAACTGTCGCCATCGAGTACCGCAAGATCGGCGATCGAGCCTCGTCGGTTCGGGACGTGGACCCGTACCACCTGCACATTCATGCCGGCGCGCTCTACCTGATCGGCTGGTGCCACCGGCGCAAAGCCATTCGCACCTTCCTGCTCGACCGCGCCGGTCGCGTCCGTTCGACCGGTCGTACCTTCGAGCGCCGCAACGACATCAGGCTCGCCTCCCTGCTGCAAGGCGACCTCGGCCCCTGGACCGGCAAAGTCGAAGTCATTCGCCTGCGCTTCCGTTCCACCGCCGCCCGCCTAGTCGCCGAGCACAAGATCCACCCATCGCAAGTCGCCGAACTGCGCCTCGACGGCGGCCTCGACGTCACCCTGCACGCCCCCATCACGCCTTGGCTGGAACGCTGGCTGACCGGCTGGGCCGGCGACGTCGACGTCCTCGCGCCCGCCCGCCTGGCCGACCGCGTGCGCGCCAACCACAGCGACGCCCTCAACCGCCGCCGCGGCCCCGCGCGAGCGCGTCCAGAAAAGAAATCGTCACATCGTCTGACCGTGCTTGTCGGATCGGGGACGTAGGGTGGACGGAGAAGGACGGGAACAGGTGACAAGAGAGACGAAAGCAGTTGCACATGCGCCTGGTGGCGCCCTGGAAACCAGGCTTGCCTCGGGTTGGCGGCCTCGCGCCTTCGTGGCCATCGATTTCGAAACCGCCAATCGCAGCCCATCCAGCGCTTGCGCGCTTAGCGTCGTTCGGGTGGAGGGCCAGCGGATCGCCGGAAAGAGCGTCAGCTTGATTCGTCCGCCGACCTCGCAGTTCGAGTTCTCGCACATCCACGGCATCACGTGGGCACATGTCGCAGCCAAACGTGCCTTCGCTGAAGTGTGGAAGACGCTGGCTCCAATGATCGAAGGCGCGGAATTCCTGGCCGCACACAACGCTAGGTTCGATCGCGACGTGCTTGTGGCCTGCTGCCGAAACACGCGCATCGCCGTTCCCGATTTCCCCTTCGTCTGCACGGTCGTGCTGGCGCGGCTGAAATGGAATCTCTATCCCACCAAGTTGCCCAACGTTTGCGAGTTTCTGGGACTTCCGCTGCGGCACCACGACCCGCTCTCGGATGCCGCGGCCTGCGCGGGGATCGTGCTGGCGGCGGGGGGCGGGACGCGACCCTCGAAGGTGATGCGATGACTGATTGCACCTCCCCTGCTCAGCCAGCGCCTGTCCGGCTTGATCCGCTCAAGCCGCAAGGGATCCATTTCTGGGCGAAGACCACCCTTGCTGGCGCACCCGGAGTCAGCGTGTACGAGCACATGCTGAACGTTGGCCGTGTAGCTCAATGTCTCGCTCAAACGGCTCCTGAACTCCTGGGCCGCTTCCACATCCTGGATTCGCAGGTAGGGGCATTGGCAGCGCTACACGACTTGGGAAAGATCTCCCCCGGCTTCCAGCGGAAGTGCGCGGCTTGGCTTCTTGCAAACGGCCTAGTCGAAATCGATCGAAACAACTGTTGGGACACGGGAACCGAGCCAAATCACGCCAGGGTGACCCATGCTGCCGTGCAAAGGTTCCTGGCCGCGAAAGGGATGCCCAGCAAGTCCGCGGCCTGTATTGCGGCCTTTCTCGGTGCGCACCATGGGCGGATCCAACAAGCTCCCAGCTCGCGCCCATCGTCAGCCGGTGGGATCAGCGAGGACCGCAGCGGGATCGATTGGGAAAAGGAGCGGGACCAAGCCGCAGAATCCATCCTATCGGTTCTAGCCCCTGATCTTTCTGGCGTCCGGATGACGGACACCGATCCCGCCCTCTGGTGGCTCGCTGGCCTAACCACTGTTTCCGACTGGATTGGGTCCGACGAACGGCATTTCCCGGCCGAGGGTGGGATGGACGATGCACGGCGGATGGCCCAGGCGCTGGCGACCGTCAAAGACATCGGCTTTGGGACTCCCATGATTGTCCCGAATCTTGGGTTCGCCGAACTCTTCGGGCCTTCGGCCGGTTCACAACCCAACGACATGCAAGTTCGCGCCCGAGAGCTGATCCAAGGTCCGGGCGTCTACGTGATTGAAGCCCCGATGGGCATGGGCAAGACCGAGGCAGCCTTGTGGGCCGCATATGAGCTGCTCACGGCCGGGAAGGCGCGAGGCATCTACTTCGCGCTGCCTACCCAGGCGACCAGCAATCGTATCCACCTACGAATGAATGATTTCGTGAACCGGGTCTCACCGGAAGCGGGCGCGAGCCGGCTGATCCATGGAAACTCCTGGCTGACGCAGAAGGTGCCCTCGCTGCTGCCGGCGAAGTCGGAGGAATCGCAGGATGGCGACGCCCGGCTTGGAGCGGACTGGTTCGCCTCGACAAAGCGGTCCTTGCTCGCGCCTTTCGGGGTTGGGACCGTGGACCAAGCACTTCTCGGCGTGGTGGCAGCCAAGCACTTTTTCGTGCGACGCTTCGCCCTCGCCGGCAAGGTGGTCATCCTCGACGAAATCCATTCCTACGACCTGTACACAGGAACCCTGATCGATCAATTGGTCGGTGTCCTGAAGGGGTTGGGTTGCACCGTCATCGTTCTGTCGGCAACGCTGACGGCCAAGCGCCGGCAACAGCTGGTTCCCCTGGAATCGGACGCGGCCATGGATCCCGTCATCATAAAGCGTCCCTTGATCTCTGGCGATCCCGAAGGCTCTCGTCCCGTCATGGCTTCGGCACTTCCCCCAAAGGCGAAGACGGTCAAGACCACCTTCCTGACGACCGAATCGGCCTTGGGACGGGCGATAGATCTTGCAGCAAGGGGCGGAGTAGTCCTGTGGATCTGCAACACGGTCGGGTCGGCCCAGGGCCAGTATCAACGTATCGCGCATGAGGCGGATTCTCGCTTCAAGGTTGGGCTTCTGCACTCGCGCTTTCCCTTCTGGCGTCGCGAGGAGCTGGAAGACGAGTGGATGAAGCGACTGGGAAAATCCGGCGAGACGCGCTGTGGGTGCATTCTGGTACCCAAAGGCTGTACCTCACCGA
>PMKP01000469.1 GCA_003157775.1 Myxococcales bacterium | reverse complement strand
CACCGGCACGTTTCGACCGCCCAAGCGCGCCGGACGACGCGGTTGCTGTCTGTGCGGGGGGCATTGCCGCCCGGAGGGCGACCTGCGGTCGCCCCTACGAGGGACGTGAGCCGGGCGAAAAGCGTCTGACCTGAATCCCGGCCCCGACGGTTCAGTTTGACTTTCCCCTCTCGGCGAAGTATTAGGAGCGCCCTGTGTCTCTAGCAGCGCCCATCCACCGCAAGACTGTCATGGCCAAGGAGCCCATGGCTCGCTATTGGTATGTTGCCGACGTGGAGGGCAAGACCCTAGGTCGGGCTGCCACCCAAATTGCGTCAGTTCTGCGCGGCAAGACCAAGGCCTCCTTTACCACCCATGTTGATGCTGGCGACTTCGTGGTCGTTATCAACGCCGAAAAGGTCCGCCTGTCGGGCAAGAAGTGGACGGACAAGTTGTACCGCGACCACTCCCTGTTCCCGGGCGGCCTGCATACGCTCACCGCCAAGGGAATGCTTGAGCGCCACCCCACCGAACTGGTCAAGCGCGCGGTTTGGGGCATGCTGCCCAAGGGGCCGCTCGGTCGCCGTATCTACAAGAAGCTGAAGGTCTATGCGGGTGCCGAACACCCGCATCAGGCGCAGCAATGTAAACCGCTCGCGCTTTCATAAGTCCCCGGAGTCGCCCGCATGATTGATCCCCAGAAGAGTTTCTACGCCACCGGCCGTCGCAAAGAGGCGGTGGCGCGCTTGTGGATCCAACCTGGGGCCGGCAAGATCGCCATCAACCAGCGCAGTCTGGAAGACTACTTTGGCCGCGAGACCTCGCGCATGGTCTTTCGCCAGCCGCTGGAGCTGACGGAGACGTCGGGCACTTTCGACATCTTCTGCACCGTGCGCGGCGGCGGGCTTTCGGGCCAGGCCGACGCCATCCGCCACGCGCTGTCGCGTGCGCTGATCAAGTTCAACGCCGAGCTGCGTGGGTCGCTCAAGAAGGCCGGGTACCTTACCCGGGACGCCCGCGCCAAGGAGCGGAAGAAGTACGGTCAGCGTGGCGCGCGCGCGCGCTTCCAGTTCTCCAAGCGCTAGAAAGAATGCTCGTGAGCGCCGAGGCGCCCCTCCGCCCGGGTATGGCTGCGCGCGCTGGCGCTCGCCGCGCTCTCGCTTGCGCCCACCGTCTACGCGTGCGGGCACCGTGGCATTCTTTGTCTGGGACGCGCATCGCCGCCATCGTGACCGCTCCAGCGTGGGCTAGGAGCCTGCGACGACCTACTCCAGTGCTTTGTCAATGTGCCTGAGTGCATCGGGTTGCAGACCGAAGTTGGCGCGAACCAACCTGATGTCCACAACCGTCTTCACCGAAAGAGGAAGCTCCACGGGATGGCTCTCCACCTGCCAGTCGTTGTCCGACAGGTCGAAGATGAGATTCGCCGCTTGCAGGCCGAGAGCCTCATGATCGGGCACGACCGCCAGAGTTCCGAGGGGGAAACTTGGCTCAACGAAATTGGAGACTCCCACAATGAGCGGCAATTTTGCCTCGGTCACTTCTGCGCGCCACGCATCGTCGACAAACTCCTCGTCCCGCACCATGGCGTTGTCATTGAGCATCCAGACCGCGTCGACCTTGTGGCCATTGGCCAGGCTGTGCAGGGCTTCGCGCAGCCCTGCCGCCGTCACATCGTTGGGCACGGAGACAGAAATAATCTCCACGTGCTCTCTGGCCGCTAGCGATTTCTGGCGCTCTACGAAATTCCGGAATACCGGGCGATAGATGACCCCCACGCGGTTAATCGGGGTGGTAATCACGGAACGAAGGCGTACGAAGGCAGTGACGCCGGGAACCTCATAGGCTATGCCAGTGGCCCGGCGGATTTGCGACTGCAATTCTTCTACGAAGGAAGCCATCAGGAGGACCGAGGGGGGCATTTTGGCAATAGGATTGGCAGTCTGGTACTGGCGATAGAGGTTGATGGTCGCGTTGTTCATCAGAACCACGCAAACTGGGTTCGCGGCTTGAATGGATGCGGCAAGGTCGGCATCCCTAGTTTCTGGCCCAACTGTGAACGTGTGAATATTGAAGTTCTTCTGCACCTCCGATACCAGGCTTTTTCGCACTTCAACGAAGTTGGGCGAATTTGGCATGGCAATGAGGAGAGCGGGAACGCCAGTTCGCACAGGTGGATCGACAATCGCAGCCGCACCCTGAGTAGACGCGCCCTGCTCGCTGCCCGTGGTCGCGCAGCCCGCGAGGCACAGGAGCAGCGCCGCCAACCAGGCCACTCGCCAGTTCATGTTCTTTCCGCCGATCATGGGACGCTCCAGGAGTCAATGCCCAAGAGGCGCTTGGTGGGTGCGTCGAGCTTCTGAAAGGACTTGACCACGACGTCGCGCACCGCCGGGTTAAGCACCGCCACTGCAGACAGGCCCACGGAGGCACCCGCCAGTTCCTTGGTCTTGATGGCAAGGCGGGTGCGCTCCAGCAGCCATGCCAGCATCGAGCTGGGAAGAACAACTCCGTCGGCCGCGGAGAACTCGAGGAGGGGCAGAAGGTCCTCGATCTTCGCCACCCGCTTGATTTTCACGTCAGTCGCTTTGAGCAGGCCGTTGAGGAAGGTCTGTGTGCCATCGCGGCCGAGTAGGTCGACCACGCCAATGGTTTTTCCCGCCAATGAGCCCTCCAATGGCTGGTTGACCGAAACAAGGACATAGGGCTCAGTACTCCTGCCACCGCGTTGTCCCTGCAGGGATGCGGTCTTGCCCCGTTGTTCCAGAACCGGCGTGATGCTGACGACCGCATCGGGATGGCCATTGCTCAGGCCCTCCTCAAAATCACGAAAGCGTCCAAACACGGTGACGGCCAGTTCGGGCAAATGCTCCTGGAGTGTCCTCTCCACCGCGCTCGACTTGGCATCGAGCTGGAGAAAGACATGCACCACGGGCTTGCCTCCTTGGGCGATGGCGGATTGCAGCGGTTGGTAGGGGTAAAGCAGCCCCAGGCTGAGCAGGAGCCACGCGAGAAGCCGCGGCAGGTGTCGGCGAGGGCTATGGAGGCTGGTCATTGGGTGAACACGGGACGGGAGGTGGTCATCTCCCCGAGTCGCCACGGACGAGCATCAGCACGTTCGGGTTCTTGCTGCACCCAACCCTTCGGAGGATTTGGAAGAGAACTTGAGTTATCGGAAGCGGGTGGGAAGCGGGGATTGGCAAAGGCCAGCGAAACCATGCAGGACTGCTGAGTTGCGTGGCTGCTCATCGTTCAAGTTGGCTCGGTGAAGCTCCGATGTTTATGGTGCAACCCGGGCATTTCACTGTGTCTGGGAACAGGCGGCCATGACCACAACCCATTGGGGACTTGCTGAGGCCCACCAAGAGGTGGTTGAGGCCGTGCGCGCCGTGGCGGAGGAAACCGAAGGTCCGATCTTAGCCGGTCGCCCAGGCTGGCAAGGTGGTGCGGTTGTAGGCGCGTGAACCATGCCGTCGTCCGATCTTGATAGCGCGAAAGCCGTCCTTGAGCTTCCCTTGGGGCGGATCGAAACCCGCGTGGCCCACTGCCGCGAACGGACGGCGCGTGATCTGCGCGCCGCGCGCGACGCGATCAGCGAGGCGGCGGCCAAGGTGCGCGAGTTCACCATGGAACTGCGCCGAACGATTCAACTAGCGGCGGTGCAAGACGAGGTCCTGCTTGGCCAGGAAACGCGCGACATGTCCGACATCATAGAGAGTGGCAGGTGGGCGCGCGGAAGGGGGATGGGCCATGACCAGCGGCAACGGTTCTTTTCAGCGCCAGAGGAGTTCACCCGGCAAGCGCAAGAGGAGAGGTTGATGTCGAAGAAAATCATTGTCGTGGACGATTCGCAAGCCGTACGTCAACAGGTGGCGCTGGCTCTGAACCAGGGTGGTTTCGCGGTCTTGGAGGCGGTGGACGGTTTGGAAGGGTTCGACATCATTCAGAAGACCCCTGACCTCGCATTGGTGATCTGCGACGTCAACATGCCCCGGGCGAACGGGCTGGAAATGTTGGAATCGCTCAAGCAGGCGGGACGCGCGGTGCCGGTGGTGATGCTGACCACCGAAGGCCAGCCGCAGCTCATTGATCGCGCGAAGAAGGCCGGCGCGAGAGGGTGGATAATCAAACCCTTTAAGGCCGATCTGTTGTTGGCGGCGGCGCGAAAAATCTGCGGGGCGTAGATCCCTGTCTGGGCCAGTGAACGCGGATGCGTTTTGCGAAAACAGAAATCCCCTTCGGGAGGCTCTTGCGAGCCTCCTGAGGGGGGGCGGTCGTCTGCGAGGCGCCTGCCCAGGGAGAACTACTTGAAGCTGTAGGTAAGACCGACTTGCGCCTCGATGCCCCGGCAGTGAATATCGTCGGGAATAACGCCAGGGACCTTGGCCGGATAGGTGGACGGCTCGGTGTACTGGGCGTCGAGCGCGTTGGTTACCCTGACGTAGCCCGACACGCCCTCCGCCAAATCGTAGACCTTGGCGAAGGCACCGACCAAGAAGACCTCGCCGTCGGGAGCGCGCGGGTCGGAGCCGGGGTTCCCTGCCAGCACGAAGCGGGTCTTGTTGCTTCTGTACTCACCCAGCACAGAGATGCGCACGTGATGGTAGAGGTCGCGTGAAATGGTGAAGTTGGCGGAGTGCCGCGAGATCATGGGCGTGGCATAGGTGTGAGAGACGTTGTTGGCATCAGGAGCCGTGTTCTCAGAGTGGACATAGGTGTAGTTCCCGGCCACCTCGAGGCCTGGAAGGATCTCGACCTTGAGTTCCGCCTCGACGCCAAGAGCAGTGAGGTTGGCACGGTTCTGGTATAGGAAGAGGCCAGGGGTTGCTGTCGGGGACTTGTAGATCATGTCGTTCAGTTGGCTGGCAAACAAACTGACCGTCGCGGCGAGCTGATGCCATGGAGCGACGCCAAACACGATCTCCCCGGTCATGATCTTCTCGGGCTTGTTGTTCGGATCGCCGTTGATCACGGCGTTGTTGACGGAGAACATCTCGCGGTAGCTTGGCGCCCGAAACGCGGTGGCAAACAGGCCCTTGGCCCAGGCCTTGTCCCTATAATTGTACACCAATGCCACCCTCGGATTTGTGGTTCCGCCGAAATCGTTGTAATGGTCGTAGCGCACGCCAGCCGTGAGCTTGAGCCCCTTGAAGAATCGATAGTCTCCTTGCGCATAGGCGGCCAGCACGGTGCGGTTTGGGTTCAAATAGAATTGAGTGGCGGGTTTGCTCCAGTCGATGTTTGGACCGTTGCCTGCGTGGTCATCGTCTATTGTAGTAATTAGCTCGGCTGCTACACCGCCGATCAGGTTCAGGCCTTTGATCGGCTCGTAGCTGAGGTAGGAATCAAGGCCATAGCGGAAGTCCCTGCAATGAGGGTGTCCGTACATGCCATCGGGGAACGGAGGCTTCATTCCCGCAGGCCAGATCAGGGCGACGATGGGACCCCAATCCATATAGGCAAAGTTGAGCTGGGTCTGCCATTTCAGGATCTTGCTGAAGGCCTGGTGGTAGTCGAGGCTGGTGATCAGCCAGGTCGATGGCTCATAGCTGGGCAGGTCCATGACGTCGCCGACCGTGATGAACTGTGAGGCCACCTGATGTGCGGCGGACATGCTTAGCTCGAGCATGTCCTTGTACCCGAGCTTGAGATTGCCGACAAAGTCCTTGTATGGATCGCGGATGTTGCCCGACACGCCAGCGCCGTCCTGCGAGATGAAGTAGTTCTCGCCCCGGCTTTCTGCGTAGTTGAAGTTGCCGTTGAGGTTGAAATCGCCGAACTTCTGGCCGGCCGTCAGGGTCACGGCCCTGCCCGCATAGGATCCAACCTCGCCGGTCACGTGCGCCCCCCCTGTCTCCGAGCCCTTCTTGGTAATGATGCTGACCACGGCGGCAAACGCATTTGTGCCGTAGAGCGCCGACCCAGGACCGCGGATGATCTCAACCCGTTGCACGTCGCTCAGGTAGATCGCGCGGACCATCTTGCCCGTGCCGCCGTCATTGACATTGCCGAGCCGCACGCCATCGATCATGATGAGCAAACGCTCGTTGAGATCACTGGTGACGCCGCGAACAGTGATGAGCTGGAGCTGCTGGCGGCTGCGGCGCACGTCAAAGCCAGGCACCAACTGCAGGAGGTCCTGGAGTGTCTTTAGACCGAGGGCATCGATCTTCTCCGCGGTAAAGACGGTGATCGATGACGGGGCATCGGCAATCGACTCTGCACGCTTGCTGGCTACGACGCTGACGTCGAGCAGTTGGGAAAGCGAAACGTCATCGAACTCACCTTTCGACGTCGGCGCAATGGCGGTTGCCGTCGCTGCCGGTGGCCCAGCGGCCTGCGAAGACTGGGATGGCGCGACATCCTGGGGGAGCTGAGGTGCAGCCACCTTGGCAGATTCGACTGCCTTGGCGTCCATTTGAGCCTCGGAACCAGTATCGCGGGAAGGCTGGGGTGCAGGCTCCTCGGCAGGTCGGACCTCACTGGCGCTTGGCGCTCCCTCAGTATCCGTTGGAGCTTTGGAGCCAGAGGTTTCGGCAGCGACGGCAAGCTCAGACATGAAGCTCAGAGGCCAACACATCGCGGACGCAACGATGAGATAGAGCGGATTCATTGAAAGCTCCCTCCGCAGGTTGTCAATCGGTACCATCCCCGGTCTTGAATGAGTGCCACCGCCACTCCGGGCGCGGGGCCCAGGCACGGTTGGAATGGCGTGGGACGATTCGCAATCTTCCTCCCAGCGTCAGGCAATCGTCACTTGCGCCTCAGAACTTGAACGCCTGGGGCCGTGGCCTCCCATCTGTGCCTGCCACGTTAGCTACCGGCACGAACTGGCGCTACGCCGCCTCTTCCACGGTCTCTACCCCGAAGCGCGGTCCTATGTCGGGCAGGGGAAAGGTGAAGCGGAAACAGGTGCCTTGCTTGGGCTGGGTACTGATGGCGATCTGGCCTCCCAGATCATTTACCTGTTGGCGAACCGCGGACAGACCGATGCCACGGCCGGAGAGCGTGGTGACCTCGGTCTTGGTGGTGAGCCCCGATGAAAACAGAGCGCGAATCAGATCGTCCTCAGTAGCGGTGGCCAGCCCCAGCTTGCCCGCGGCGCTGCTTACGCCCTGCCAATTGATGCCGCGGCCGTCGTCCTCGATTTCGACCACCAACTTGCGGTTGGTGACCGCGGTCGATAGGCGCAGCTTGGGCCGTCCGGTCTTGCCCGCACTTTCGCGTTCGGCCGGCGTCTCCAGCCCGTGATCGACCGCATTGCGCACGACGTGAACCAGATCGGTCCAGAAGCCGGCCCAGGCTTTGGGCGCCAAGCGCACGCCGTGGGCTTGGATTTCGATCCCGATCTCCCCTTTGCCCAACCGGCCAGCGAGCGCCGTGGCGTAGCGGCCCAGGCGCTTGAGCGGCAGCTCGGAGGCCTCCAACCACCACGAGGCCAAGCGATCCAGAACATGTTCGGTGGGCGCGCCCGCGCGGATCTCCTGCTCGAGTTTCTCGATCTCCTTGGTGCTGAGTTCGAGCACATCGCGGCCCTTGTCGCCCAGGAATGACTTCAAGGCTTCGTTCAACGTGTGCCAACGCCGTTCGAGCGGTGCCAGCGCCTCGCCCGGCAGCGGCTCCCGCCGCTCGGCCAGTTCGTCCTCGGCCTGGTGGCATAGGCTGGCGACGATGGAGAATCCCATCAGCCCGGCGTTGCCCTTCAAGGTGTGCAGGATCCGTTTCTGGGTCGGCAGGTCGCAGTCGGGAGCCTGCTTGAGCAGCTCGTTGGCCTCGTCGATGAACGAGAGGAACCCAGTGCGGTCTTTGGTGAGGGCTTCGAACATCGCGAGGATCTCCTTGCGCTCGGCCTCCTGGCGGGCGTGCAGTAGTTCCGCCGTCACATCGTTGATAACGATGAGCAGGCCATCGAATTGATCGCCCTTCAAGATCGCGACGTAGGAACAACGGAACTCGCGGCCGTCATGGCGCAGACGGGCCGGCATCTGTTCGATACACAGTTCCCGTGGAAGAAAATCGTCGATCAATGCCTCGTAGCCCATGCCGAAACTGGCGGCATACATCGCGTCGACCTTGGCAATGTAGTCCACAAATTTGGTTTCGCCTTGGTACGAGCCAAACCAGTGGTCGACGATGGCCGAGCGTTCCTGCGCGAGCTGCCCCGAGGTCGAGACCGTGAGGAAGCCTTGGTTGACGTTGTCCATGACCAAGCGCATGTCACGGTTGCGGTCCGCCAACTCGCGCGTACGTTCCTGCACCTTCATTTCCAGGGTGCGGTTCATTTCTTGCAAACGCCCGTAGGAATCCTTCAGTTCCGCCGCCATGTGGTTGAAGGCGCCACCGAGAATTTCCAGCTCGTCGCCACTGGAAATGTTGACGCGAATGTCGCGCTGGCCGGAGGCCAGGGTGTTCACTGCCTGGGTCAGGTCAGTTACCGGCTGGGTGATGCGGGCGGCGGATTGTCGGCTGCGCAATGCGCCCATGACGATGGTCACCGTGCCGAGCAAGAGCAGCAAGCCCACGGTGAGCAATAGGGCGCGCCGGGAATCGGCTCGGGCCTCACTCAATGCCTGCTGCAACGGACCGTCCGACATGCCGTAGTAGACCCTGCCCAAGACAGTGCCCTTGTCTTCGACAACCGCCACGGAGAATTCAAAGACGTTTTGCCCGAGCGCGCGCCGGTAGATGACCTGCACACCGGGTTTCTTCTCGGCCTTCGCATTGATGTTGAGCCGCTTCCAATCGTCTGGGCCCTTGCCCGCACCTTGCCGCGTGGCGAAGCCCCAAGCCTTTTGCTCCTCGTCGAGGAAGAGCCCGTAGACCAACTGTTCATCCTGCTCCAGCGTGCGCTCGACCAGACGCGAAACGTCGCCAAACGCGTTGTCAGCGACCAGATCGCGCAAGCCCAATGCCTGGTTGGTGACCAATCCACTGCCCTTGTGCTCGATACTGGCGCGCAGGTGTTCCTCAATGGTTTTCAACGTCTTCCGGGAGGCGAAGTAGTTCATCCCCGCCACCACCAGCAACGTTGCTGTCGAAACCACGATCAGCGTCGCGATCATGGTGCGAACAAGTTTCGCTCGTAGGCTCGTCCTCATCGCGGATCCCCTGCAAGCAAAAGCGGCAGAACCGGCGAAAAGCTTGAACCGGTTGGCGGAGTTGGCGCTCCTCCGGCAGCCCGTGCGGAGCTTCGGCAGCGAGGACGAGAGCAAGACTCAAGCCTGTTGCCGATCAGCCGAAGAGGATAGGAGAACCCATGGCTGTCAGCGCGCAACGCCGGCGTGATCCCCGAAGCTCGCGTTTGGTCCATGTGTGCTGGGTGAACCGCGAAAGCGAGGGGCAGCCGGCTGAGCTTTGCGATGTGTCAGTCTCGGGGTTCTTTGTGGTCCCAACCGGTGCCTTCCCCGAGTCGGTTGGCGTGGGTGACCCTGTCTGGGTGGTCGTGAAAGACCGGGACGGTGACAAGACACTTACCGGCACGATTCGATGGCGGGGGTACTCGCAGATTCACGATGCCATCGGTTGCGGGGTGCTACTCGATCCAGGTTGCCTCGCCCTGGCCGCGACGATTTTCGCTCGATGATCTGTCTCGCCGCGTATGGCAGCTAAACAGATTGTGGCATTCTGGCGATTTCTTCTGACATGAGCAGCGGGCATTCCATCATCCTCATCGACCCCGAGGATCAAACCCGCGACGTTCTCATCGAGCGTCTGCGCATGCAGGGCTACAAAGCAACGGGATTTGCAGGGCCTGTCGAAGGAGCCAACGCCGCCCTCAGCAGCCCGCCCTCCGCCGTGATCGCGGATCTGTGGATGACAGGCATTTCTGGAGTGCAGCTCACCCGGCTCCTGCGGGCCGAACCTGGTACCGAGCGCGTGCCGGTCATTTTGCGCGGTCCCGACAGTCCGCGAAACCGCTTCTGGTCCGAACGAGCGGGNNGTCGTCAAGGGCCGTATGGGGGATCTGGTGCGGGCCCTCGGCCGTTCTGTGGTTGACGCGGCCACTGAGGAAGATGGATTCTTCACCCAGCTTCAAGATGCCGAGTCCGCCATTCGGGATCGCATCGCGGCCTATCTGGATGCGGCTCTTTTTGAGTCGGTGCTCGCGTCCGAGGTGCGCGCTCTGTCGACCTGTGGAGCGTTCGATCGGCTCTTCGATCTGCTCACCCAATTCGTTTCCCAGGTCATGTCGTACCGTTGGCTGGCTCTGTCGGTAGGTCGGCCCTCGCACTTCGGTCTGCATGTGCACCCGGCGGCGCGCGCGGAATGCGAGGGTGAGGCACGCCAGGCTCTCGACCTTCCCGCGGAAACCGCCATCCTGCGCATAGAGGATGAAGATGCCTCGGCGGATCGTCCATCCGCCCCTCCGCTGGTTCGTCCCGTAGAACTCGGCCAGGAAATCGTCGCCCGCATCGCTCTCAGCCAGAAGGGGGTAGGGGATCCTCAGGATGTGCGCATTCTTGATGTCGTGGCCCGCGAGTTGGGCGGGCCCCTGCGCATAGCGCTTCTGGTCGAGGAAACTCAGCGCGCAGCCACCACGGATCCGCTGACCGGAATCATGAACCGCCGTGCGCTCCTCGCCGCCCTGGACGTGGAGCAGGCCCGTTCCGAGCGCCATGGCTATCCTATGTCACTCCTCTTGCTCGACGTCGATCACTTCAAGTTGATCAACGACGAGCGTGGACATGCTATGGGCGATCAGGTGCTCACTGCGCTCGGCCGGTTGCTCGCCCACCAGGCGCGCAAGACAGACCTGGTGGGGCGTTGGGGGGGTGAGGAATTCGTGGTCGTGCTGTCGGGTGCTCCCGAACCGGGTGCTCGCATTGCGGCCGAGCGCATCCGCAGCGCAGTGGAACGAATGTCGGTGTTGGACGAAAAGAGCCAGCGTGTGGCGGTGACTGTCTCGATTGGCATCGCGTGCCTTGAGGTGAACGACAACGCCGAGGTGCTCGTCGATCGAGCCGACCGCGCCATGTACCAGGCCAAAGCGAGTGGTCGCAATCGCGTGGTGGTTTCACCCACGGTGCTGCGTCGTACGGGAACAGAGATCGAGATCCCCAAGGAGTTGCTTTGACTGGAGTATGGTCCAAGGCACTTCAGTTTCCGGTCAGTTCCACCGAACGAAGTGAAATGAGGTCGTGATGCCTGGCGATTCCAACCAAGCACGATTGGCAGAGATCCTCTCTCAGTGCACGTTCGAATTACTCACCGAATTGGGGGCCAGGCCCGAGCGGAAGGCAGGGGTGCGACAGCCGCCACCCACTGGCGAAAGCATCGCGGCCTTCAGCGGATTCTGCAACAATGAACTTCGGGGCTCGTTCACCCTGGTGGGTCCCAGCAAACTATTTTCGCGGCTCCATCCCCTGCCCCCTACCGTGACACCGCGTGACCTCACCGACTGGGCCTGCGAGATGGTGAACCAGTCGGTCGGCCGCTTTCGCAACCGGTTGCTGGCCTATGGGGTAAGTGTGGTTCTCAGCGTTCCGCAGAGTGCATTGGCCGAAAAGTTGCGTCTTTCCTCCAGTCTGCGGCCCTCACCGACTCCCATCTCTTTCGCCATTGATGGAATGGCACTGGACGGCTGGCTTGAACTTGAAATAGAGGCTGGATTCCGACTTGCGGAAAACCCTTCGGACCAAGCAGGAGCGGCTCTCAGGGAGGGCTCGATAGTCCTTTTCTAGGCCTTGCGGCGCAATGTCATGAGCAAGAAATCCGTACTCATCGTGGACGATTCCCTCACCGTCCGGCAACAGGTGTCCCTGACCCTGGCGTCGGCAGGGTACCAGATCGTCGAGGCAAGTGATGGACGGGAGGGCGTGGATGCCTTGCGCGCGCACGCGGAAATCGCCATGGTCTTGTGCGACCTCAACATGCCACGGATGAACGGACTCGAGTTTCTCGACACCATCAGGGGCGCCGCGGCGGGACTGCCCGTGCCTGTGGTGATGCTGACAACCGATGGATCGCCTGAACTCATCGCCCGGGCCAAGCGCGCTGGGGCCAAGGGCTGGATCGTCAAGCCATTCCAGACCGATCTCCTTCTGGCAGCCGTGCGCCGCATCGCCGGCGACCCAGGTTGAGTCTAAACTTTCTTCTTACCAGCCCTAAGGACCTGCGCCGAACTGCCGAGTAACTAGATCGGCACCCGGTTGGGTTCTGCAAGGGAGGAACTTGATGGTCGCGACGAGGCTCACCTACTGGCTGTCCCAGTTCTGTTCATGGCACGAAAAGTTCAAGGACGGAACCTTGGGCGTGGATCTGCTGCCTGCCTACATGCAGGCGCGCGCTGATCTGGGCGCGACGCTGGTCCTGGCCCAGCGCCTTGAGATTCGCGCCAATGATGGCGCACGCCAGGCAGTTCGGGTGGCGCGCGCCGTGCCGATAGAATTCGATCTGCGCAATGGCAAGGCCTCGTCGCTCACCCAGGACCTCAGCGTGAGCGGGCTGTCCGCGCTAGTCGGCGAGGCCCCCGCCGTGGGAACCCTGGCTACGTTTCGGCTGAAGCTCAGCCGCGACACTCAACCCGTTGTGGGCCGCTGCCGCGTGGTGGCCAACATCCCATTGCGGGGCAGCGTGCGCATGGCAGCCACCTTCGAGGAGCTTGCCCAAGACGGACGCAGCCGTATCGAAACCCTGGTCTACGACGCCATTTGCTCCGAGATTCGCGTGATGTTGCATGGCGGGCAGCCGGAGGACCTGCCTGCGAGTTCATCGCCAGCAACGCCCTGAGCGACGCGCCCGGGGCCGCACCGTACGCGAGTAGTTTCATCCACACAGCCAGGGCCTGCCGTTGGTACACTGACACCGGGATGCTCACCCGGCCTCCAAAAGCAAGACTCCTCGCCAAAGTGTTGGCGGCCGTGCTGCTGCCGGCGGTGGTTGCGCTGTTGCTGTTCGGCATGCTGGCCCATGTGGTGGCACGACGTGCGCTGGAGGACGAACTGGGCCAGCGGCTCGCCACGGCCGCGTCCGGTATCGCCATGCAGATCTTGCCCGAGCAGTTCGCGGCCATCGGGCCGGGCGACGAGCAATCCAACACCTACGCCAATCTCACCCGGCGCATCGAACTGGCTCGGCAGCGAATGGGCGTCCGGCGGGTTCTGCTGGTCGCCCGCGATCTCACCGGGCGAGGCGATACTGAGGGGCTGGTGACCCTGGGCGCGCGCGCCTACGAGCTGGGCGCCGACCAGCCCGAGATCGAGCGGGCCGCGGCCGGCGCCCTGGCAGGCTCGCCCCTGTTTTGGGGACGCGATGGCCGACCCTATCAGCGTGGCTATGCCCGCGTGGGCGGACGGGAACCCGCGGGATTCGTCGTGGTGGAGGGCAGCGCGCAGTATTTTGTTCAGTTGGCCGCGTTTCGTCGCTGGCTGGTCGCGGGCGGCGGCCTGTGCACGGTCCTCATCGCGGTGCTGGCAGCGTGGCTTTCGCGCCGGATGACCGGGCCGCTGGCGCGCCTGGCGCGAGCCGCAGAAGGTATCGGGCGCGGCGATCTGACCCGCCCGGTGGCGGTCGAGACCCGGGACGAGATTGGCTATCTGGCGGCTCGCCTGGATGAGATGCGGGCCGCACTGCGGGCGCGCGACGAGCGCATGCAGATGATGCTGGCAGGGATTGCGCATGAGGTACGCAACCCTTTGGGCGGTTTGGAGCTCTATGCGGGCCTGCTGCGCGAAGGTCTGGCCCACGAACCCGAGCGCTTGGCCGAGGTGGCGCGGGTGGAGCGCGAGATCGGCTACCTCAAGAACGTGGTGTCCGACTTTTTGGAATTCGCGCGCCGGCCGCCGCCAGTCATGGAATCGGTGCCGGTCGGCCCCTTGCTCGACGAGGTGTGCGAGATTTGTCGGCCGGGGGGTTCGGGGCCGGTGCTGCGTGCGGAGGCGCCGCCTGACCTCGTGGCTGAAGGCGACCGAGGCCAGCTTCGCCGAGCCCTCATCAACCTGGTCAAGAACGCCTTGGCTGCGGCAGGGGTGTCGGGCCAAGTGGTGGTCAGCGCGCGCAGGGCCGACGGTATGGTGCAATGGGAGGTACGCGACAGCGGCCCTGGCGTGGCACCGGACCTGGGGGACAAGATCTTCGCCCCATTCTTCACGACCCGCGAGAAGGGCATTGGGTTGGGTCTGGCCTTCGTGCGCGAGATCGCGCGCGACCATGGCAGCGAGGTGAATGTGGACCGCGGTGAAGAAGGCGGCGCCCGTTTCCGTTTCACCACGCGCACCCGGCCGGCGGCGTAGTAGTCTTGTTCCATGGCGCGCGTTCTCATCATTGACGACAACGAGACCATGCGGGAGGGCATGGCGGTCACGGTACGGCGTATGGGTCACGAGGTGGTGACCGCGGGCTCGGGTAGCGAGGGCCTGGCTGCGCTGAAAAAACAGGCCGCGGATTTCGTCATCACCGACCTCAAGATGGAGGGCGTCGGCGGCCTGGAGGTTCTGGAGGCAGTCAAGCGCATCGACCCATCCTGCCCGACGCTTATCGTGACGGCTTTTGGCACGGTCGAGACGGCGGTGCAGGCCATGCGCCTGGGTGCCATGGATTTCTTGCAGAAGCCGTTTGCGCCCGAGGTGCTGCGCTTGAAGGTTGAGCGCGCGCTGGAAATGCGGCGCGAAAAGCTCGCGCGGCAAAGGGCCGAGGCCGAGGTGGAAGTCCTGCGCGCCGACGCGGCTTTACCCTATGGCCTCGGCGAGATGGTGGGCCGATCGCCACAGATGCGCGCCCTGTTTGAAACCATCGAGAAGGTGGCCCCAAGCGACGTGGCGGTGCACATCTCGGGCGAGACAGGCACCGGCAAGGAACTGGTGGCGCGCGCCGTGCACAGCCGTTCCAAGCGGGCGGACGGCCCTTTCGTCAAGGTCAACTGTGGTTCCCTGACCGAAACCTTGCTCGAATCGGAATTGTTCGGGCACGAAAAGGGCGCGTTTACCGGTGCGATAAAGCGCAAGCTGGGTCGTTTTGAACTGGCCGACAAGGGGACGTTGTTCCTCGACGAGGTGGGCGATATGTCGCCCAATCTGCAGCTAAAGCTGTTGCGAGTTTTGCAGGAAAGGGAATTTGAGCGGGTGGGCGGTGAAGAAACCGTGCACGTGGATGTGCGCCTGATTTCGGCCACCAACCGCGCCATCAAGCAGGAAGTGGAGGCCGGACGCTTTCGCGAGGATCTCTTCTACCGCTTGCACGTGGTGCCTTGCCATGTGCCACCCTTGCGCGAACGGCGCGAAGACATTCCCTCCCTGGTCGAGCACTTTATCCGCAAGCTTGCTCCGCGCACCAACCCCAACATCCGGCGTATCGATGACGCCGCGCTGGCGCGCCTGGCTGCCCACGACTGGCCCGGCAATGTGCGCGAATTGGAAAATGCGGTCGAACGATCGCTGGTTTTCGCCAATGGTGACAGCATCGGGTTGGCCGCGCTACCCGCCTTTCTGCGCGAAGGCGCCAGTGAGACTTCCCTGGCCGTTCCCTCGGGCAACATGACCCTGCCCGAGATCCTGGAGGACTTGGAGCGACAGCTTGTCCAGCGCACCTATGACAAGACCGGCGGGGTGAAGACCGAGACCGCGCGCCTGCTGGGCATCAAGACCAGCGCGCTCTATTACAAGCTGGAGAAGTACGGGATCGGGGGCGCTGCCGGCAAGCCGCGTGAGGAGCCGGAGGATGGGAACAAGGGAGAAGGAAGTTAGCTTTTTCACCACAGTCTC
>PMKP01000034.1:2188-2783 GCA_003157775.1 Myxococcales bacterium | reverse complement strand
AGGAAGGTGGAAATATCGGTGACTCCACGACTGGGGCAGAGGAATCGCCCACGGTGCGGGGGCGTAGTCCCTTGCCCGAGGCCGTGGGTCCCTTGGCTATTGCGGCCCCTGACGAGGATGGTCAAGGCGAGGTGGCGGAAAAGGACCGCAATGGGAGGCCCCTCCCTGCTTCCGATGTGCGAGCGGCGAACCTGGGTGCGGAGCCGGGCTCGACCATGGAGACCGACATCAAGCTCGATTCGCCTAGGCCGCGTGCGTCGAGAACATGACGCCGCCCAACCTCGATGGGGCGAGCCGTCCCCATCAGGCCTTCTGGAACACCTCCGTCGCCGAGATGCTTCAGAAGCTCCACACCACGGCCAAGGGATTGACCGGCGACGAGGCCAGAGAGCAGCTTGCGCACTATGGCGCGAATCGACTGAAGCCCGCAAAATGGTCGGACGTCTGGTCGCTTCTGCTCAGGCAGTTCGGAAGTCCGATCATCCTCATCCTGCTTTTCGCAACCGGCTTGTCGCTGTGTCTTGGTGATCGGATTGATGCATTCATCATTCTGTTCATCGTTCTCGTGAGCAGCTCGCTTGGATTCTGGCAGGAG
>PMKP01000034.1:0-2152 GCA_003157775.1 Myxococcales bacterium | reverse complement strand
CCTGTTCGTTGATGAAGCTATGCTCACCGGGGAGACATTCCCGGTGGAGAAAGCCCCGGCTTTGCTGCCGGCCGAGACACCCCTCGGTCAGCGGTCAAACGCGCTCTGGATGGGAACCCATGTGGTCAGCGGCACTGCCACGGCACTGGTGGTAGACACCGGCAAGACGACGGAATTCGGCAAAGTGTCCGAGCGGCTAAAACTCAGGCCGAATGAAACGGACTTCGAACAGGGAATACGGCAGTTTGGCTACTTTCTCGGCGAAGTCACGCTTGTGCTGGTGGTCGCCATATTTGCCATCAACGTCTATTTGGCGCGTCCCGTCCTGGAGGCGTTCCTCTTCTCGCTCGCACTTGCAGTCGGACTGACACCGCAGCTTCTCCCGGCGATCATCAGCGTCAACCTGGCGCATGGGGCGAAGCGAATGGCCAAGAAACGAGTCATCGTCAAACGGCTCGCCTCGATCGAAAATTTCGGCAGCATGAATGTGCTCTGCGCCGACAAGACCGGCACCCTGACCGAAGGAATCGTGCACGTTCAATCCGCATGCAATGTGGAGGGCGCTGCCAGCGACACGGTTCTTCTTCATGCCTATCTCAATGCCTTCTATGAGACGGGGTTCACCAACCCGATCGATGAGGCGATTCGCTCCCACCACCCGCTTGACCTTTCCGGTTACCGCAAAGAGGACGAAATCCCGTATGACTTCTTCCGCAAGCGATTGAGCATTCTAGTCGCACACGAGGACTCGCACCTCATGGTGACCAAGGGCGCCCTGCAGAATGTGCTGGCCGTCTGCACGTCGGCGCAAGCCGGAAATGGATCCGTCGTCGATATCGCGGTCGTGCGCGGCAAGATCCAGGACAGATTCGAGGAATTCAGCAAGAAGGGCTTCCGCACGCTGGGCATCGCGCACAAAGAGATGGGGGCGGTCGACCGCATCAGCAAAGACCACGAAGCCGGCATGACGTTCTCGGGATTCCTTGTTCTCTTTGACCCGCCCAAGCCAAAGATCATGGAGACCATCACCGGCCTCAAGAACCTGGGCGTCGCGCTCAAAATTATTACGGGCGACAGCCGCCTTGTCGCCGCCAGCCTCAGCCAGAAGATGGGATTATCGGATGCGCAATTCCTCACTGGTCCGGAACTCTATCAATTGAGCGATGCTGCGCTACTTAACCGCGTGGCGAAGGTGGACGTCTTCGCCGAGGTCGAGCCCAATCAAAAGGAGCGCATCATTCTCGCCCTCAGGAAAGCCGGAAATGTCGTCGGGTACATGGGCGATGGCATCAATGACGCCTCGGCGCTTCACGCCGCCGATGTCGGCATTTCTGTCGACACTGCGGTCGATGTGGCGAAGGATGCGGCAGACATTGTCCTGCTCGAAAAGGACCTCGGCGTCTTGGTGGAGGGTGTGCGCGAAGGAAGGGCGACCTTCGCCAATACCCTCAAGTATGTGTTCATGGCAACCAGCGCCAACTTCGGAAACATGTTCAGTATGGCCGGGGTATCGCTCATCCTGCCCTTCCTGCCGTTGCTCCCCAAGCAGGTGCTGCTGACCAATCTCATGACAGACTTTCCTGAGATGACCATTGCGACCGACAGTGTGGACAATGAGATGATCGACTATCCGCGGCGTTGGGATATGAAGGCGATTCGCAAGTTCATGGTCACCTTCGGCCTACTGAGCTCGATATTTGACTATATGACATTCGGCCTCCTCTTGCTCGTCTTTCATGCCACTCAGGTGCAATTTCGCACCGCCTGGTTTGTGGAGTCGGTTGTCTCGGCGTCGCTGATAGTGCTTGTGATTCGAAGCCGGAGGCCGTTCTTCAGTAGTCGCCCGGGGAGATCCTTGTTGCTGGCAACGCTGTCAGTTGTTGCGATCGCGGTAGTCGTCCCGTTTACCCCGTTAGCTGCATTCTTGGGATTTGGCCCGATGCCACTGGTGTTCCTGCTCTGCATCGGGCTCATTGTCTCCCTCTACGTTGTCGCAGCGGAGCTTGTGAAGAGGGTGTTCTACAAGCGGGTGAGATTGTGATCGGCGTGCCTGGATGATGATGTCTATCAGGGAAAGGAAACCTATTGGCAGAGGCAGCCGACTGCGGACCTTTCAAGCTTGTAATCTCGGGGCAAGGTGGCGGCAAGAGAC
>PMKP01000235.1 GCA_003157775.1 Myxococcales bacterium | reverse complement strand
TTCTCATTCCATCTCTGTGGTGAAAAAGCATTTCTCCTGCCCTACTTCGTTTCAATGTCGTACGGCAAACGCGCCAGGACGCCGATACCGCCCTCGGCCAAGAGCGGCAGCAGCAAGCGCACCGTCGCGCGACCACCCGGGACACGTGAAAGCGCGTCCAACACCGAGGACCCGGGCCGCGGCAACACGACCAGCTCGGGCAGGCCGCCGGGGCCAACCGGCACACGGCCGCGCCGAGCGGCCTCGTCAATCGCTGCACTCAGCCCGCCCATGCGATCGACCAGGCCTACGCCCGCGGCCTGCGAGCCGGTCCACACCCGACCGCGGCCCAACTCGTCGGCGCGCGCGGCACTCACCCCGCGGCTTGCGCGCCCCTCGGCCACGGTGTCGAGGAATCGTCGATACATCTGCTCCATGCGGCCGGAGATGAGAGCCCGTTCCTCGTCATCCCAGCCATGCCCGATGGAAAGCAAATCGGCGTGCGCCCCGCGCTTGTAGGTCTCGCTGGCAATGCCCAGATGGCCGAGCAGCCCTTGCAGGTTAACCTTGAAGCCGAAGATTCCGATCGATCCGGTAAGAGTCGAAGGCGAGGCAAATATCTCGCTGGCGGGCGCCGCCACGTAGTACCCCCCGGACGCCGCCACGTCGCCCAGCGAGGCCAGCACAGGCTTGCCCAGCTTGCGCAAGCGCTGAAGAACCCGCGCGATGCGATCAGAAGCCAAGGCTGAGCCGCCCGGGCTGTTCACCCGCAGGACAAGCGCGCGCACCGAGGGATCGGCGCCCGCCTCCTCCAGGGCGGCCATGATCCGATCGGACCAAGCCATCTCGCTCGACGGGAAGGGAAAGTCGCTGCCTTCGCCGTCCATCAAGGTCCCGTCCACCAGGACAACCGCGACCCGGCTGGGACGCCAACGGCCGACCTCCCGTGGTTGCACGTCGGCGTCGCGCAGCGGACCCAAGCCTAGCGCCACTGCCACTTTCAACTCGTCGTCGTCCGCCACCATGTCCACCAGCCCGGCCTCGCGCGCCTGGGTTGCCGAGAACACCGCCCGATCGACCAAGCCGCGCACCTTGGCCTGGTCGAGCCCCCGTGCCGAACGACCATCAACCACGCCTGCCAGCAGCCGGCCGAAGTTGTCGTCCAGGATGGCGTTGCGGTTGGCGGCCACCGGAGCCGACTGACCGTTCATCACGAACGGCTCCATGGCACCCTTGTACTCGGCGATGCGCACCAGATCGACCTCGACGCCCAATCGGTCAAGCGCGGTCTTGTAGAAGGTCACGGTCTGCGCGAATCCGCTGAAGGTTAGACCCACCGCTGGATCGATGAACACACGATCACAAGCACTGGCCAGGTAGTAGGCGCGGGTATCGGGTTGGGTGAGGCGCGCGAGCACGGGCTTGCGCCGCCGGAGGTCCGCGACCAGCGCACGCAACTCCTCGATGCGGCCCAGGCCCAGATCGGGCTCTTCGATGTCGAGCAACACCCCGGCCACCGCCGGGTCGTCGCCGAGCTGGCGCAGACGCACCACCAGCGCCAGAAAACTCCGGTCCGCCTGCAAGTCGCTCACCTTCACCCGCGCCACATAGGCGCTGGCCCAGAGCGGCGCATGTCGGGTAGGAAAAGAGCGCAGCATGAACGAGCCACCCGGGCCCAACCCCGCGCTGTTCTCGCCCCCAGCGCGCCAGTTGCCCACACCCGCCACCGTGGCACCCAGTCGTTCCTCTTCGATGGTCAGACCGACCAGGGCGGCGTAGTCCGCGGGCGGGGTCAGTAGGCTGCCATTGGGCTGCGGCTCCGCTGCTCGGTAGTGCGGCCAGTCCGCCTCGCCGAAGATCAGCAGGCCGCGGGCCAGCCGCACTGAAACCCGCGCCCGCGGCAGTGCGGTCACCTCGTCTCCCTGCAACAGGCGCACGCCCCCGGCAACCTCCAGGCGGTCGGTGGCCAGAGGGCGCACGACCGCCTCAAAATCCCATTCGCGTGGCAGTTCAGATGCCCCCGCCGCTGCCAGGCGCGGACGCGCCACATCGCGCACGGCCACGGCGGCCGCCAAGAACGACGAGAGCCGCACACCCAACCCGAAGGTGAGACTGTTCGTTGTCGCAAAGCCCGTGCTGAAGATATGTTCCCACGACACACCGAAACCCGCACCGCGACCCAACCGCAAGCCGAGGCCGAGCTGCAGCTTCTGGTAGTCGCCCGGCATCCCGGGCAACGTCGGACGCAGCCACTGGAAGCCCGCGCCCAGCGCTGTGCCAAAGATCAGCGGCGTTCCCAGCATGAGAGCCCCGCCACGACCGGGCCGCTGGACGTCAGATCCCCAGTAGTCGACCAGGAGCGCGCTGCACGGTCCGGCAAGGACGCCCAGTTGTCCTGGGTTGAGCTCGACCGAAGTTCCGTCCGCGTCGCCAGCCACAGCGCCGCCTGGCACCTTCACGCCACGAAACGGAGAGGAAGGGACGTCCGCGGCACGCACGCGCATGGAGACGCCCGCGACAAGCAGCACCACGAGAAAGGCCGCGATTCCAGAGCGGAGACGCCCACGGCGAGGGCGGATCGCAGGTTGACTCACAGCTTGGCGGAATGCCGGCATGACGATGATCCTCTGGCCCATGGACCTGCTCGCTGATGCCGAGGTATACCAAGCCCCTGGCCAACGCCCAAGCGGTGTCATTGGACTTCCACAAGAATAGGATGCGCTCGCGAACCGACCAGACCGACCAGAGACGCGCGTTCAAGCGCTGGCTGGTGCTAGCGGCTTGGCCGCCGGAACTGGCCGAACTTCGCCGCCTGCTCAAGCAGAGGGAGATGGGCAAACAGGTGGTTGCGCGGGTTGCGGGCGTCGGTCTGGTCGAGGCGGCCATCGGCACCACCGCCACCATCGCAGAGGTGAGACCCGACGCCGTGATCTTCGTCGGCACAGCCGGGAGTTATCCGGGCCTGCGTCCCGACCTTGCCCTGGCCGGCGTGGTGGCAGCACGACGCCTGGTTTTGTCGGCTGAGGGAGTGGCGACCGGCCACGCCTATCTGCCACATACCCTACCGGCCACGCAAGCGACCACACTCACCATCCGCCGAATCGCTGCGGCCGCCGGACTGCTCATGGCAGACGTCGCGTGTCCGCTCGCTATCACCTCCCGGCCGGCCGCGGTCGGGCTTCGCGCCCGAGCCCTGGCCTGCGACGTCGAGAACCTCGAAGCCTTTGCGGTCGCCCGTGCCGCAGCGACGGCTGGGCTGCCTTTCGCCGCCATCCTAGGCATCAGCAACGCCGTGGGCCCGTCTGCGCACGCGGCCTGGAAGCGCAACGCGACCCGAGCCGCCGCCGCCGCTTGCCGCGCAGCCCTCGAAGTGGTCGAGAGATCGCGCTGATCATGGTGCCCAGTCGATCGGGCCGCCGGCGGGAAGCAAGCCGGCCTTTGCCGCGCGATCGAACAGAACCTCGATGGCGCGACGAGCATCGGGCGCCATCGCGCGCGTGTCCTGGTTGGCGTACATGGCTAGGTAGCGATCAAGCAGCGCGGTTTCGGCCAGGGCGGGCTCGCCTCGCTTCTCGGCCGCAAGCGCCCGGATCACCTCGTCGCGGTGGTCGAGGGCGTAGGCGATCGCATCGCGCAGGATAGCGGACACTGAAGCGATGGTCTCGGCCCCAAGCCCGCGCCGAATGACATTCACCCCGAGCGGCAAGGGCAGCCCGGTCGTCGCCTGCCACCACTCCCCGATCTCAGCGATGCGCGCATAGCCGCGGCTTTGGTAGATGAGGCGGCCCTCGTGAATCAACAAGGCTGCATCGATGCTGCCCGCATCCAGACACTCGAAGATGCGGCCAAAGGGAGTTATCGGCACGACCACGGGCAAGAGCCCCGGCTGCATCTGACGAAGAACCAACCACGCCGTTGTTGACAGCCCCGGAACGCCGACGCGCCGCCCGGCCAAATCGGCCAAAGTCATCGGCTGCCGCGCCACCAGCACTGGCCCAAAACCTCGCCCCACCGAAGCGCCATGTGGCAGAAGCAAGTAGTTGGCCGCCACTGCAGGATAGGCGCCCGCAGAGATCGCCACCACGTCGACTTCTCCCGCCAAAGCCAGTGTATTCAATTCGGACGTGTCACCGCGACGATGGGCAAAGGTCAGGCCTCGCGCATCCACGCGACCTATGCTAAGGGCGTGGAACATGAACGCATCGTCAGCATCGACCGAGTAGGCCAGCGAGATGGGCATTGTTCTAGTCTACCTTTTGCAGACAAGGGACTGGTAGTGTTGCCCACCAAACCGCCAAAGGCCGCCAAAGACACACCCCCTTCTGGCAGCACGCGAGCGCAAAGCGCGAGCCGCGAGGCCGCAAGGCCGAGCGGGGGAAGGGGGGACCCGTCGGGCTTCGCCCGACGGGGGGAGGGGCTCTCCCCTCCGTAAATCGAAGCCAGTTGCTCATCGCCCCAGTCCTGACTAACCTGCAGCCTCCGTGCCGTCCGCCCCCAAACTCCTGCTGCTGGTTGCAGCGTGCTGCATGCCGCTCTTTGCGCCGGCTGCCGCCCTTGGCGCACAGGCGGACGCGGCCAAGCCAGTCCCCGGCAAGTCGAAAGGCAAGAGCAAGGGCAAGCCGGTATCGAAGAAGAACGCCAAAGGCAAGCCCAAGGGCAAGCCGGCGAAGAAAACCCGCGGCAAGCCAGTCGCCAGGAAGAAAGCCCCTCTGGAAAAGCACGTGGTGGCTGTCAAAGGCAACCTGCCCAATGTGCTGTCGCTCGGTGCGCTGGTCGTGGACATGGACAACGGCCATGAGATCTTCGCCCGCAAGCCTGACCAGCCGCGCGCGATTGCCTCCATTTCCAAGTTGGCCGCGACCCTCGTCGTGATGGAACACGATCTAGACCTCGATGGCTTGAGCACGATGAAGAAAATCGACTCGGAAGTCGCGCGGGGCGGAGCGCCCTCGCGCCTGCTCGAAGGCATGACCCTATCCAACCGGGATCTCCTGCACGCAGCCCTGCTTGGGTCGGACAACCGGGCGGTGTCTGCCCTCGGCCGCGCGGTCGGGCTCAGCACCACGCAGCTCACTAGCGCCATGAACAAGAAGGCGGCGTCTTTGGAGTTGCGCGGGACCCGCTTCCGCGAACCGACCGGGCTCTCCCCGGAGAACATGTCCACGCCGCGCGAGATCCTGCAGCTCCTGCGCGCCGCCATGTCGCACCCGGTTTTGGGTCCCATCGTGCGCAAGCCGGAATACGAAGCCCACCCGGTCGGCCGCCCGCCCATAAGATACGTCAGCACGCACCGGCCGGCGGCCCGGCCCGGCCTGCAGATTCTCGGCGGCAAAACCGGCTATAACGATGCCGCCCGCTACTGTCTGGTCATCGCCATCCGCATCAATGGCCGCAGCTACGGCATGGCCCTGCTGGGCACCGAGGGCAAGCTCACGCGCTTCGGCGATGTGGCTCGCGTGATCGACTGGCTAGCCACGCACCGGCCCACCGCCCCGTTCGTGGTTCAGGGGCCGCCTATCCCTGATGGCTTGGCGGCTATCCCCGAGGGCGCTCTTCTGCCAACGCACCAAGACGCTGGTGGAACACCCGCGTCGGCGCAACCTGGGCCTGACTAGCAATGCACATGCGTCAATCGCTTGTGCCAACCACCATGACATGGTTGCCAACTAAATTGGCGCACGGTGCTCAAGAACCCCTGTTTTTCCCACAACCAACTAACATTACCATCGGCCCATATCTTGCTGTAAGGTAACAGCGAGTTCTGACCACAACTCCCGTTCGTCCATGAGGAGGGTTTCCATGGCCCGCAATCTTTCAAGGCTGTTGCCGCTTGTTCGTTGGCAGTATCTACGCTGGGGGCTGGTGATCCCCGCCCTACCCTTGGCCCTGTGGGCCTGCAATTCACACCCACTGAAGGAGCCCAAGCCGAATCCACAGCAAGAAACCGACTTCGCCATTCTGGTCAGTCCGGAGCGTGAGGTCGACATCTTGTTCATGGTCGACAACTCTCCGTCGATGGACCCCAAGCAGACTCGCCTGGCTTCCAACTTCCCAAACATGATCAATGTCTTGCAGCAGATTCCCGACGGCAGTGGCAAGAAAAGCTTGCCTGACGTCCACATCGGCGTGATCAGCAGCGACATGGGGGCTGGGTCGGACAAGATCGGGCAAAACTGCCAGAGGGTCCTTGGCGACCGGGGCCTGCTTTGGGGCAACGATCCCAACAATCCGATCGCCTCGTTCGCGCCCAATGCCGATCCAAACCAGGGAGGCCACCCGGTAGCCAATCCCTCTGGGTGCGGCCTCCACCCAGGCCAACGCTGGATCTCAGATATCGCGGATCCAAACGGGAACGGGCGGATAAAGAACTACGACGGAAATATCCAGGACGTCTTCTCTTGCATGGCCACGAACGTGGGAACCGGGGGCTGCGGGTTCGAGCATCAACTGCAATCGACTCGCGTGGCACTCAACGCCGACTATCCCGATAATACCAGCGCCACTCCTAATAACATCAACCCAGAAAACATCGGCTTTCTGCGGCCCAAGGGCTACCTGGCGATTGTTCTCATTACCGACGAGGATGACTGCTCAGCGGACCCCGACGACACAATCAACGATGGGATGTTCCTGGAAACCCAACAAATCCCGACCGAAACCGCCAGCCTGCGCTGCGCGACGCGCGGCCATCTCTGCGGCGGCAAGCCGATTCCTGGCTACGACGACCCGTCGGTGGGCTACGTGCCTCCAAGCCCACTTCCGGCGCCCAACATTGGCTTCACACACGCCTTTGCCGACTGCTCGGCCAGAGACCAGCTCAACCCCAACAACCCGGACTACCACTATCTTCCGCTTATCAGAGTGCAGGACATGATCGATAGCGTCAACGGGATAAGCGTCTGGGCCGTAGATGCGAACGGCAATTACGTCTACACCACAGCCAATCCAAATGACCCCAATAGCCCCCCCATCCATGTCTCGGTCGCGAAACCGGCTGAAAAAATTCTCGTCTCGGGCATTATCGGCTGGCCCCCGGACCCGAACGATATCGCGTCAGCAGCGAATCCAGTTCAAACCACTGATCAATATCGAATTGGTATAGATACCACTTCGCGTCCCCAACCGCAGGACACCTACTGGGACTACATGCCCATTTGCAGTATTCCTTCGATCACCACGGCCGGCGACCCCGCCAATGCCAATATCTACAAGGTATACGGCGGGCTTCGCCTGAAGCAGTTCCTCGATGCGTTCCAGAAGACCGACCTGCAGCACAATCCTATCCAGAACACCTTCAGCCTGTGCAATGCGGATTTCACAAATGCGATGACAGCGATCGCAAACGCGATCGCTCAGGTGTTGAAGCCCGGCTGTGTCGACTACCCCTTGATCGACACAAACTCGAATATTCCTGACATCCAGCCCGAATGCCAGGTCATGGACGAGGTCTCGTGCGACAATCCGGGGGAAACGAAGGCCGAGCCGGGCCACAATATTTGCCTTTCCAGCGGGTATGAGGAGTATCCCCGCCCCGAGTGCGTGGATGGGTCGGGAGCCGTTCTCCCCCCGACAACAACTCCGACCCTCGCCGATAGCAATGTGCCCGACGACGCCACCCATCGGCCTTGCTGGTACCTCTACTACGATACCTCCGCCGTGACCGCGTCAGGTTGCGGGACCGCAGTTAAGGGCGAGAGAATCACGGTCTTGCGCCTGAACAATGCCGTGGCGCCTCCGGGTACCTACCTGAAGATGCAGTGCTTGACCTGCGCAGACCCTACTGGGAAGTGCTGTCCCGTCGACCAACCACAGTGCGACAAATCGCTACTGTGATGCCCGACCATCACGACATGTGATCCAACCAAAAGCCGCTCTTCCTGAAACCAAGGAAGAGCGGCTTTTGCTATCCGAGCGCTCTTACTACCCTTCCCCAGGCTCTTGCTCGCCCCGCGGCACCGCAGCGGCGAAGCGTTTGGCGAAGTGAGCAGCGGAGCGTGCACTTGCGAGGTCCAGCTCGAAATCAGGAACCTCGCTGCCAGCCAAGGCCGAGAGAAACTCGTCCACCTCGCGGCTGCTCAGACCTAGTGAGCCCAGCGCCCCGCGGTCCAGGCGGCTGCCCTGCCCTTCGACGCTGTCTTCGCTAGCGCGAAGCAGTGCCCGCAGGGCGTCCAGTTCCATGCGCGAAAAGCGGGCTCCGCATAGGTCGTAGTCGATCCACGCCTCGTAGGACAGCGGCGCCGCCCGCTTGAGCATGCCAGCCATCACACGGCCGTACTGCTGGATTTCCCACTGCGCGTGCGCGTCGACCCGCAGGGTCAGAAAGTGCAGCAGGTTGTGCAGATCGATCTTCCAGTACCACTGGGTGTAGGTCGAAAGCGGCAAGTCGATGCGCGCCAACTCGCGCGCCACATCGTGGCTGGTCAGCCAATCGTAGGTCGCGCTGGCGTTGGCCCGGCTGTCCTGCCAGCGCTGCTTGGCCTCACCGCGCAGCCCGGCCGGCAAAGGCTGGCCGGCGCGTCCCTGGCGGTTCTGCGTGCTCTGCGCCTGCAACTGTTCGTCAGGCGGGGTGTAGAACAGCATAGGCACCAAGCTGTAGCGCCCCGACAGTTCATTGACGTTGGCGGTGCGATGGCGAATCCATTGGCGGGCCACGAAGATGGGCATGCAGCAGTGAAACTTCAGCTCCACCATCTCACTGGGAGTCGTGTGTCCGTGGCGGTGCAGGTGGCGCAGCAGCCCGCGCGTCTGGCTGCGCTTGCGCGTGCCAAAGCCGTAACTGACCCGCGCGGCCCGCTCGATGTCCTCGTCGCTGCCCATGTAGTCGACCAAGGCGACAAAACCATGGTCCAGCACCGGGAAGTAGAGGCCCAGGATCTCCTCGGCGCCCGGGCTGACCGTTCGCTTTGTGTGGTTCTGCAAGTCGGAGTCTGCCACGACCCTTCCCTCCTAGCGGGCGCGCATCACGAAGCCAGCCCGCCCGCCTCGACAAAGGCGCCCATGCGCCGGTATTTCTGGTAGCGAAGGTCCTTGAGCAGGCTGGGCGGCAGCGGCAGCAGATCGGACAGATGGCGGCGCAGGGCCGCGGCCAGGTTGCGCGCGGTGAGGTCGAAATTGCGGTGCGCGCCGCCCGGCGCTTCCGGCACGATCTCGTCGATTATGCCCAGGCGGGCCAGGTCAGGTGCGGTGATCTTCATGGCCTCAGCCGCCTCGGCCTTGCGCTCGTCGCTGCGAAAAAGAATCGAGGCACAGCCCTCCGGCGAAATCACCGAGTAAATAGCGTATTCCAGCATCAGGATGCGGTCTGCCACCCCGATGGCCAACGCCCCGCCTGAGCCGCCTTCGCCGATGACCGCAGCGATGATGGGAACCGGAAGCCCGGCCATGATCTCCAGGTTCTTGGCCACCGCTTCAGCCTGCCCGCGCTCCTCGGCGTCGATTCCAGGGAAGGCACCCGGCGTGTCGAGCAGACAGATGATGGGCTTGCCGAAACGGGCGGCCAGGTCCATCAAGCGCATGGCCTTGCGATAGCCCTCAGGCCTGGCCATGCCCAGGTTGCGCGCCAACTTCTCCTTGGTGGTGCGTCCCTTCTGTTGGCCCAGGCACAGGATGGGCACGCCTTCGAAAAAGCCGATGCCGCCGATCATGGCCTCGTCGTCTGCAAAACGGCGATCCCCATGCAGTTCAGTGAAATCGGTGAAAATCCTGGCCACATAGTCGAGCGTGTAGGGCCTGGCTGGGTGCCGGGCGAGCTGCACCTTCTGCCAGGGCGTCAGGTCGGAAAAGATATGCTGCTGCAGCTCGCGCGCCCGCGTCTCCAGGGTCTCGATCTCGCGCCGTATCTCCCCTGACAGGCGCGTGCGTTGCTTGAGATCATCGATCTTGCGTTGCAGTTCGACAACCGGTCGCTCGAAATCGAGCACCGGGGCTTCCCTGGGTTTCTCCTTCCTGTGTGGCATGTGCGGGTGTCATCCTGTTTCGGATCTTGGATGCTGGCAAGAGATCTATGAGAGGGTCAAAGACTAGCGGATAGATCGCGAGCTAGGGTATCGGGGTCTGGGGGTGCAGAGGCCCGCAGATCGGCTTGCTCGCGCCGGAACCAGGTCCGTTGGCGCCGGGCATAGGCCGATGTCGCGCCCTTGGTCTGGGCCACGGCCTCCGGCAAAGTCAGAAGGCCGGCAAGATGTTGGCCAAGCTGCTTGTAGCCCAGGGCCACCAAGGCGCGGGTATGCCCGAAGCCGGCCTTGCGCAGAGCCTCCACCTCGGCAAGGAAACCAGCCGCCATCATGCGTTCGACCCGGCTGTGGATGAGAGGACGCAGCTTGTCGAGCGGATAGTCGAGGATTACGACGAAGAAACGCCAAGGAAGCGGTGGCTGGACCGCGTGCCGGCGCAGCTCGCTCACCGGAATCCCGGTCTGCTCGTACACCTCCAGCGCGCGGCTGGTGCGAACCAGATCGCCGGGCCTGATCTGCGCCGCAGCCTCAGGATCGATCTCCTGGAGCCGGCGGTGCAAGGCGGGGATTCCGACGACAGCAGCCTCGGCTTGATGGCGCGCCCTGATCGCC
>PMKP01000133.1 GCA_003157775.1 Myxococcales bacterium | reverse complement strand
TCGAAGACCGCTTCGGCATGCGGAAGCAACGGGTCCTCGGGAAATGGAAAGCGGTTGATGTCGGCCACCCAGGCGCGGCGGGCGCGCTTGGGCACACGTTTGTCGCACGGCTCGCCGACAACGAAAAAGCCGGTGGCAGCGTCGAGCGCGCACGAATAGAGCGCGGGAACGTAGAGCGGATATTTTTCCGCCAGCCGGATGAGGACCTCGCGCCTCGGGAGCTTCATCCGGCGCAACTCGGCGGCTTCCAGGCACAGCAGCGGCAGATGCTCTTCGGCTTCGCCGATAAAGAATGCGTCGATGAACGGAGCGAGCGGCTCGGGATGCGTCGCTACCGGTCCGCCAGCGAGCACCAACGGATCGGCATCGGTGCGCGCCTCCGACCGCAAGGGTAGCCCGCCGAGATCCAAAATACTGAGCACGCCCGTGTAGTTGAGCTCGTACTGAAGAGAAAACCCGACAATGTCGAATTCGCCGAGAGACCGGGCGCTCTCGAGCGTAAAAAGCGGAAGTCCGCGGTGGCGCAGCTCGGCCTCCATGTCGAGCCACGGCGCAAACACGCGCTCGCAGGCGATGCCAGGCGTCTGGTTGAGCAGCGAATAGAGAATCTTGCTGCCCAGATGTGACATCCCGATCTCGTAGGCATCTGGAAAAGCCAAACACACCCGCGCCCTCAGCGTGCTGGGATCTTTGCGGACTTGGTTGTATTCACCGCCCACATAGCGCGACGGCTTCTGGACCTGGACCAAGAAGTCCGCATAAGGGTGGCGGGCGTGCGCGTCGGTCACAGGGAACTATCCCCCTTGCATGATGAAGGGGAAGCTGGTCGCGTACTCCTCCATATTGGCGGGGAAATGCCAGTGCCGAATGGCGCTCTTGATGCAATCTTGGATGATCAAGAAGTCCGACGGACCGTGAACCTGCACATTCTGCACAACGCCCGTTGCCCCGACCGAGACTGTGATGTCCAGTCGGCCCGTGCGCAATCGACTATCGCGCTTGAGCGCTCGCTCGTAGCACGTCTTGATGCCAGCTTGGTTTTCCTTGCTCCTCACGAACTCACCAAGTTGCGACTGGGAAACCTCCCTCGCCGCGCCGGAACGCGAGCCGTGGGATTGGTCTGGCGTCACCACAGGCGCGGGCCGCTCGGCAAGATGAGATGACCGAGACGGTCCCTCGAAGGGATCTTCTCCCACCGCAGCCGCCTTGACCGCCGGGCCAGCCGAATGGACGACGGCCGGCCGCTTGGATGCGACCCGCGCNNCAAGGATGGGACTTCGGGGGCAGGCGCGGCTGGCTGCGAGGCAGAGGGGACAGCCTTTCCGCTGTCGACTCTCCACGAAAATAGAATGACTACAATGACCAGCACCACCACGACGCTGGCCGCGACGACGTACTTGAGGTGTCGATACCGGCGAGTCAAAGCCGCCAGCTTTGACAAGCCCGATTCGGCGTGGGGCGCCCTCCATGGTTCGGGCGGCAGAAGAGCCACATTGGCGAACAAGGAACCCGAAGGGCGGACTGGCAGACTTTTCTCGTCATGGCCGTCGCGTGCCGAGGCCACGATGGGCGGCAGAGGCCGGCTCGAGGGCGGGGTCTTCTGCACCTGGTCGAATTCGTCGTCGGTGACGCTCTCATGGGGCGCTGTCGGCTGCGGGACCTCCGGAACCTGCGTGGCCGGGGCCGCCACTACACGAACCGCAGACGGGCGTTTCTCGGGTCTTGTCGTCGGGGCCTTGTCGAATTCTGTCTCCACCGCGGGCGTTGCGTGCCCCGCACTCATCGGCGTCACGCCCGGCAAAGCTGGCCCCTTATGCAAGGGCACCGACGACGAAGAGCCTCCGGCCGCCGCGAGCTTGGCGCCAGCGACAGGGCCTGACAGTCGGGCTTTGGACTCGGATCCAGGAATCGGCGGCGGCAACGCTTTGGGGCCTGAGCCAGGAATCGGCCGAGGCGCCGCCTTGGGACCGGATCCGGGAATCGGCGGCGGCACCGGCTTGGGGCCTGAGCCGGGAGCCGGCGGTGCTAATTTGAGACCCGACCCAGCCTGCGGCAACTTCGGTCCGGAGCCAGAACCTCCCGTCGGCAAGGGCTTCGGCCTTGAGCCAGGAGCCAGATTCCCGGACCGTGAATCGGCCGGCCCAGGCGCGGGGCGAAGCGCGGGCGAAGCGCCGGCGCGCGGCGCTGGGGTCAGCCCATTCGCCGGTGGTCCGACGGGCGATCGCCTCAGATCACTGATTTCCTGGGCGATAATCGCAACATCCTTGGGCCGTTTCCAGCCATCCATGCCTTCCTTCCAGACACGGACCGACTGTTCTGGCTTGAGCGACACGATGACCTTCGCCGCATCGGTGAGGCCGAGCGGGCCCTGCTCTCGACCGTCGACGGCCACGAACCACTCGCGCCGAGCAGAGGGAGGACGTGAAAGTCCCGATGAGGGGCGTGCAGCCGATGCGGAGCTGACGCCCCCACTGGCCCCCGCGCCAGACGCCGGCCGCGCGAACGCGTCCTGGGGACCGGAGATCACTTCGCCGGACTGAACCGTGATGACGTGGCCGCAGGTCTTGCAGCGGATGCGAAGAATCCGCTGTCTGACCTTCTCATCCGCTATGGAATAGCGGGTCTGACAGCCATCGCAGACGAACTTCATGGCAGCGTTGCAGCCTCTTGGCCCATGAGGGTAGCACAGCCCGTTTGGGGGACGAGGCCTCTGTGGTAGCTAACCACCGCGCAGCAGCCACACCAGGCCAGCTACAGCCGCAGCAAGCAGCACAGCCACGAACAACACGGCACCAATGGGCATCGACCTGGGCACGTTGTCCTCTTTGGCAAGGGACTTCTGGGCGCGGCTGACGCGCGCCACGACCGGCGTCTGGTGCGACGCAGGGACTGCCTCGGACGCCGAGGGCGCCGCATCGGCGGAACCCAAATCCGTGGTCGACGCAACGGACGCGATCAGCCCATCCTCCGTGGCCGCAGGCGCGGCGCTGTCCTGGCGTGGTGACTCCTTGGTGCTCGGCCGTTCGCCAGCGGAGTCTGCCGGCGCGCGACCGTCGACCCACAGCGCTGGCCCAGCGGCACGCAAAGCCCTGGCCAGTGCCGCGCCTGGGCCCTCCGAGGGAGGCTGGTCAAAGTCGAGAGCCTCAGCGCCAGCCCCGCGGCCGTCCTCATCTCCTTCGGCAAAAATGCGCGCCTGCAGCAGGCCGTCCTCAGTAATATGCGCCTCGGCCTCAGGCGAATAGATTTCGCGCAGGTAGCGCGCCAGCTGGTGGTGACTGCGCATCCTGGCACCCGAATCCTGCAAGAAGTACTGCAAGGCCTCCGCAAATTCGCGGGCCGACTGGTAGCGGTCCTCCGGCTTCTTTTCCAGCGCACGCATCACTATCATTTCAAGATCGCTGGGGTAGTCGTGGCGCACGTAGGTGGGCGGCGCCGGCTTCTCTTCGACGATCCGGCGGATGGAGTTCGCCTTTGAACCGCGCCACAGCCGACGACCAACGGTGATCTCGTACAGAATAGTGCCCAGGCTGAAGATGTCAGAGCGCCCGTCGAGCGGGACCCCCTGCGCCTGTTCGGGAGACATATAGGATGCTTTGCCCGGACGCATGCCCGCCTCGTCCTCAATGGCCGTCCCTTGTCGTGCAATCCCGAAGTCGATGAGCTTGACCTGGCCGGAGGTGCCGATGATGACGTTGGTGGGCGAAACGTCACGATGCACGACGTGCATCGGCTGGCCATTCTCGTCCGGCGCCTCATCCATGTAGGCCAGCGCTGATGCCACCTCGGCCACGATGTGTGCCCCAATGTCCAGATAGAGGAGCTGCGAAACCTCGATGGCCCGACGAGCCAGCTCGGTCAACGTCTTGCCACGGATATACTCCATGGTGATGAAGTGCGTTCCGTCTTCGCTGGCGACGTCATAGACGTCGACGATGTTGGGATGCTCGAGCATGGCGGCGATGCGCGCCTCGNNAGTGTAGCGACCGAGTCGGGTGCCTTTGAGATCTTTTGGGCTTGCCATGTGAGTTGCCGGTTTTCTGCACGCTATCACAGTACATTGCAGTTTGGGGACGGCAGCTTGGCGAGCCAGTTGATCTGAGAGCCACCAGCCGCTGAGAACAAAGGGCAGCCTGACGTCCGCGAGGGCGCGAGGCTGCCCAATGAACCGGGCCGAACTCTATCCCCCGTCCGGCGTCCCCGCATCGGTCTCGGGATCGAACCCTACGGTGACCTTGGCGCGGCCGTTGCGGTACAGCGTCAGCGACACGCTGGTGGAGTGCGTGAGGCTCACCGTGACGGAGACCTCGTCGCTAACCCACGAAGGTACTGTGCTGGTGGTCACTTTGTCGCAAGTCTGCGAGTAGGCCGAAGCCTGGAACACGACCGTGCCAATGGGCGACCCGGAGAAGCTTTCGCTCACACTCTGGCCCTGGGTCACATCGAGGTCGCGCACCACCTCGCGGGTCGCGCCGTTGGCGCTGATGCGCAGGCAGGCCACATCCGCAGGCACGTCTTCGATGCTCAGCGTGACCTGCCCCACCGACTCGGGCTTGGCTCCGGGGGAGTTGTCGTCACACCCGGCCAGCGGGAAGAGCGACAGAGCAAGCCACACAACGCTTGAGAGAACCACGCGAGAGAATGGATTCATGTTCGAGCCTCCTAGAATGACNNCCGGAATAGCTTGCGGGGCCATGACGTTCGTCGATGAACCGCTGTCAGTATCCGATCCCAAGGTCCAGGAATTGGTCCGCGCCGAGGAGCGCCGACAGGCCGACAAGATTCGGCTGATTCCGTCGGAGAACTACGTGTCGCGCGCGGTCCTCGAGGCCACTGGCTCGGTCTTCACCAACAAGTACAGCGAGGGTTACGCCGGCAAGCGTTACTACGAAGGCCAGCAATTCGTGGATCCGCTGGAAACCCTGGCCCAGGAGCGCGCCTGCTCGCTCTTTGGCGCTGAGCACGCCAATGTGCAGCCGTACTCGGGGTCGCCGGCCAACCTGGCGGTCTAC
>PMKP01000404.1 GCA_003157775.1 Myxococcales bacterium | reverse complement strand
GGGGCGAGACTGTGGTGAAAGAGCTAATTCCTTCGCAGCTTCGAGTGCTTGCGACCGTAGAAAAAGTAGATGACCAGTCCAATCGCCATCCAGGCGAAGAGCCGGATGAGCGTGTGCGTGGTGGCGGTGTACATCAGGCCTCCGGAAAAGAGAGCGCCAAGAATCGGGATGACGAAGGGGCCGCCGGGCACCTTGAAGGAACGTGGGATGTCCGGGCGCTTGAGGCGCAAGATCATCACGCCCAGGCTGACCAGCATGAACGCAAACAGGGTGCCGATACTGGTCAGCTCACCCAGGATGTCGATAGGAAGAAGTCCGCCTGCCACGGCGCAGGCCAGACCGGTGGTGATGGTGGTGACGTGCGGCGTGCCGAAGCGTGGATGGACCTTGGCGGCAAAGGGGGGCAGAAGGCCGTCGACCGCCATGGAGAAGAAGATGCGCGGCTGGCCCAGCAGCATGACCACCATAACCGAGGAGAGGCCGGCGATGGCGCCGATCTCCACCGCGGTCTCCATCCAGCGCACGCCGGTGGCCGCGATTCCCAGGGCCATGGGGTAAGGCACGGAGAGCTTGCTGTAGTGAACCACGCCGGTCAGGATGAGTGACACGGAGATGTAGAGCACGGTGCATATGGCGAGCGAGCCCAGGATGCCGATGGGCAGATCGCGGCGCGGGTTGCGCGTCTCCTGCGCCGCCGTGGACACAGCGTCGAACCCGATGTACGCGAAGAAGACCATGGTCGCACCTTGCAGGATGCCGGAGATGCCGTAGCGGCCGAAGGAGCCGGCATTGTGCGGGATGAACGGGTGCCAGTTCTCGGTGCGGATGAAGGGCGCAGCCGCGGCGATGAAGAGCAAGACCACGGCGACCTTGATGACCACGATCACCGAGTTGAAACGGGCTGACTCCTTGATGCCCACCACCAGGATTGCGGTGACGAAGAGGGTAATCAGCACCGCTGGCAGGTTGATGATGGCGCCGGTGAACTGGACGTGCTTGTGCGCCTCGCTCCATACGAGTGGCGAGCTGGTCCAGGCCGCGGGCATCTTCCACCCGGTCACGTTGGCAACGAAGGCGACCACGTAGCCCGACCAGCCCACGCTCACCGTGGCCGCGCCGACCAGGTACTCCAGGATCAAGTCCCATCCGATCACCCAGGCGACCAACTCACCCATGGTGGCGTACGAATAGGTGTACGCGCTACCCGCGATTGGGATCATGGACGCCATTTCCGAGTAGCACAGCCCCGCGAAGGCGGACGCGATGCCCGCGACGGTGAAGGAGAGAGCGACGGCTGGGCCGGCGTTGGCGGCTGCCGCCCGGCCGGTAAGTACGAAGATGCCGGTGCCGATGATGGCCCCGATGCCGAGCAACACCAGATCGAGCGCGGTCAAGGTGCGCTTGAGGCCATAGCCAAACTCCGCATCCGCGCGCAGCTTGTCTACACTCTTGGTGGCAAACAGGGGATGGGCCATTAGCCGACCGCTTTCACCGACGCAGCCGGCTGAGCCCGCGGTCGATCCCGGGCCGCGGAATGCAGCAGGGCCAGGGCACTGTAGGTTGCCACCCCGATAACCAGCCAGCGAAGCTGATCAACCTTGAGTTCGCGTACCACGTAGGCCGCGAGCAGCACGCCCGGCACCCCGCCCAGGGCCAGACCCAAGGCGGCGCGTGGCGAGTAGCTGCCGCGTCCGATGAAGCGGATGCCACTAGTTGGCATGATGAAGGCGCAAGAGCCCATCATCACTGGGAACACCGCTTTCAGGTCCATGCCGAGAAAGCCGAACAGGATGAGGCTGGGCGCGTAGGCGCCGATGCCCAGATTCATCAGGGCGCCAAAGGCAAAGTTGCCGGCCAGGCCAACGCCCATGCGCCAGCCGTGCAGGCCCAGGGTGTCTCCCCCTCCGGGCAGATAGTGCAAAGCACTGGCAAGCATCAATCCCGCAGCCGCTAGCAGCGCGAAGCCCATGCCGATCTGGATCTTGCGCTTGGGCCAGCCCGCCACCACGCCGGCGCCCAGCCACGATCCGAGCACCGATGCGGCGATGAGCAGCAGCAGGGAGGTCATCTCCACCTTGACGATGTGGATGTAGATCACCGCCTGGGCCACCGTGGGCCACATATGCCCTACCAGCAAGGTTCCCGGGATGAGGCGGTCGGGGAGGAGACGAAACAGCTTGTAGATGGATGTCGTGGTTGCGTATGAGCCGATGCCCAGGGTGTCGAAGAAGTTGGTGACGAAGCCGATGGCGGTTTGCACCAGCGAGGGCAGCCCGGCTCGGGTGGCGGCGACCTCGGAGCCATCGCCGCCGGCCTCCACGATGACGCGCGCCCGTTTGCGAGCGATGTCACGGCCCCAAAGCGCGGTGAAGACCGCGCCGAAGCCGGCCAGGGTCAGCATGAGAAGCGCTCTCACCCCAAGCATGGGCGCCATGGTACACGGAAGTCGTACTTGACGCATGCAATGGCGCCCGCGTCGAACGAAGATCGAGGGTTGGCAGGCGTACCCGCCACATGGATGGGGAGAACCGGACCTTGCTCAGACCGTGCTTAACCTGGGCTGCCGATGTGCCGATGAAGTGATTAACGGGCCCCAGGCCCGCAAGGCAGCGAAGCACGTGGACGCCAAAGCAGGATCTGCCCAGGTCAGCCCGCTACAAGAGGGCAAGCTACGGCCGCAGGTTCTCGTCGTGGATGATGACGAGACCTTCGCGCGCTCATGCGTGCGCGTTTTGGAAAACTGGGGCTATGGGGTGGAGACGGCGGCAGATGGTGACGCGGCGATCGCGCTTGCGCGCGCGCGGCAATTTGATGTCGTGTTGACCGACATCAACGTTCCCAATTTGAGCGGCCTGGAAATTCTGCGCGCGGTTCGGGAGCGTGACCGCGACATACCTGTGGTCCTTATGACCGGCGGCCCTGGTCTGGACAGCGCGCGTGTAGCCGTTGAATGGGGTGCACTGAGCTACCTCATCAAGCCGCTTTCCATGTCCCAACTTCAGGACGTGCTTTCGCGCGCGGTGCAAATGCACCGAGTGGCGCGGCGGGAGCGACGCATCTTGCACTGCACTGAGGAGCACGAACGCGAATTGGAGGCGATGCGGTTGCGCTTCGACAGGGCGTTGGCTGGGATGTGGACTGCATTCCAGCCAATCGTTTCTTGGTCGCGCAAGACCGTGGTGGCCTATGAAGCGCTCATGCGCACGACCTATGCAGAATTGTGCTCGCCCTTGGAGATTCTCAAGACCGCGGAGGCCCTCGACCAAATACCGATGCTGGGGCGCAAGACACGGGGGCAGGTTGCGGACGTGATACGCGACCACCCGAATCTGCCTGGGGTATTCGTCAATCTGCACGTGCTTGACCTGGCGGACGACGATCTCTATTCGCCCCACGCGCCTCTATCCGAATTTGCCTCACGCATTCACCTTGAAATCACCGAGCGCATGGCACTGGAGAGAATTCCCGACATCCGCGAGCGGGTGGCCCACCTGCGCAGGCTGGGTTTCCGCATCGCGGTCGATGATCTAGGCGAGGGCTACTCAGGACTAAACAGTTTCGCGCAGCTTGAACCGGACGTGGTCAAGCTGGACATGTCGCTCATCCGCGGCATTGACACCACGCCGACCAAACGCAAGATGGTGCATGCGCTGGCCAGCCTGTGCATTGAACTAGATACGCCGATGGTGGCCGAAGGGGTCGAGACCGAGATTGAGCGCGACATCCTGGTCGACATAGGTGTGGACCTTTTCCAGGGCTACCTTTTCGCAAAACCCGGCGCGCCATTCCCGGTGCCGAACATCTAGCGCGAAGACGCATTTTTTGTCGGAGAGCGATGCGTTAGTGGGTCCGCGGTCGACTCTCGTCTGCGGGCGCAGTTGTAGCGTTGTGACCGCGAAACTTCCTGTTGCTTCGCTGCCACGGCGGACGTAAGAAGACTGCGTTTTTCCTAAGTTTTACCCCCCCTGGAGGACCACGACATGGCTCGCAAGAAAGTCACGATCGACGGCAACGAGGCCGCTGCTTACGTGGCGCACAAGACCAATGAGGTCTGCGCTATCTACCCCATCACCCCTTCGTCAAACATGGGTGAGTGGGCCGATGAGTGGTCGGCCATGGGCCGCACCAACATCTGGGGCACGATTCCATCCGTGGTCGAAATGCAGAGCGAGGCGGGGGCTGCCGCTGCGACTCACGGCGCCCTCCAGTCGGGCGCGCTGACCACCACCTTCACGGCGGCGCAAGGGTTGCTGCTCATGATCCCGACCATGTTCNNCGGGCGAGCTGACCTCGACGGTCTGGCATGTCTCGGCCCGCACCGTGGCCACCCACGCTCTGTCGATCTTCGGCGACCACAGTGACGTGATGGCCGTGCGTTCGACCGGCTTCGGCCTCATCTGCACCGGTTCCGTGCAGGAAGTCATGGACATCGCCCTCATTGCGCAGGCTGCGACCTTGCAGGCGCGCGTGCCTTTCGTGCATTTCTTCGACGGCTTCCGGACTTCGCACGAGGTGCAGAAGATCGAGCAGCTCACCGACGACGACATCAAAGCGATGGTCACGGACGACTTGGTCAACGCGCATCGCGGCCGCGCCATGACGCCTGACCGGCCCATCCTGCGTGGCACGGCGCAGAACCCCGATGTGTTCTTCCAGGCGCGCGAGGCGTGCAACAAGTACTACGACGCGGCCCCGGCCATCGTGCAGGCCCAGATGGACAAGTTCGCCAAGATCGTGGGCCGCTCCTACCATTTGTTCGACTACGTGGGCCCGGCCGATGCCGAGCGCGTGATTGTGGTCATGGGGACTGGCGCCGAGATCGTGCACGAAACCGTGGATGTGCTGGCCAAGCGGGGCGAGAAGGTCGGCGTGGTCAAGGTGCGCCTGTACCGTCCGTTCTCCATGGACCACCTGATCGCTGCCCTGCCCAAGTCGGTCAAGGCCATCTCGGTCCTCGATCGCACCAAGGAGCCAGGCTGCGCTGGCGAGCCGATGTACCAGGACGTGATCACCGCC
>PMKP01000251.1 GCA_003157775.1 Myxococcales bacterium | reverse complement strand
TGACGTCGTCTTCTCGGTCTTCTCTGTCTTCTTTGTCTTGTCGGTCTTCTCGGTCTTCTCGGTCTTGTTTTCCTTGTCAGTCTTCTCGGTCTTCTCGGTCTTCGTAGTCTTCTCGGTCTTCTCAGCCTTCTCGCTCTTGTCAGCCTTGTCAGCTTTCTTACCCTTCTTGCTGTCCTTGCTCTTCTTGTCCTTGGACTGATCCTGGCCTTCGGCCCCGGCGCCCTCCGCTGTGGTTGGGCTGTCGGCGACGATAGCCTCAGCCGCCGCCTTTTCGTCGGCCGCCGCTTCCGCTTGGCGCTCCTTCTCGGCCTCCTCTTCCCGCTTCTTCTTCTCGGCCTCCTCTTCCCGTTTCTTCTTCTCGGCATCTTGCACGCGCTTGGTCTCCACTTGAATCTCTCGGTCCAGGTCTTTCTCGCGCTTCTCAGAGCAGCTCTTGGGCTCGCACTCGCCCGGACACTCGCACTTGCCCTTCTTTGGGCAAAGGCAAACCCCCAATGAATTACGGTAGCAGCCGCACGCATTGAGCTGGGGCTTTTCCGATGTCTCCTGCGCCTCCGATGTCTTCTGCGCCCCCGATGTCTTCTGCGCTTTCGCGATCGCATTGGGCGCGAACCCCATCACCACCAGCATTGGCAGCAATCGCCACACAGTTCGCATGTTATCTCTCCTCGTCTCGTTGCGTTGGGTTGACCGGCCCTCGTCCGGCCGAAGCGTAGTGTACACGTTCACCGGAGAACGGGGGCGGCAGTTTGACATGTGGGTTTGTTTAGTTTTTCACTGCCAGTTGGCGCCCCGCTTCCCTGAATCGCCGCGAGATCAGCCGCGTATTGTCAGACGCGGAGATAGCAACACTGGCCAATTGATGTCGGACTTCATCGTACTGAGACGCCTAACATCCGACATTGGCGTACCTCGTCACCCAAGCAGCCGCAGCAGGATTTCGTTCGCGGTCTTGGGGTTGGCTTTGCCGCCCATTTCCTTCATCACTTTGCCCACGAAAAAGCCAAGCAGCTTGCTCTGGCCGCCGCGGTAGCGCACCACCTCGTCTGGGTACGCCGCAACAATCTTCTTGCAGATTTCTTCGATGAGGCCCACGTCGGACACCACCGCCACCGATTCGCTGGCCACGATCTCGCCAGCCCGCCGCTTCTCCTGCCACATGCGGCCGAATATGTCTTTGCCCAGCTTGCCCGAGAGCGTGCCCTTCTCGACCAGATCCACCAGCTCGGCCAGCGCCACCGGTGGCACGGGAAGATCCACGGCGGCCAATCTGCGCGGATCGTCGATGCGAGCCAGCACCTCATTGATGATCCAATTGGCCAGCTTCTTTGCCGGCGCAGCGCACGCCTTGCTTGCGACGTCGAAGTAGTCCGCGATCTCGCGCTCGGAACACAGCACCCCCGCGTCCTGCGCAGACAGTCCCAGGGCGTCCGTGTAGCGACGGTATCGGTTCTCGGGCAACTCGGGCAATGACCTTTGCGCTCGCTCGATCCAGTCTTGGTCCACTGCCAGCGGCGGCAAGTCGGGCTCGGGGAAGTAGCGGTAGTCGTGCGCGTGCTCCTTGCTGCGCATGGATTGCGAGAGGCCGCGCTCCGGATCCCAGAGCCGGGTTTCCTGCACCACCGCCTCACCCCGATCCAGCACGGCCGCCTGGCGCCGGATCTCGTGCTCAACCGCCTCGCGCACGTGCTTGAACGAATTGATGTTCTTCATCTCGGCCTTGGTGCCGAGCTTTTCGGTCCCGTGCAGTCGCAGGGAAACATTGGCGTCGCAACGAAGCGAGCCCTCTTCCATGTTGCCGTCGCTGATCCCCAGGGTACGCACCAGGGTGCGCAGCGCGCGCATGTATTCGGCGGCTTCTTCCGCCGAGCGAATGTCGGGCTCGCTCACGATCTCGACCAGGGGCACGCCCGCGCGATTGAAGTCCACGAAGCTGACGCCCGAATCGTCGTGGATGTTCTTGCCCGCATCGTCCTCCAGGTGAATGCGGGTCAGGCGTACGCGCCGCGCTTCCCCGGCCACGCGGAATTCCACCGCGCCGCCTTCGCACAAGGGCTCCTCGTACTGCGAAATCTGAAAGCCCTTGGGCAAGTCCGGGTAGAAGTAGTGTTTGCGCGCGAAACGACAGCGCGGCCGGATGTGCGAACCCACAGCTAGGCCCAGGCGTACTGCCGCGTCGACCACAGCCCGATTGAGCACCGGCAAAGCGCCGGGCAGGCCCAGACACACGGGATCGGTGCAGGAATTGGGCTCCTTGCCGAAGGCGGTCGACGACGAGGAAAAGATCTTGGAACGGCTGGCCAGGTGCACATGCACCTCCAACCCGATGACGGCCTCATATCGATCGACACTCACGACGGATCCTCGGGCAGTCGCTTGTGCCAGTAGGTGCGGCGCTGGTATTCGCCGGCTATGCGGAACACGGCCTCTTCGCCGAGAGGCGGCCCAATGAGCTGCAATCCAATGGGCAGGTGGTTCTTCGTGAACCCGCAGCACTGGGACAGGGCGGGCACACCGGCCAGCGCAGGCGCCACGGTGTAGATGTCAGCCAGGTACATCTGCAGCGGGTCGGCCTGGCGCTCACCCAGCTTGAAAGCAGCGGTGGGAGAAGTGGGTGTGGCCAGTACGTCGCACTTGTCGAACACCGCGCGGAAATCATCGGCGATCTTGCGCCGCACGCGCAGCGCCTTGCCGTAGTAGGCCTCATAGTAGCCCGAGCGCAGCACGTAGGTGCCGAGGATGATCCGGCGCTTGGGCTCGGCCCCGAATCCTTCGCCGCGCGTCTTGCTGTACAGCTCTTCCAGCGATGAGGCCTCGGCTGTGCGATGGCCGTAGCGGACGCCGTCGTAGCGCGCCAGGTTCGACGAGGCCTCGGCGGTACACACCAGATAGTAGGTCGCGACCGCATATTGGGTGTGGGGCAGCGAGACCGGTACCAGCTTGGCGCCGGCGCGCGCGATCTCATCGATAGCCCCACGCACCGCCGCCTCAACCTCGGGATCCATGCCGGCCTGGAAATACTCCTCGGGCACGCCCACGCGCATGCCGGCCAACCCGGCGGCGCAGGCCTGCCGGTAGCGGCCCACCGGCGAGGGAATCGACGTCGCATCGCAGGGGTCGTGACCGGCGATGACTTCCAGGAGCGTTGCCACCTCTTCGACGGTCCGGCCGAAGGGGCCCGGATGATCCAGGGACGAGGCAAACGCGATCACGCCATAGCGTGAGACCCGGCCGTAAGTCGGCTTCATGCCCGCGACGCCACACAGGGATGCCGGCTGGCGAATCGAGCCGCCCGTGTCAGTGCCCAGGCTGCCAGCACACAGCGACGCCGCTACGGAAGCCGCCGAGCCGCCCGAGGATCCGCCGGGCACACGCTCCAGGTCCCAAGGATTGCGCACCGGTTTGAAGGCGCTGTTCTCGTTCGACGAGCCCATGGCGAATTCGTCCATGTTCAACTTGCCCAGGGCAATCGCGCCCGCCGCAGCCAGGCGTGCAGACACCGTGGACTCATAGGGCGGCACGAATCCGCGCAGGATCTTCGACCCAGCCGTGGTTTGCAGACCGCGGGTCACGAAGATGTCTTTCAGGCCGATGGGCACGCCAGCGAGCAGGCCCGGGTCTCGGCCCGCTGCGACCGTGGCATCGACCTGGTCCGCGCGCCGTCGCGCCCCGTCGCCGTCGACCAGCAAGTAGCAGCCCAGCCGGCCATCCAGGCGCGCAATGCGGTCAAGATAGGACTCGACCAGCTCGCGGGCTTTCCATTTGCGCGCGCGCACCCCCTCGGCCAACTCGGCGATGGACGCCCCCTTCACTTGCGGCGAGGCCATGGCTAGCCTCCCTCACCTGTGCTGGGCACGATGCGCGGCACCTCGAAGAATGAGTCGCGTCGCCGGGGCGCGTTCTGCAGAGCCTCTTCCACCGACAGCGACGGCTTGGGTTCGTCCTGCCGCAGGGGACAGTCAAAGCGCACGGCGTGGGTCATGGGCTCGGTAGCACCGGTGTCCAGGTTCTTGACCGTGTCGATGTACTCGAGTATGGCGTCCAGTTCATGGGTCATTCGCTCGATCTCTGCGTCTGACAGGCGCAGGCGGGCGAGCGCCGCGATAGTGCGGACCTCGTCGGGTTGAATACGGGACATAGCGCACATCTTCTAGCACCATCGGTTGACAGAATCCGCCCAGAGAAGTTCCGTACATCAGCACCCACCGTGGCTTCGATGGAACGCGTGCAGTTGTCCGAGTGGGCTGTCCGTCCCATCCAGGGTCCAAGCGATGCTGAGTAGCTGCTAGGCGCGCTGCACCCGTGCGGTGGTGAGGAAGTGATCCTCGACCTCGGTCCAGAAGGCGGTGGCGGCGAAGGAGCCATCGTGCTCGGACAGGGCCAACACGATGGAGGCGGACCCGTCGGGCAGTGTGGTCAGGCTGGCTTCATGGAACGCCACATGCCGGCCCACCAGCGGATCGATGGCCTTGTACAGAGCCTCCTTGAGCGAGAAGTGCAGGGTGACCATGCGCCGGTGGTCTTTCTCCGGCACGCTCTTCAGCCGGGCCAGTTCGTCCTGGGTGAGTACCCGCGTGCGCAGGTCTGGCCGAGCCTGGGCGCGGGCCTCCTCGACCGAAGCGAAAACTGGCGGGCAGGCCTCCAGGTCCACGCCAATACTGGCGTCATTCTCGCGGCGGCCCGCCAGCCCGACCGCCAGCGTCCGTTTGTGGCTGATGGAGCCGCCCAGGTCGGCGGGCAGTGCGGGGGCGCCGCGCCGGGTGGCCAAAATCGGACCGGGCTCGATACCGAGGTCGCGAAACGCTTCACGCAGGGCGAGCCGTCCAGCCACCCAGCTCGGGTGGCGAGCAGAAGCCAAGGTTGAGACGAAGCCGCGCTCCTCAGGAACCAGCTCTGCCAAGATCTTCTCGTCCACCTCCGCCGGTATGCGAACCCCAACGCACCGGCCGTGCACCAAGTTGAGACGAAACGCGATCTCGGCACCCATCAGACACGCCCCATCCCCCTATGGTAGCCCAAATTCGGCGCAAGCCAACGTTCCATCTCATCCAGGGGCAGGCCACGACGGCGGGCGTAATCCTGCACCTGCGCGCGGTCGATGCGGCCCACATCGAAGTAACGCGATTGCGGATGGGCAAGATACACGCCGCACACACTCGCCGCCGGGCTCATGGCAGAGCTTTCCGTCAGGGTGATGCCTACTTTGGGCGCCTGCAGAAGATCAAACAGCGGCTGCTTCTCGGTGTGGTCTGGCCATGCGGGATAGCCCACGGCGGGCCGGATGCCGCGATACTTCTCCGCAATGAGGTCCTGGTTGCTGAAACTCTCGTCGGCGCCGTAGCTCCATTCGCGGCGTACGCGCTGATGCAAGCACTCGGCAAACGCCTCGGCCAGCCGGTCGGCCAGGGCCTTGACCATGATCGCGCTGTAGTCGTCGCCCGCTTGCTCGAAGCGCTTGACCAACTGCTGGGCGCCAATGCCGGTGGTAACCGCAAAAGCGCCCACGTGGTCGGCCAAACCCGCAGAGGCAGGCGCCACGAAGTCAGCCAGGCAGTAATACGGGCCGGCTCCGGCCTGCTGGCGCAGCATGGGGAAGCGGCATAGCTCGCGGGTGCGGCTCTCGTCGGCGAACAGCACGAGATCGTTGCCCTCACTGCAGGCCGGCCAGAAGCCGTAGGCCGCGCTAGCGGTGAGCGACTTCTCTTCCACGATCTGGGCCAGCAGTTCTTCGGCTGCACGCAAGAGATCGCGGGCCGCAGGGCCGTACTTGGGGTGGTCGAGAATCTGCGGGTACTTGCCCTTCAACTCCCAGGCGGTGAAGAAGAACGTCCAATCGATGAAGCGCGCCAGCTCGTCGAGCGGTTGCCGCTCGATCACCCGCCGGCCGATGAAAGCCGGGGCCGGCACGTCCTCGGCACGCCACACGATGGCCGGCCGGCCCGCGTCGGCCGCCGTGTACGGAACGAGCGGGCGTCGCTGCTTATCGGCGTGAATCTCGCGTAGCTGCTCCTGCTCGGCACGGGTCTTCTGGTCGAAAGCGTCCTTCTGTGTGGCATCCAGCAGCGCGGAAACCACGCCCACCGCGCGCGAGGCATCGAGCACATGCACGGTAGGACCGCTGCGCTGGGGCGCGATCTTGACTGCGGTGTGCTCGCGCGTAGTGGTGGCACCACCGATGAGCAGGGGTTGGCTAAGGCCCCTGCGCTCCATCTCCTGTGCCACGTGCACCATCTCATCGAGCGACGGCGTGATCAGCCCTGACAGGCCCACGATGTCGACCTTTTCCTGCACAACCGTGTCCAAGATCTTCTCGCAGGGGACCATCACGCCCAGATCGATGACCTGGTAGTTGTTGCAGCCAAGCACCACAGCAACGATGTTCTTGCCGATGTCGTGCACGTCACCCTTGACTGTGGCGACAAGCACGCGGCCGCGTGGCTGCACCACGCCCTGCCCCTTCTCGGCCTCCATGAAGGGTTGCAGATAGGCCACCGCTGCCTTCATGGCGCGTGCGCTCTTGACCACCTGGGGCAGGAACATCTTGCCTGCGCCGAAGAGATCGCCCACCACAGCCATGCCGGCCATGAGCGGGCCAGAGATGACGTCGAGCGGCCGCCCGAGCTGCTGCCGCGCCTCTTCCGTGTCCGCTTCGATGAAATCCACCATGCCGTGAACCAGGGCGTACTCCAGACGCTTTTCCACGGATGCCTCTCGCCACGACAGGTCTTGGGCTCGCTTGCTGGCCGTTCCCTTGACTTGCCCGGCCAGCTCCACCAGGCGCTCGGTCGCGTCGGGCCGCCGGTTGAAAAGCACGTCCTCCACGCGCTCGCGCACCTCGGCAGGAACGTCCGCGTAGACTCCTAGCTGACCGGCGTTGACGATGCCCATGTCCAGGCCCGCGGCGATGGCATGGTAGAGGAACACGGTGTGCATGGCCTCGCGAACCGCGTCGTTGCCCCGGAACGAGAACGACAGGTTGGACACGCCGCCCGACAGATGCACGCCTGGACAGGCTGCCTTGATGAGTGGAAGCGATTCGAGAAAGCTACGCGCGTAGTCGTTGTGTTCCTCCAGGCCAGTGGCAACTGCCAGCACGTTCGCGTCGAAGATGATGTCCTCGGGCGAAAACTCTGCCTGCTCGACCAACAGTCGATAGGCCCGTTGGCAGATTTCCACCCGGCGCGTGGTGGACACGGCTTGGCCGGTCTCGTCGAAGGCCATCACCACCACGGCAGCGCCGTAGCGGCGGCAGGCACGCGCCCGGGAGAGAAACTCGGCCTCGCCTTCCTTGAGGCTGATGGAATTGACGATGCTCTTGCCTTGCACGCACTTGAGGCCCGCCTCGATGACTGAAAAGCTCGAGCTGTCGATCATGATGGGCAACCGCGCGATCTCGGGCTCGCTCGCCAAGAGATTGAGGAACGCGGTCATGGCCGCAACGGAATCCAGCATGGCCTCGTCCATGTTGACGTCCAGGATGTTGGCCCCGCCGCGCACCTGGGCCAGCGCCACCGCGAGCGCGGCCGCAAAATCGCCCGCCTTGATAAGGTTGGCAAACTTCTTCGAGCCCGAGACATTGGTGCGCTCCCCGATCAGAATGAAGTTCGATTCGGGCCGCACGGTCAGCGTGTCCAGCCCCGCAAGGCGTAAAGGCCGCACGCCCGTTCCCGGCCGGCGTCGCGGTGGCACGCCCTGCACCGCCTGCGCGATCGCGCGAATGTGGTCCGGGGTGGTGCCGCAGCATCCGCCCACGATATTGACTAGACCCGCGTGCGCCAGCTCGCCCAGCAAAGCCGCGGTATCCGCGGGCTGCTCGTCGTAGCCGCCAAAGGCATTGGGCAGCCCCGCGTTGGGGTAGCAGAGGATGTACTCGCCCGCCTGCTCGGCCAGCTCCTCGACATAGGGCCGCAACTGGTGCGCGCCGCCCCCGCAGTTAAGACCGACCGCCAGGGGTCGCGCGTGTTCGATGGAAGTGTAGAACGCGTCGATAGTCTGGCCCGACATGAGGCGGCCGCTCTTGTCAGTGATGGTCCCTGACAGCATGATCGGCAGGCGCAGTTCTTTTTCGGCAAAGACCGCCTCGACGGCGCACAGGCAGGCCTTGAGGGTGAGCGTGTCGAACACGGTTTCGGCCAGGAGGATGTCGCAGCCGCCATCGATCAGGCCGCGCACCTGTTCCTCATAGGCCGCCTGCATTTCGACGAAAGTCACCGCGCGGAAGCCCGGCTCGTTCACTCGTGGCGAGAGCGAGAGCGTCTTGTTGGTGGGGCCGAGGGCGCCGGCCACCAGACGCGGCTGCTTGGGCGTGCGGGCTGAAAAGGCGTCGGCCGCCTCTCGCGCCAGGCGCGCCCCTGCCCGGTTCAAGTCATAGACAGCCGCCTCCAGCCGGTAGTCAGCCTGCGCGATGCGCGTGCTGTTGAAGGTGTTGGTCTCGATGATGTCGGCACCCGCGTCCAGGTACTCGGCGTGGATGTCGGCCACCACGTCGGGCCGGGTCAGCACCAGTACATCGTTGTCGCCCCGCAGATCGTGCCCATGCGAGGCGAAGCGCTCGCCGCGAAAGTCCGCTTCAGTAAGGCCGCGGCGCTGGATCATGGTGCCCATGGCGCCGTCAATGACCAGGACGCGTTCCTGTAATGCCAAGAGGAGTTGTTGGATGCGATCTGTGCGGTTCATGCTGAGCCCCCTTTCTCGCCGGGCGATCCAGTCTTCTCGGTTGGCTTGGGTGCTCCCGTCCGGCTCGCAGCCTTGCGCGCGAAGGCGCTCACCACGGCAAAATGGGGCGGTCGCTTTTCCCGGGAGGTCACCTCGCAGCGGTCCACCACCAGGCCAGCGTCGGTCAGCCAATCCCGCAGCGCTTGCGGCCGGAAGCCGGCGTGCACATGGCCGTAGCCGGCAGTGACATCGCTCTTCTCATGGCCCGCCAGCGTGGTCACAACCAGATCGCCGCCCGGCCGGAGCACGCGAGCCGCCTCAACCAATGCCCGCGCGGGCTCGGTCGCGTAGGTTAGAAGGTTGAGCAGCAGCACCTGGTCGAAGCTCGCGTCAGCGAATCGCAGGGCGTGGACATCACCCAGGACAAACTCCACGTTGGCCAGGCCCTGCAGCCGTTTGCGACAGGCCTGCAGCACCTTGGGGCTGATGTCCAGGCAGGTCACGCGACGGCTGCGCGGAGCCAGCAGGGCGGCGATGGCTCCGTCGCCCGAGCCGGCGTCGAGCACGTCCCCCAGATGCACGAGACCCAGCATGCCGATCGCCGTGGCTTCCCAGGTCCGACCAGGCGAGTAGTGCCGCTCCATCTGGCCGGCCACTGTCTCGGGCCAGTTGGCGGTGCCTTGCCGCGCACGCAGCATGGCCTGACAGCGCTCCTGATCACTGCGCAAGAGCGGCTCGTCGAGCTCGCGGCCAAGCAGCACCCACAGCCTGTGCACGCTGGCCGGCATGTTTCCCTCGTTCATCATGTAGTACGCCAGCGCTCCCTCGCGCCGGTCACGCAGCACACCGGCATCGCGCAGCTTGCCTAGGTGGGTAGACACCCGCGACTGGGGAAGCTGAGTGATCTGGGTAATCTCCGCAACCGTTAGCTCGTTCTTTTCCAGCAAAGAAGCCAGGCGCAGTCTCGTCGAATCACCAAAAAGGCGCAGTAGATCAACGGCTACGGCTAGAGTATCCATCCGGCAATCCTGATGCAATGATTCCTTAGATCTGGGTCCTTGTCAAGCTGCCTCAAGCGAGCCAACCTTCGTGCCGATTAGGTGACCAGTGAAGTCTCGAACACCTGAGGGCGGCACGGGCTTCATGGATCGCTTTGAGCTTAAGAGCGAGGCAGGTACGGGCGGGATGGGTACCGTGTATCAGGCAATCGATCGCCAGACCGGGGCAGTGGTTGCGCTCAAAGTTCTTCACGTTCGGACCGCCACTGAAAGTGCACGTTTCGACCAGGAGGCACGCCTCCTGGCGGAACTGTCCCATCCGGGCATCGTGCGCTATTTCGATCGAGGGACGGCACCTCACGGAGCGCCCTTCATCGCCATGGAGTGGCTTGAGGGAGAAACCTTGGAAGAGCGTTTGTCGCGCGGCTCTTTGGGACCCGTGGCGGTCGCGCACCTGGCATGTCCTGTGTTGGAGGCGCTGGCGGCTGCCCATGAGCGCGGGGTCGTCCACCGCGACATCAAGCCGAGCAACGTCTTTCTGGTGGGCTGGAAGCTTACTGACACGCGCATCCTCGATTTTGGCATCGCCCGCCGGGTGTTCGACCCAAGACGATTTACCCACAAGGGCTCGACGGTGGGGACGCCGCTTTACGCTTCGCCCGAGCAGGCGCGCGGTCGCCACGACGTGGATGGCCGGGCCGATATTTTCTCCCTCGGTTGCGTGTTGTACGAGGCCCTGACCGGTGAGCCGCCTTTCACCGGCGACAATGCAACTGAGGTGATGCAGAAGGTGTGCGCGGGCATGGTGGCACCATTGTCGTCGCGCCGACCCAACATGCCGCCCGAGCTGGAGCGGATCATCCACCGCATGCTGCAGCCAGATCCGGGCGCGCGGCCCCTGTCGGCGCGCGCCCTGGCGGGCGAGTTCCGCGCCCTCGCGCAGCTCCTGGGTGACCTTGGCGAAGAAACCGCATCGTTCAAGCCGCCATCCCCACTGCGACCCAATAGCATCAGCGAATCGGAGGAGCGCACCCTCTGTGCGATGCTGATTTCGCTGGCGCGGCGGCCAGTTGCGGATGGCTCGCGGCGGACGGTGCGGGACCGGCGCCTCGGACCACGAGCGGCATTCCCCTGGCAGGCCGCCAGCAAGACGGCTGAGGTCAAGGACGACAGCCCGGAGCGCCTCGCTGCCTTGGAAACTGCCATACGCGCGCTTGGGGCCGAGATGGACCGCCTCATCGACCGCACGCTGCTGGTGACTGCGCCGGCCGTCGGAACAGCACGCGAGCAAGCCATGCAGATTGCGCGCGCCGCGCTGGTGCTGCGGGACATGGAGCCGGACGCCAAGATCGCGATCGGGGCGGGCCGGGCCGCGTTCATGGCGCGGGTTCCGGTCGGTCGTTTGATGGACTCCTTGCCTGCGCTCATGCAAGGCCAGCAAGCAGGCACCGTCCGCCTCGACGAGACCACGCGGCGGCTTCTGCCCGGCCGCTTCGTGGTGGGCGATGCGGATGGGGTGGCGCTGCTGTTCGCCGAAGCAGGTGGGGCAGGGCCAGAACGACCACACAGTGTGGGCGGACGGATAAGCCCGCTTCAGGGACGAGAGCGGGAGTTGGACTTGCTGATGTCGCTGCGCAAGGAATGCGTACGCGAACGGGTGGCGCGTGCGGCGCTGGTGGTGGGCGGGTCGGGCACTGGGAAGACGCGCTTGGCGCGTGAGTTTCTTTCCCTGGCGGCAGAGCCGCCTGAGGACATCATTCGTTGCACAGGAACCCTGGTGCGGCCCGAATCAGATTTCGCGCTGCTGGCGCCTTTGCTCGCCGCTGCCGGCATCCAGACCCGGGGACGAGAGGCGGCCGAGGTCAAGCGAGAGTTCGTGCACTGGTTGCGTGGCAAGAGCACCGCCGGTGCTCCGATCATGGTCTTGGAGGATCTGCAGTGGGCGGACGCAGCCAGCGTGCAAGTCATGGACGATGTTTTGGGCCAATTTTCGGATCAGCCGCTGCTGGTGTTGGCCCTGGGTCGGCCGGAGGTGGAAGAGCGCTTTCCCGGCTTGTGGGGCGAGCGCATGGTCGAGTACATCCGGCTGGCATCCTTGCCCCGCAAGGCAGGGCAAAGCCTGCTGCGCTTGCGGGTTCCCCTGCTGACCGCCGAAGCCGAGCACTTCGTGCTCGACCGCTGGGAAGGCAACCCCATGTTCTTGGAGGAGATGGCAGACGCCCTCGCAGCAGGCCGTTCGGGAGTCCCAGACGTCGTGCTGGCCGCGGTCGAAGCCCGTTTCGATTGCCTGTCGCCCGAGGCTCGGCGGGTCTTGCGCGCAGCCAGCCTGTACGGCGACAAGTTCTTCTCGACGGAAGCTTTGGTCGCGGTGTTGGGTGAGGCGAGCCGGCGCGAAATGGGCGAGTGGCTGGAGAACCTGGTTATGCGCGACCTGGTGCAAAGGCAAGCGGACGGCAGCGAGGTGGCATACCGGGTGCGCAACAAGCTGGTGCGCGAGGCGGCTTACCGGATGCTCACCTCGGCCGACCGCGTGCTCGGCCGGCGGCTGGCACGTGCCTGGTTGCAAGGCGCCGGGCGGACCCTGCCCGAATACCTCAATGCGCCGGCATCGCAGACCGACCAGCGGGCGGCGACGGGAAGCTGAGGCCGCCTCTCGAAGATTCGTGGCTGGTTGAGCGGCCAGGTGGACGGCGGCGGAGCCGGAGGCCGGGACCGTGACCGGATCCGGGGCCGGATCCGGTTCCGCGGCCCGCCTCCGCCACTGCGGCGGCCCATAATTCCTTCCTGTGCACCCGGCGCACTTTGTGGGATATCTGAATTCTCCGCATGTTCGCCCTTGCTCCCCTGCTCGCTCTCCTCCTGCTTGGCGAAGCGCCGCCTGGCGAAGAGTCATCGGTCGAGGTGTGGGCTGGCCATCAGATTCTGCGCGGAATGCGCCACGTGCCCCTGCATAGCGATGTGCTCGACGAGACCGAGAACTACATCCTCGTGAAGGTGCAGCGCAAGGGCAGCCACATCGAGTTGCGCCAGCACTTCTGTCGGGTCGAGAGCAAGCCGGTCAAAGGCGTGACCGTCGTTCTCTCATCCAGCGGTGTGGCCCACATGCCTGCCACGACCATGGCAATCGACGTGGCGGCCGACGGCGGGGTGAAAGTCGGGCCGTGGGACGTGGCCTGGGGAAAAGAAGACATGGATAGCGATGGCAAACCTGGCGCAACCTTCACGGTTAGCGGGACCTTCTGCTCGGGCGACCTCTACGTCGCGAGCCAGTCGCACTACACGGTAGAGCGGGCGCAGCTCGACGAGCACGGCCTTTCGGGTGAGCTCAAGGTTGCGCAGAAACAGCAGATTCTCGGCGCGAGCGGTCTATGTCTACGAGCCATGGCGGGTGACAGCACCGAGTCCCAGAAGGGCACTTTCGCGTATCGTCAGGTGCCAGCGGGCACTACCTGCCAGTCGCTGGCGGGCAAGTCCTGGCCGGTCAAGGCGCAGAGGAAGGCCGAAAAGCCGTAGCTAACCGCGCTCGCCTTCGACGTCGATCACTTCCACCGGACCCGGGCTTTCCGGCAGCGACTGCAAGAGCACGAGAGCACCCAGGCCGGCCAGGTTGCTGATGATTACCGCGACCGGCCCGATCATGTTGCCGGCCACTTTCAGCGCCAGGCAAGTGGGCGCGGCAATGGCCAGCGAGGCAATGAAGGCAATGTTGCCGGCCAGGATGGTTGAGGTCCGACGGGTGAGCGCCGCCAATCCTTCCCGGTACGCGCGCAAGCCCGAGGTAAATGGATACGCGACCAGGAGCAGGGCGGACACGCACACCAGCGAGAGGTCGGTGGGGGGCAGTCGCTGCAATGAAACGTAGTACCAATGGGACAGTCCGGGCAGTATGAACACCAGCGGGATGAACGACACAATCGCCCCCGCGCGCAGGGCGAAACGGAGGGTGAGATTGTCTTCGCCAGAGCGCGGGGGGAAGTAGAGCACCACGTTCTGCAGGCGTGTGGCTGCGTAGGCCATCGGGTTGGCCAGGCCGATGGCCAGATAGTAGGCGGGCAGCATACGCTCCGGCTGGTTGGATCTAGCGATGACGGCACCTAGCAAGAGTCCCGACAGGGTCATCAGGAACCCACCCAGCGAGAGCGGCAGGTTGAACCAGATGATGGCGCGCCGCCTCGGCACGTTCTCCTCGACCTGGGCGAATACCGAGGCGAACCGTCGGCTGTAGTACCAGGCCACCGCCACCTCGACCCCCACGGGAATGGCTTGGCAGATGACGGCCCAGCGCGGACCGACCAGGCCCGCCCAGACGAAAAGCGGCGCGAGTGCGAGAGTGAGCCCGATGCGGGCGAAGGTGGCTGTGCAGGCGCGCCCAGAAGCGCCGTTGTTGAAAAGCAGAACCTCGTAGGGGGTGCGAGCGAAGAACAGGAAATTCAGCAGGATGGTCAGCGGGAAGGCCTGGCGGGCAGGGCCTTCGATGGAAGACGGCAAGCCGAGCAGGGCGCCGAACACGGCATGGCCGACCGGGGGAATGCAGATCACGGCCTGCACCAGTGCTGCGGTGGTCGCCATGAGGTTGTTGACGGCGAAGAAGCGGGAAAATCCCAAGCGGGACTTGCCAAAGACCATGCCTGAGGTGACCAAGCCAGCCCCGACGGCGCCCACGAGAAACATCACGACGTTTGACTGAGCCACGCCCGCCAAGTTCAGGGTGCCGCCCGGGCCATGGGTAGCCACCATGGCGACCAGAGGGTAGGTCAAGCTTTGCGAGGCCGCCTGCAGGGCCAGCGGAATGAAGAAGGCGGTCAGTTGTCGGTATGAGGGTGCGGCGGCATCGTTCATCGGAACGACGAAAGATACATCGTCGTCGGTGGCGACACTAACCGGTATCGCATGGACCGTGGGTCGAAGTTAGCTGGTTCACCACAGAGGGCACAGAGGACGCGGAGTTTGACCGGAGAGGAATGGGTAGGCTTCAACGCAGTCCGAACCCTTTCTTCTCATCCGATCTCTGTGTTCTCTGTGCTCTCTAGCCTGAAACTCGACTGTAACTGTTTGATCTTCTTAGTGTGCACTGTGGCTTGGTGGAGCAGAAAACCGGGCTCGGATTTGTCAGTTTCACGCCTGAAGGATCCGGGCCAGCGGCCCGGGGGCGAGACTGTGGTGAAAAAGCTAACCAGCCACGTGTTGGATCGCGCTTCGCGAGATCCTGGTCAGCGATCGTGCGCCGCAAATTCGCTGAGCGGACCGAGGCCGCCGGTCAGCATGCCCGAATGCGCGCAGGCGATGGCCTTGACTTCGCCGCCCCGGGGCTCGATTTGTTGTGCCAGTTGGCGCAGCGACGCGCGGTTCTGCGCCGGGTTTTCCGTGAAGAGCCAACGTCCCGCTGCCAGCTTGCCGTCCTTGGTGGCATCCGCACTGTCTCCAAGGAAGAGCACGCCACGCATGAGAAACGCCCCGCTGCCTTTCGTGTGCCCAGGCACGGCGAAGACGCGCACCACCAGATTGCCGAGAGTGAAGCTTTCCCCGTCGTGCAATGGACGCGCCACCTTGATGCCGTTGGGATGAGCCGATCCGAAGAATTTGAAGAAACCGCGCAGCTCGCGCCCCTCGGCCAGGGGAATGTCGGCCTCCAGTCCCATAACGATGGCCTGCGGGAAGGCCAGCACGCCTGTGGTGTGGTCGCGGTCGCCGTGGGTTAGCAGAATGGCCTTGACCGCGTCGGGGCCCAACCCGCGCCGGGCCAGCGCCGAAAGAATGGGCTTAGCCTGGCCATCATTGCCCGCGTCGACCAGGGCCACGTCGTGGTCATCAATATCGACGATGAAGGCCGAGACGAAGCCGTCCTTGACCACTTCGACACCATCCACCCGCTGGCCGTCGCGGATGGGCGCGCCGCCCGAGAAGGTGACAAAGAGCAAGGCGGCCAGCGCCAACACCAACACGCCGATGAGCAATCCGACAATCTTCAGAATCCTGAAAACCAGTCTCATGACGACCTCACTTTGGTCTTTTCCCGGCGCGGCCAAGGCAGCAAAGCCGGCAGGGATTTCAAAGTCTGCGCCCAGGCCGGATGTCGAAGCAACAAGCGTCGATCCATCCAGGGTACGCTCACGAATACAAAGAGTAAGGTAATGCAAAGTGGGCCGACGGCGGACCAAGCCCACGCCGACGCGGCAGCCACGCCGAAAAGGTAAAGGCCCCACCAGAACGACACCTCGCCGAGGTAGTTGGGGTGCCGGCAGTATGCCCACAGTCCCTTGTCGAGAGTTGCCTCGGGATCGCGCCGGGTGCGCAAGAAGACGCGTAGCTGGCGATCGGCCGTGGCTTCGATCGCGATGGCCGCCGCGGTCACAACCAGCGCCACAACGTAGGGCAACGTGATGGGGCTGGGCCGCGCCAGAGCGGGAAAGAGGGGCAGAAGTCCGAGAAAAACCCAGATGGTCGGCATGAGGTGAATCGACACCAAGCTGGCGGGCCAGTACAGACGGCCGGTCCGGCGACGGATCTCTTGGTAGCGAAAGTCCTCGTCACCGATTCCGCGCCAGCGCGCCACCCAATTGCCGGTGAGGCGTGCGCCCCACAGGGCGATCAGGGCCAAGACTAGAATCTGCCGCAGCCCCGGCCCGCCAGCAGTAGCCGTCCAGTAGAGGGCGATCGGCAAGGGAGCCACGCTCCAGTAGGGATCGTACAGGCTGGAGTTGTCGTACCCGACGCTGAAGCCAAATACGACCAGGGTGGCGACCAAGTCAGCTACCGCAGCCACAAGGATTGGATGGCGAGCGCGCAGAGCCCATCCCACGGCCAGCGCCACCACCAGGGCCGAGGCGTAAGCCAGCACCACACGGGCAAGGTCGTGCCGGCGGCGAAGCTGGTCAGGACGCTGGGCTGCCATCGCGGCCAGCATACAGCCGCCGCGTGGCGCGGCCCATGATTCGCACTGCCACCCGGCGTGGCAGCAGGCGGTTCATGACAAAGGCCGAGAATCGGTAGAACCCGCCGGGAACCACGGACGGCTTGCGGCCCAAAGCATCCAGCGCCACACGCACCACCTGGTCGGGCTCCAGCAGAGGAACCCGGCTGGGCCGAGGCCGCGAGGCCGCGTAGCCTGGCGTGCGAGTGGCGCCGGCACGGCAAGCGACGACATCCACGCCCCGCTCACCCAACTCGTCCCACAACCCCTCGGCCAGCACCAGGTTGAATGCTTTGGACGCCGCATAGGTGGCCAGCCAGGGCCCGCCTTGCGATCCGGCCATCGAAGTCATGAGCACGATCCCGCCGCGGCCGCGTTCCGCCATCGCCTTGCCCAGCAGGTGCGAAAGCACCAGCGGGCCACGGCAGTTCACCTCCAGGACGCGTAGCTGCTCGTCGAGTGAATGGTCGACGAATGGCCCGATCACGGAGTAGGCGGCGTTGTATACGAGGAGTCCTATCGTCAAGCCGTCCGCCGCGCGTTCGACCACCTCGCGCAGATCGGGCCGGCCCAAGTCCGCGGCTAGGGTTCGCACCTCGACGGCGTGTCGGGTCCGCAGGTCAGCGGCTAGCTGTTCCAGCGCATCCGGCCGGCGCGCGACCAGGAGCAAGTTGAGGCCGCGCTCGGCCAGGCGGCGCGCGAAGGCTTCGCCAAGTCCCGCCGAAGCGCCGGCCACCAGGGCGTACGGGCCGTAGCGCGCGCGAAAACCATTCATCCGCCCGTCCCTGATGACGGAGCCGCCTCTTCCATAAACGGGTGTTGTCTGCGCACACGCCAACCCACGACAAAGGGCGCTAGCAACCACGCGGCGTTGGCCATCACCACCACCATTGGGTGCGGGCTGGCGTGGGCGCCACGCAGCTCATCGAACAGAATTATGAAGACGTTGGTGAACATGATGGACGCCCAGATGATGCTGGGGATGCGGATCCAGTCGCGGCCGCGGCCAAACGCATAGAGCGCGACGGCGTAGAAGGGGCCGAACACCAGCACGTCCAGCCAGATGGTCGCGCGGTACCAGGCCGGCCGCGCCCACAGCAAGGGATCAAACGTTTTCTCCCACCAGTGGATGACCGTCAGCAGCGGCTGCGGCGGCCAGAGAGGCGGGGCGTAGGCAAAAGGCGTGTCGATGACGATCTGCTCCAGGCTGATCACGTAGGTGACGAAGAGCAGGTTGATGCCAAAGAAGCACAGCAACACCACGTCAAGGGGTCGCCGTTTGAGAGGGATGGGCTGACGCGTGGATGCCATGGCTGCAATCTATCTCAAGCAGCCACGCAAAGCAGATAGCAAACGGGCCGCGAGGCGTGTACCGCGCGGCCCTTCTTGCTGGCGGCAGGAGCCCGCTATTGGATTACGCAGGTGAAGGTGTCTTGCAGACCTTTGGCGTCACCGCCGTTCCAGATCTCGAAGCCAGCGAACACATCCGTCAGGTACCAGGGACGGGAACGACACCACGTTGGCGCCGCCACCGCTGCCGCTGGTGACCGTGTCCGTGAAGCTGTTGCCCGTGTAGCTAAGGGACTGATAGGTACCGCTCTCGTTGCCCCAGTTGTTGTTGTTGTTGATGTATTTCTTGCGGTCCGTTCCGGTCACCGCCGCACGTTGAGTCGCCGCATCAATGGACGCCTGACCAGACAGTTGCGTGGTGGAGCCAACCGTGCCGGTCGTTGTGCCACATGCCGCAACCTTACCAGGTGCGTCTGCGACACTGGTGCCGGGCGCGAAGCCTACGATCGTGAAATCGAACGGCGCCTTTGCGGTGATTGTGCCAGGCACGAGGAAGACCACGGCGTCGATGGACTGGCTAGCATACGCCGTGCCTGGATTCTGGCTAGCGACGCCCACATACCAGCACGAGGGGTAGAAGTCCGAAAACTTCACGAAGCTTGGTCCCGACGCATCTGTAATCGTCGCGCACCACCGAGCGGTCGGATCGGTGGCGCCCTTGACGCCTTGAATCTGGATGCGGAACGCGGTGACCGGTGCAATCTTGGCGCTCCAGTTGACCGCGATACCGGTTGCCGAGCTCGGAATGGTAGCCACGGGCGGACCGATCGGCTATTCGGTGATAGCGCGCTCGGGTACCACGGCGTGATGCCTTCCTGGATGATGGCGAGGCCGCTGCGCTCGGCGTGACTACGAACCTCGTTCACGTCGAGCGCGCGGTCCCAGCGGTAGGAGTAGTTCATGATGACGAAATCGCCGCCCGGACGGAGTACCCGTGCCACTTCGACGAAATGTGTGAATAGGAGGTGGCGGAATTCGGTGGACCGCTTCACCGGGTTATAGTGTCCCGGTCCATCAATGCTTAACCGGCCAGTGTCCCACACGCCTGAACGATGCCCTATACCCAGGGCAGCAGACCTGAGGGGCCGGTTGGAGCCGATGGCCCGAACCGAACGGTGGTTCACTCGACGAAGTACACGTCGTCGACCCAGATTTCGGTCTTAAGGGGAGGGCCTGCGCCCGGGCCGATGTTCCTCTGGGCCTGCCAGTTGATGCCGTAGACCTGGGTGGGGAGCCACCGCGCCTGTTGGTAACCCCACGTCGTGTCGATGGCGATG
>PMKP01000171.1 GCA_003157775.1 Myxococcales bacterium | reverse complement strand
CGGCCCATGGCGAACGACAACCGCTTGCTGGGCAAGTTCGGCCTGGAAGGGATCTTGCCGGCGCCGCGCGGCGTGCCGCAGATCGAGGTTACATTCGATCTCGACGCTAACGGCATCGTGAACGTGTCGGCCAAGGACAAGGCCACCAACAAGGCGCAGCAGATCACCATCACTGCATCGTCGGGACTTTCCGAGGCCGAAGTTGCACGCATGACCAAAGAGGCACAGGAGCACGAGGCCGAGGACAAGAAGCGACGTGAGGCCATCGAGGCGCGCAACCGCCTGGAAAGCCTGTCGTTCAGCGTGCAGAAGCACTTCGACGAGAACAAGGACAAGATTCCGTCATCCGAGCGGCAGGCGCTGGAGGACGCGCTCAAGGACGCCAAGGCCACGCTCGAGTCGAACCGCGAGGCCGTCGACGCCGAAGTCTTCAAGGGCGCTTTCGAGCGCCTGGAGAAGGCGTCGCACAAGATGGCCGAGGCACTGTACAAGGCCGCTGGTGGCAGCGAAGGTGCGCAGGCCGGAGCCGCGCCCTCGGGCGGCGACGGCAAGGGCGCGGGCGGCAAGGACGACGTGATCGACGCCGAGTTCACCGAGACGCCGAAACAGTAGTACTCATGTTGCAGCGGACAGGGGTTGCGCCCCGCCGCTGAACACGGTGTCGCTATCCCGCAACAGCCCCGGAAGGCCGTGGCCGTAGTCGCCTCGGTGGCTTGAGGCAACGGCCTCCATGGGCTGTGCCGGTCGACTGTCGCGCGACATCGGGGTATGGTCAGTCATGCATCCGATCCTCGTGCAGCTTCCCTCGAAGGTGCTTTTCGTTGCGGCGCTGGTCTTGGCGGTTGTGTCTTTCGTACGCCATCAGGTGCAGCGCCGTCGCAACCCGAAGCTGCCGGCGTCGTCCACCCCGTTGCTCCTGGTGGCGGGCGCCTGGGCGCTGCTGGGACTGCGGGGCGGAACCTGGATTCCCCATGCCGGGGTGTTCGGCAAACCATGGCTGCCCGTGCCCATCTTCTCCTACGGTGTGATGTTGGCCACGGGCTTCGTGGCCGGCTGGTTTGTGGCCATGCGACTCGCCCACAAGGACGGCATCCGCAACGAGGACGCCGGCGCCATCTATATGTGGACCGCGGTCTGGTCGATCGTGGGTGCGCGCCTGCTCTACGTCATCACGCAGTTCCAGGAATTTTCCAGCCCAGTCGACATTGTCCTGCTCAACAAGGGGGGCCTGGTCGCGTACGGCGGGATGCTGGGCGGTTTCGCGGCAAGCTGGTATGGCTGCCATCGGCGCAAGATTCCGCTTTTGCGCTGGGCGGACGCATCCGCGCCATCGGTGGTGCTGGGCACGGCGATCACGCGGGTGGGGTGCCTATTCTTCGGCTGCGACTACGGCAAGGTGTCGTACGTGCCTTGGGCCATTCGCTTCCCCAAGGACGCGCCGGCCTGGAAGGATCACGTGTACAGCATGCACGCTCTGGCCCCCGATTCGGCGTGGTCGCTGCCGGTCCACCCCACCCAGATCTACGAGACGCTGACCGGGCTCGCGCTTTTTGGCCTGCTCATGTACTTGCGTCGCGTGCGCAAATTTTCCGGTGAGGTGTTCCTGGGCTGGGTGTTGGGCTACGGCATCATGCGCCCCATCATCGAAATCTATCGCGGCGACGATGACCGGGGCAGCGTCGGGACCCTGTCGACCTCGCAGTTCATTGGACTGAGCTCGGTGGTGGCGGGCCTTGGGCTGCTCGTCTACCTGGTCAAGCGCTATCGGGCTGACCCTGCCGCCGCGCGGTTGTGGGAGATCCCATTGCCGGCCCAAGCCAAGGCAGAGCCGGAGTCAAACCAACGTTCGCGCAGGCGCCGCAAGGGCCGCTGAACGGTGTCGACGTGACTGACAGACTCACGCTGCGCTGGGAATTGGGGTATAAGGTGTCTCAAGTCACAGAAGCTAGGGGGCGATCATGAGTCTCAAGCGCAGCCACGCGGCGGGCATCCGCACGAGCTTTACTAGCGGCAGCGAGTCCGGCGGCAAGCTGGGCCGGCAGGAGCTTTACGACGAGCTGAAGAAACTGGCCCAGTCCAGCCAGGTCTTTGCGCCCGTCGACATTGCGTTGACCATCGGTGCCGGCGAGGCGTTGGTGTCGCGTTCTCTACTCGGCTTGGCGGCCGAGGGCTACTTGGAAAAGGTCGAAACGGGCAAGTACCGTGCCACGCCCTTCGCGGAGATACCCCAGGCCGAGTTCCTGAAAGCCTTGGCCCGCGCGTCCAAGACCGATTCGACCCGTCAGCGCGACCTGTCCGAGATTGCCCGCCTGAAACAGAACAACGACGTGATGCGCACCAAGTTGCTTGCGGCTATCGCCGAGCGGGATCACTACCTGGCGGCGCTGAGGCAGCATGGCATCGACGCCGGCCCGGCGCCTGTGCCAGCAGCGGCGCCGACCGGAGCCGCGCCGTCGGCTGGGCAGAGCGCGCCTTCGCCCGAGCCGACTGCGGCGGGCTCGCCGAACCCGCCCGGTGGCAGCGGTGACGGCAGTTCATGATTGGGACCGGTCGGCCCGCATGCTGTGAAGAGCCGCCTTGTCCCTTCGCTTTCGCATACGGGCTGGCAGCCGGCTAGCGCCAGCTGCCTTCCTTGACCGGGTGGTTCAGGTCGAGCCACGCGAGAGTGATCTCGTGATTGGCCGCCGACGGGGCGATGACATCGAGCTACCCTTCGCTGACGTGTCCGAACAGCATGCCCGTCTGACGCTGGGTGACCGGGGCTGGCAGCTCATCGATCTGGGCAGTGCTAACGGCACCTACGTCAACGGCCGCCGGCTGACGCCTTTCGTGGCGCAGTCATTGTCGGTAGGCGACCTCCTCCGCCTAGCGAGCGTCGAGCTGCTGGTCGAGGGCGAGGGCCGGCCCGCAAATGGGCGCGAGGCATCGCCCGAATCGACGGCTACCCTGGCGCGGCGTCTGGTGAGTGATCTGTTCGGGGCGTGGCGGCCGGCCGAAGTGCCCCGTCTCATGGTGACGGAGGGTCCTGCTCGTGGGCACGAGTTGCATCTGGAGGTCGTGGGCTGCCGTTACCGGGTCGGACGAGGAACCGGTTGCAACTTGGTCGTGCCCGACGACGATATGTCGCGTGAACACGCGGAATTCGAACGTCGCTGGGACGGTGTGTTTGTGCGCGACCTCAACTCAAAGAACGGGGTTATGTACCTGGGCGAGCGCCTGGCGGCCGAACAGCGCTTGGCTGACGGCGATGTGCTGCGCCTGGGCCAAACCAGCTTCCGGCTGGAAGATCCCGAGGATCGCTATCTGCGGCAGATGGAAGAAGTCGAGGCGTTGGCCTGTCAAACGGCCCAGACCGGCGCAGGCGGAGAGCCTGCGGCATCCGGCGACCTGCCGGGCCAAGCGGGTAGGGCAGTGCTCCCTGACACTCACACCTCGTCCATGCAGGTTTCTAGACAGGCGGCTCTGCCGAGTCCGGTTGCGTCGCCGCTGTTCGGGCCTGTCGGCCATGGCCGGCTAGCGCCGCGACACAGCCCGTTGGCCTTGATGGTCATTGCGGCCCTGGTACTGGTCGGGGCGATCGTGCTCGCACTGTCGTTTCTCCTAGGAAGTTAGGCTAGAAGCACCCCCAGCAATGGATCTTCGAGCCCCTCTTACATTTCGACCTGCGTACCAAACCCTGGTGTGGGGCGGGCGGCGCCTGCAGCGATGGCGCTCGGACTTGCCGCCAGGGCCGATTGGCGAGTCTTGGGACCTGTCCGATCACGCGCGCGGCATGAGCGTGGTTGCGCAGGGCCCGCTGGCCGGGCGCACCCTGCGCCAGTTGGTCGCCGAGGCTGGGCCCGCGCTGGTGGGCGCGGGCTTTCGCGGGGGCGTGTTCCCCCTGATGGTGAAGCTGATCGATGCCGCCGACCACCTCAGCGTCCAGGTTCATCCTGACGATGCCACAGCGTCGATTCTGGGCGCAGGCGACCACGGCAAGACCGAGTGCTGGGTGATCCTCGCCGATGGCGGGGCCCTGTTCCACGGCACGCGCGCGGGCGTGAGTCGCGATGACTTTGAGCGCGCCCTGACCGACCACACCTTGGCCGCCACACTCAACCGTTTCGAGGGTCGAGCCGGGGACGTCTTTTTCGTCGAGGCGCGCACGGTACACGCCTTGGGCGAGGGTTGCTTGCTCTACGAAATTCAGCAGACGTCGGACATCACCTTCCGCGTCTACGATTGGGACCGGATGGGCTTGGACGGCAAGCCACGGCCGCTGCACGTCGCCGAGTCACTGGCCACCATCGATTTTTCCCGCACCGGCTTTGGCCCGCTTCGGCCGCAGTGGCAAACCGATCCTGCGACCCGGGTCGCGACGCGCGCGCTGGTCACTTGTCCCCACTTTAGTGTGGAGCAATTCCGCGTCGCCACGGGGGCGACTTTGCGCCGCCCGTCAAGGGACACTTGCGCTGTGGTCACCTGCATCGACGGGCACGGCACTCTGCAGACCGAAGGGGGCGCGCTTCCCCTTGCGACCATGCAGACCGCTTTGCTGCCCGCGGCTGCCGGTAGCTGGCGGGCCGCGGGCGACTCGGCCACGCTCGAACTCCTGGTCGCCTATCCGCAATTGTGAGAGGCGGGGCTACTTGCGCCGGCGCGCCTTCTTGCGCGCCTTGCGCGCCTCTTTGCGTTTGCGCTTGTCCTTGGCTCGGTCTTGGTTGCGTTGGGGCGCCTGGAAGTGGCCGCGCTCGGGCGATGGCGTGCTCATCATGTTGGCCAGTTGGTCCATGTCCATCCCGCCCAGTAGTTTCTTCGCCTGGGCGATGCCCTTGAATCCCGGGATCTTGCCCAGCAACCCGGTCGAGGCCCCAAGCTGCATCATGACCTGCCTCATCATCGCGAAACGATTGAGTAGGTCCGCGACCTCGGATTCCTTGCGTCCGCAGCCGCGGCCGACGCGGGCCAGGCGGCCCATGTCGTAGAAGGCGCTGCGCTTCTTCTTGCGCTTGCCGCCCTCGATGACCTCTTCCCAGCTCGTGACGATGAAACGCTCGGGGTGGCGGCGCTCGTCCTCGGTCATCGACGAGATCATCGAACCGATGCGCCCCAGCTCGCGATCGTCCACTTGGATGTTGGCGTCGGCGACGCCGGGGATCTTGTCCACCAGATCGCCGAGCGGTCCCATTTTCTTGAGCACGGAGATCTGTTCGAGGAAGTCGTTC
>PMKP01000376.1 GCA_003157775.1 Myxococcales bacterium | reverse complement strand
TTCCAAGGATACTCCGGGCGATGTTCCCATCAAAGGTACTTGTTCCCTGGTGGGGAGCAGGGCGTCAAGGGGTCGGGTAACAAGCAGATATAAAGGGATCAAGGGCTACTTGACGATCTAGGGGTTAGGGGACACACTGAGAACGAGGTGTCAAGATGACAAAACCTGCCTCGTCCGTCCCGCTCAAGAACATCCTTCTTTCTCTGGTCCGAATCCTCCGGCCAGTCCGCGCTCAACCGTCCCCTCTCAACCTGGTCCGAATCCGAGGACGCGATCCACGCCGTGGCCAAGGTCGCGCCGAGTACGGCCACGACAAGACCAGCCTCACTAATGTCCGGGCAGCATTGACGACGGTGCAACGATGATCTTCATTCTCGACAACGGTGAGGCGTTCAGCAACCACGCGCTGTATTTCGTCGACGCTCCAGCGGATTTTGGTCTCTGGTTCGACAGCGTCTATCGGCCTTGGATCGACGGCGCCGAGTACCGGCCGCTGATGATTGTGGCCACGGCGCCGGCCGTCGAGCGGCGCGAGCGAGGGTCTTATAACCTCCGTCCCATCAAGGAGGGTTACGAGGTATCCATCGACGAAGAGCCCATGCACGAGTTCTCGACGATGCCTGTTGTCGATTTCCTGGCCAAGATCGTCGAGCAGGAGCGGGACGGCAAGCCCCGCCCTCGCTACAGGCTTGAGATCGAAAACGTGTGCCCCGCCGGGGAGAGCCCCAGACAGGTGATAGCCACCTGCGAGAAATGCGGCGGACCCGGGATCGCAACCGAAGAAGGTCTAAAGGCGAGCGGCGGCAAGCTGTCCCACAAGGATCCGGCAATCTGCGCCAACGTCCGACGGAACTCGCGCGAGGAGGGCTAAAAGATGACGACCAAGCAAGCCCCGAGAAAGAAGAAGCTGAGAAGCGCTGGCTTCTCGAACCCGAACGCCATCAAGCTCGACATCCCCACGCCGCCCACTTTGCGCGAGTGCCTCGGCCGGGGTTTCTTCAGTTCAGGGATCTCTCCCCATGGCCACCGCGAGATGACCGTCGCGCACTCGATGCAGCTCATCGAGCGTTACCCCTCCCTCTACCGTCTGGCCTGCGCCTCGCCCGTCCCGTCTTCGCCGCCCTTCGCCCGGGAAGGCTTCGCCTGCGGCGACGGCTGGTTCGAGATCGTCGACCGGCTGTCCGCGAAGCTGTCCGCCGATCCGAACCTCGTCGTCAGCCAGCTCAAGGAGAAGCTCGGCCTGCTGAGGGTCTACTTCGAGTTGAGCCCCCTGCCCCCCGATGAGATCGAGGAGTCCACCGACGCCGCCCTGGCGGAGGCGGTGGCGGAATCGCGGATCACGTGCGAACGGTGCGGGAAGCCCGGCGAGCACGCACAGCGAGAGGGGCACTGGTCGGTCAAGTGCGAGGCCTGCGCGGCGGAGGAGGCGCGGAGGAAGAAAGTGTTGCTGCCGTCATGGGTGAGGAGGCTCCTCGGCCTCCGGAAGAAGACCGTCTTCGACCGATCCAAGCTGCTCGCCGCCTCGGGCGAGCGGAGCTGGCTCGACCTGTCGCCGGAGCACGCGCTTGCACTCCTGGAAAAGTACCCTGTCCTCTATCGTGAGGCATGGGTAGCGCCGACGAACCCGGCGAGCCGATTCGCCTGCGGCGGTTTTGAAATCGGCGACGGGTGGTTCCACATCCTCGACCGCCTATCGGCGAAGCTGGCCAAGGACACGGCCCTCCACGTCGTCCAGGTCAAAGAAAAATACGGCCGGCTGAAGGTGTACTGGGAAGGGGAAGAGAACGCGCCGCCGGACCCGCGCCTCGACGCCGAGATCGAAGTCGCGATCCGCGAGGCGGCCGACGAGTCCGAACGGACCTGCGAAGTGTGTGGCCAGCCTGGCATCAGCGACTGGCGGCACCGCTGGGTGTCTGTCCGGTGCGAGCCCTGCCTCCAGATCGAGAATGAGAAAGGGAAGCCATGAAGGGCAAGCAGACGGCAGTGAAGAAGTCCCGCAAGTCCTGGGGCGGCGACCTGGTCCTGGGACCTAAGCCAGCCAGCGCATGGTTCAACGATATGCTCATCGCCTGTAAGCGCATCCCCGAGTGCTTGGAGGGCTTGAATCTCGCGAAATTCTCGACGAGCCGCCTGCACCAGGACGCGGTCATGCGCCACATCTGGCAGCTCGGGGAGGCTGCGAGCCGCCAGCCCACCAAGATCAGGCTGCGGCACCCGGCCGTCGATTGGAAGGCTCTGGTCCGCTTCAAGCGGATGATTGGCCTTCGCGGAAACTCGACGATGACCCCGAAGCAGATCTGGGACTTCGCCAAAAACATCCCCAAGCTGGAGAAGTACCTGTGCAGGAGCTGGACCAGAACCCAGCGCGAAGCGGCGGAAGCCCGGGCGGACGCTCGCGACGTGCGCATGGCCGACAAGATCTGCGCGGACATTGATGCCGGGCGTGTCCGCACGTACTCGCACGATGAGTTGTTGAAGCATCTTGGGCTGGAGCCGGGCAATCCGCAGAGCCGCCTCAATCGCAGGTACGGCTTCGTTTTTTGGCTTGAGGAGGGGCTCTGGACGGCTCGCGCCCCGGCCGTGTCCGGTGCCTACGGTGTCGGCGCGACAGCAGTGGAGGCCAAGGATGACTTGATCCAGGCGCTCGAAGCGCTGTCCGAGTACCTCAAGAAATCAGGCGAGAACGTGAAGGCGGCCGTGTGCGACCTTCTGGTGGCGACATGGAAGACCAAGAAGCCAAGGCGGCGTCGGAGCTAGCGCGTTTCGCCGCCAAGGTCGCCCTGGGCGCCGTGGCGGTGAACTACTTTGTTGGTCCCGTCGTGGTGATCGTATTTCTGGCGGGTTGGTGGTTCGGTGTGCGGAACCTTCCCGGGGAGAACGCGCGGTGAGGAAGGAGCAGCGCTCGCGCATCGCACGCCGCTCGGCGACGGCGCGGTGGGCGCGGCTGGGCCGGGGCGTCCTCACGCTGGCTCAGATCCGAGATGCCGTCACGAAGGCCCTGGCCGACCGCAAAGCGAAGGCGTACCTCTTCGATTCCTACGCCCGGGGCGACGCCACCGCCCGGGATGAGATCTACATCCTGGTGATCGTCGAGAAGATGCCGGAGGATTGGGCGAAGGAAACCGCCGATTTGACCGGGGCGATACACAATGCCTTGGGCGGCCCCGACGACGACCACAAGGAAATCGTCCTGTACCTGTCCGACGAGGCCACCTTCGAGGAATGGAAGGAAGCTTTCGGCACCCCTCATTACGCGGTCGCCACCGAGGGGATACGGCTTGTCTAGGGTCGTCGGCGTGCTGGCGGACATCCACGGCGACATCTTCGCCCTCGACGCCGCCCTCGGCCGCCTCCGCGAGATGGGGTGCGACCCAATTTTCTGCGCCGGAGATCTGATCGAGATGGAGCCGTTCGGGGAGGAGGTGATCCAGCGTCTCAAATCCGAGAAGAACGTGATCTGCATCAAAGGCAACCACGAACGCTGGGCGCTTGAGCGCCGCCGTCGGCGGAAGGACGTCCGCAGCTTCTTCGAGCCTTGCAGCATCGGGGACTATATTGGCGGCGGCATCGAGTTGTCGCACGAGGCCCTGGCTTGGCTGGCCACCCTGCACACGCATTGGGAGGCGGAGCTGGAAAGCGTTCGCGTGGCGATGTGGCACGCACGGCCCGGCAGCGACATGGAGGGCATCATGAAGGAGAGGACCGGCCCGGACCTGCGGCACCGCCTTCTTGAGCAAGCTCACGCCGACGTCCTGATCGTGGGGCATACCCACGTGGAGTTCGAGCTGATGGTGAACGCCTCTCCCGGAAAGATACTGAACCCCGGAGCCTGCTGCGGGAAAGCCTACATCTATAGACAGGCCGGCCCACTCATTGTGCCTGACGAGTTTCGTCCCGCCACGTTTGGGGTGCTTGATCTGCCCTCGATGCGGTTCGAGGTATACCGCGCCCTCGACGGCGAGCGCGTGTTCGGCACATCGCCGGACCGGCCGTGCATGCGGACAGCTCGAAAGCTTGGCGGTTGATGCTGATCTATTCAAGCCTATCCATGGATCCTCCTACGAGTTCGGGTGCGCGCTGGACACATGTCGCACTCACGCCGTATCATCTGAGCACTCCCCATGAACTGGAACGCTTTGGCAGCAATCGCGACGGCCGTGGCAGCGGTTGCGGCTGCGGCCGGATTTCTGGCGACGGTGCGACAGATCAAGGCGGCTGCAAGACAGGACCGGACAGAATGGGAAGACGAGCTGACACGTGAATACCGTCAGATCGTGAGGCAGCTACCGTTGTCGGCCAGGCTGAATGGGCAAATGCAAGACGGCGACATCGAGAAGTTCTTGTCCATCTTTCTGGACTACTTTGACCTCTCGAACCAGCAAGTGTTCTTGCGCAAGATCGGTCGCGTGAGCCGAGACACATGGAAAGAGTGGCGCTTGGGAATCAAGGGTGCGCTCCAGGCCGGCCCTTTTGCGGCGGCGTGGAACATCATCAAGCAGCGCAATCCAGATCTATTCGCTGAGCTGAAGGCACTCGAAGCCACTGGCTTCGATGCTGATCCCGCTGGCTGGAAACGTCTTTCACGTTGAAGACCCCGTTCCGCTCTCCAAAGCACTTCGCAACCACCGCAAAGACATCATCATCTCCGTTGGAGGAGCGAGCAGGAGTGAGACATGCCCAATTGCCGTGACGACAATCTGCGTATGGGGGACCGCGCGGAATACCTTGGACAGTATTTCTTGAGCGCATTCGGCACTTCTGTGCCGGTGCCTCGACCTGAAGACATAGGAATCGACTACTGCTGCTACTTGCAGCAAAAGACGGGACGGCGACTGACTTTTGGGCTGCCCTTTCAGATTCAGATTGGAACAGCGAAGTCAAAGACCTTCACCTACGGCGGTCTAACTAAGGCTGGCGAGCACAAGGAATGGGAAATCGCATTTCTTCGTGACCAACAACTCCCATTCTTTGTCGGAACAGTGGACCAAGAAGCCCATCGCTTTTGTGTGTATTCCACGAGCGCCATGTGGTTCATACTCCACCGCGAGGAGCGCATTGGGGAAATCCAGCTCTGTCCGGGCGAGGATGCACGTGATCTCTTGGGGGAATCTAGGCTGAAGGACGTGGTGGAGAGCGCTGCTGGGCGCCTGCCTTGTTTTCGAGTCCCACTGGGAGTTCCGGTGGTGGAGGTGACCGTGAATGACTTCGGCACGGAACGATTTGACAGGGCTGCCGAAGCCTTGGAATACGCCGTCAAGATGGAACACCGCAATCTCGTGTATCGCAATATCGGCGTTCGCCACGCCTATAGACTTGGGGAGCACGAGCCAAACAAAGCCGGCGCTCCGTATTACTACAGTTTCTCTCCCCGTCCCGGCGATGCTGGACCGTCACTCGAATGGTTGGTTCCCATATGTGTCAATCTGGCGATGATTCTTCACCAGCAGCAGCGTGACGGCGTTCTGCGGGCACAACTGGTGCCGTTTCTGAAACTGCTGCAGCTCAGCGAGGAGGATCGGAAAATTTTGTCTGAGCATGCTGGATTGGATGCCGGGGCGCTGGCGCAGCACCACGGGTCTCCTGAAAGCGGAGAAGGCGGGCTCTGAGGTACGGCATGTGCAGAAGATCGAGCGCGCCAAGACCAACATCACCTTCTCTATCGAGGGGTGGATCCGGGGGCAGCCAGGTTTGGTGTTCAACCGCGTGCTTCGCTGAACCTCCCGCTGGACGCGTCGTCACCTTACAACATGGAGGATTGACTGGGTCTCCGATGCTGCGGTGCAGGGACCAGCTTCTGGGCGAGTCGGGGTTGTCGCAGGGCGGATACGAGCCATGATGCAAGCAGGTACTTCTTCCTGGACGACGGGGGAATCTTCGAGATAGGAAGAGAGTTCGGACGCGGCCCCCGATGCGCGCCGCCCCTTCCGGTGATACCATCCACAAAGCCCATGACTCAGGCAAGCGAGCTAACCCCAGAAATCGAGGGCGTTTCGGTCGTTCTGGTCGGCAGTTTCAACCCCGCGATCTTCCAGCCCCAGTGGTTTGCCCGAATGGGTCTTGTTCGACCGCAAGAGGCTGAGGGTGAGGCCTGCAAGATAGAGATCGTTCGACCAGAAGTTACGGTTTGCACCGTGGGTCCATTCCACTACGAGGTCGACACGGTCCGTTTCGCAGCCAGCACAACCTCCCTCGATGCCCTGACGTCCCTGCGCGATCTGGTGGTCAACACGTTCCGCATCCTGGAGCACACCCCTCTCACCGCGATGGGTTTGAACAGGCATATGCATTTCAAGATGGCATCAGAGGCGGACTACCATGACGTTGGCCATCGACTTGCTCCGAAGGCGCTGTGGGACGGACTCATTGCCAATCCTGGCCTGGCCAGTCTTCAGATCTCTGGGCTTTCGAATGGAAATCGACCGAGGCGTTTCACGGTTAGCGTGCAACCCTCCTCGAAGGTCAAGCCCGGCGTATTCATCGCGACGAACGAGGAGTACAAGGTGGAGCAGGAGAACGCTCCGGAATTGTTGACGCTGCTTCAAGACAACTGGGAGTCAACACAGCGTGGAGCCCGCACCATGGCGGGGGAGTTACTGGCACGCTGTCTCGCAAAGGTAACAGATGCAGAATAGTCTCGTCTACGGTCACGAATTCGAGTGGCTGCAAACCAACAGTGATCAGAAAGCCAACTCGACTGGCAGTAGTCAGGTGGCCACCCCAATAGGGGCGAAGGTGTTGCTTCTGTACCCAGACGGTATCCGTCTCGGTGACACGACATGCGACGCGGCTATGGTTGGCGGTCAACAGGAAGGTGCAGGCCTTTTCCGTGAGGTCTCCAGCAAGTCTCTCAACGTTCCGCGTCCGGAATACGCTCGGGCGCGTCCAGTTGTAGTGCCACCCCAGGATGCCGCACGGCTCGTGCAGTCGTGGGAGGGAACCGTGGTGGATGTTCGTCGTGGAAAGCTGATCGTCAGGCTGCGCGACCTCCTGCACCAGCAGCGTCCCGAGGAGAGGGCCGAGATTCCGCTGGAGCAGCTTTCCGAGCCCGACTTGCCATTGGTTGCGCCGGGGGCGGTTTTCTACTGGACGATGGGCTATCAGGTTTCCCCGCGAGGTCAGCGAACCTTGGCTAGCGACATCCGTTTTCGTCGTGATCCTCCTTGGTCGGAGGCCGATCTGCGAAGAGCTGAGGCTAGGGAGCGCGAGCTTGACGAGTTACTTGGCGAGCCGTCCGCTCAGTGAGGCAGCGTCTCCGCCACGCCCTGAAGAGCTAGAGATCTCCCTTTTCGGCAAGGGGGTGGGGGAATCTCTCGTTGTCCATCTCGGCGACGGCGACTGGATGGTCGTGGACTCTTTCGTCGACAGACAGACCGGAAGGCCGGTGGCCCTTGACTACCTGACCAGGCTTGGCCTTTCGCCAGAGAAGGTTCTACGCCACATTGTGATCTCCCACTGGCATGATGACCACACATCGGGCGCTTCTGCTCTCCTTGACAATGCGCCAGCCGCACAAGTCTTTCTGTCGGCTGCCTTCAATAAGAAGGAGGTCAGAAAGCTGCTTGCGGCAAGTGAGTGTCGCACCGTCACGCCGACGGGTGTTGACGAGATGGCACTTCTCCTGCGGAACCTGCTGGCGCGAAAGCGCGCAAACTCCGGCGGAGTGCAACTGAACTACCTGCTAGCAAAGACCCTTGTCCACAAGAGCAGCAGGTCGGAGGTCTTTGCGCTGAGTCCGTCGAGTGGCACATTGACCCGCGCACTTGCGGAGATTGTCCCGTTTCTTCCGGTCGGGGGAGGACCCAAGAGACGGGTCTCACACGAACCCAATGACCTTTCCGTCGTCCTTCACGTCGCGTTTCCCCCGGTTGCCGTTCTTCTCGGGGCCGATTTGGAGGTTCGTACCGACTCGTCGACCGGCTGGCTGGCCGTGGTCGGACTCGCAGGGAAATTCTGCAAATCCGGAACTTTCAAAGTCGCGCACCATGGATCGCCCAACGCTGATCATCCGCAAATCTGGAATGAGCTTCTCACCCCGTCGCCCGTAGCTATTCTCACTCCCTTCCTGGCCGGCCGGAAACCGTTGCCATCACACGAGGACCTATTGCGGCTGAAATCAACAAGCATTCGTGTCCTCTGTGCTGGTAGCCCCGCTCCCGCCAAGTCACGGGACCTCGCTCCCGAGGCGCAAAAGATGGTGCGTGCTAGTGGGGCTTCGATCCGACAGAGCGAAGGAGCAGTTGGGCATGTTCGTTTGCGGATTGATGGAAGCGGAAGAACAATGGTCGACTTGTTCGGCGCAGCGGTAGAGCTTTAGCAAGCGGACACACTGGAGGAGACAAGCAATCGAGGCCCCAAGCCCAAGAGCCAGAGAGTCACTCTGCCGTCGACATGGTCGCGCATCCTGAAATCGTCGACGGTCGGAGGCAGAAAGCGGATGCCTACTGCCGAAGGAAGGAGAAGACGGCATGAAGTTCGTGCGTCACGTAAAGAAGCCAGGTTGGGGCGTCGGTCGCGTGATCAAGGATGACGGGGAAAACGTCCTGATCTACTTCGAGGCCGTCGGGCCGATCAGGTTGCGCAAGTCGCTCGCGCAACTTGAGGACGTGCCCGACGAAGACATCGGGGAATCAGACATCCTTCGCCACTTGCGGCCCGACGAAAAGGGCAACTTCGCTGCCCCGCCACTCACCTTCGAGGAGATGGTCCAGAATTTCATCAGAATCGAGGGGGGCGGTTTTGAGCAGCCGCGCTACCTAGCGCAAGAGCGTGAGTACAAGGACAAGGCGGTGGAGATGGCGGCAGATCTCTTGGGCAAGGCCCGTCTGACGAAGGCACTGCGCGAAGGGAACTTCGCGGCCATCTTCGAGGCGTACAAAAAGGTTGTCCAGGCAACCAACCTTCTTTCGATCTTTGAAAAGGCCAGGCTGACTTCCCTGCCAGCAGCCAACTACCGCGCACTGGCCGAGGTGCTCGTCGACCTCTTGGCCGGGGAGGGGCTCATCGGACCACGATTCGACAGGCTGGCGGAGACATTCCTCGACCTCGGCATTGGCTCATGGCCAACCTGCACATACGGACTGTTCGTGACCGACCCGGCCACCCACCTTGTCGTGAAGCCCATGTTTGTCCAACGGGCCGCGAAGGCGCTCGGGTACGAGATCAGCTACAAGGCCCACCCCACAGCCGAGACCTACGAGCGCATCTTGAACTTCGCTTCGTACCTCCGGGAGAAGCTGATCAAACGCGGGATGGTCCCTCGTGACATGATCGACGTACAGGGTTTCATCTGGCTTGGAACTGGCGGGGCGGACGGGGTCTGAACGACAATTACATCTCCCCATAGGCGACAATTACATCGCCCCGTCTTGAGGCGCGACGGTGATCGGGTAGGCTCAGAAACGGTTCTGGAACGAAACGAGCTGCCCACCAAGAAAGGTGGACGCCGATCTCCGATGCACACCACTTTGCACACCACTCAGGCGTCACGGGTTGGATGTCCAGGTAACGCCCAGTAACAGCTAAGTACCCGTATTCCTAGGCTAACCTATTGATGTCATTGGGGTTCCGGCGT
>PMKP01000336.1 GCA_003157775.1 Myxococcales bacterium | reverse complement strand
GAGGAGCCCGGTCGTTCATGGGGACCTCCCTGATGCCAGCGCCTCCTCGATCTTCTCTATGCTGGGTGGCTTGGCGAGGTGGCGGTCGAAGCCGGCCTCCTGGGCGCGCTGCAGGTCTTCGGGAAGCGCGTAGCCGCTCAAAGCCACGAGGAAAACCCCTTTCAGCGTGTCGTCGGCGCGGAAGGCGCGCGCGACCTGGTATCCGTCCATGCCAGGCAGGCCGATATCGCAAAGCACGACCTCTGGCTTGAACTCCCGAGCCCGGGCCAGCCCTTCGGGACCGTTGTACGCGACCTCGACGATGTGGTCACCGAATGCGAGCACCTCGCGCAGGCTATCGGCTGCGTCGATGTTGTCCTCGATGACTAGCACGCGGCGACCGCTCGGCTTCGCTCCGACCGCGGTTGGGCTCGCCCGGTCTGCGGATGTCGCTTCCAGCGGCAGCTCGACCACGAACTCCGCGCCCTTGCCCGGGCCGTCACTGTGCGCGCAGACCTCCCCACCATGCATCTCCACCAGGCCCTTGACCAGCGCCAGCCCAAGCCCCAAGCCGCCCTTGCTCCGATCCAAGGTCGCCTCGGCCTGCGTGAATGGCTCGAACAATCGACGCAACATCGCGGGCTCGATTCCAACGCCATTGTCGCTGACCCGAAGTGTGGCACGTCCTCTCGACGGCGTGGCCGCAGTGCTGACCACAACGCGACCGCCGGCTGGGGTGAATTTGGCCGCGTTCTGCAGAAGATTGCCCACCACCTGAGCAAGGCGGGCGGCATCGCCGCTAATCGGCAGCCGTTCCGCAGCGAAGCTGGTTTCGACAGCGATTCCCTTGCCCTCGAAGAGGGAGTGATGGTCTTCGACGGTGCGACGAACGAGTTCGTTCAGGTCGAGCGGGCCGCGCTGGAGCTGGATCTTGTTACGAGAGATGCGAGTGACGTCGAGTAGGTCGTCCACCAGACGAGCCAACTGGCCACTCTGGCGGCCGATCACTTCCAGGGCGCGCCTGGCCTGGTCCCCACCCGGGGCCACTCGTTCGAGGATGTAGAGGCTGTTGCGAACGGGCGTGAGCGGGTTGCGCAGCTCATGCGAAAGAACGGCCAGAAATTCGTTCTTGCGTTGGTCGGCCTCGGTGAGCTGGGCATTGGCCACTCGCAGGGCCTCTTCGGCCCCCTTGCGCTTGGTGATGTCGCGCATATAGACATCGAGGCCTCCCGTCCGCGGGAACATGAAGACTTCGTACCAGCGGCCGTTCAGAGGGGACTGAGCCTCGTAGTGCTCGTGGCTTCGCTTCTGAACCGCGTCCAGATAGTGCTGGTGGATGCGCGTGCCCGGGATGGCCGGGAACACGTCCCAGATGACCTTGCCGAGCAGCTCGCTGGCGGGCCGCCCGAAGGGGGCCCGTTCGGCCGCCGGGTTAACCACGACGAAACGCCACTCGTCGTCGAGCGAATAGAAGGCGTCCGCGATGCTTTCCAGGATCGCGGTGGTCCGGTCATGGGACTCGCGCAGAGCCGCCTCCGCCTGCTTGCGCTCGGTTATGTCCTGGACGATCCCAGCCATGCGCCGAGGCTGGCCGGTCTCATCCGCGCGGTGCCGGCCTGCGGCCCATATCCAGCGAGTCGCCCCGTCTTGCCGCAAGATCCGACATTCAAAGCTCCAGTCGCCCCGAGTGGCGAGCGCTTGACGGAAATTGCGGTCTACCGCCTCGCGATCTTCCGGGAGCACGTGCTCGATGAACATCTCGTACGTCCACTGCGGCAGAAGCTCCTGGTAACCAAAGATCTGGTCGTGCTGAAGGGACCGATGCGCCGTGTGGTCCACCAGGTCGAGGTCCCAGGCGCCGGTCCTGGCGGTGTCAAGAGAGAAGGACAGTCGAGCCTCGCTCTCTCGCAGCGCCGCTTCGGCGCGTTTGCGCTCGCTGATGTTGCTGAGAAACGACCGGTAGTGGACCACCTGGCCCTGACTATCGAGCACGGGCTGGGCGAAAAGCTCGATGGGCACGCGCGAGCCGTCCTTGCGGATGTATTCCTTCTCATAGCGCACGGGCTCTCCCGTGCGACTGGCCTTGCTCAGGATCTCCGCCTCGCGCTCGCGCCATTCCGGCGGCGTGAGGTCGGTGGCCCAGGTGAGACGTCGCTGCTCCAGTTCCTCGCGTGAGTAACCGGTCAGCTCGGCAAAGGCGCGGTTGAAGAGCAGCAAGCTACCGTCGGGAGCGCCCACGCCGAAGGGAGTGCTCGCGTTCTCGACCACCTCGGCAAGAAAGTGCTCTCGTTCGGTGGTCTGGCGGAGCGCGTCCTCGGCGCGCGTGAGCTGGCTGACGTCGACGAAGGTGACCACCACGCCGGCGATGAGATTCTCGACCGTGCGGTAGGGCACGACACGAAGCACGAACCAGGCCCCTTCAGCCGAGCGGACCTGGCGTTCGATGGGGGTGAGGACGCGCAGTACCTCCTGCGCATCAGTGGTCAGATCCTGGCCGGCAAAGCGCTGCGCGAAATCGGCGAGCGGCCGCCCGACATCAGTTTCAATCAGGTGGAAGAGTGCGGTTGCGGCGGGCGTGAACTTCGCTACCCGCAAAGAGCGGTCGAGGAAGATGGTGGCAATCTCGGTGGCGGCGAAAAGATTTTGCAAGTCACTGTTCGCGTCACCGAGCTCGTCCACTTTCTGACGCAGCTCGGCGTTGACCGTTTCCAACTCCTCGTTGAGCGACTGCAGCTCCTCTTTGGAGGTCTGCATCTCCTCGTTGGCTGACTGGAGCTCTTCGTTGGTCGAGATCAGCTCCTCGTTCGACGACTTCATCTCCTCATTGGCAGACTCCAACTCCTCGACGGTGGTCTTCAGTTCCGCGCGCGTCGTGCGCAGTTCGTTCTCCAGCTGCTCGACGGCGGGCTCGGCGGCCTCGCTGGCCCCGGAGTCCTCAGTGCCGCTTTCTTCGGGCGGCTCCAGCTCTTGCAGCGCCACCAGAAACAGGCCCGCCTCAGGTTCGACCGCTGGCATGGGCCGCACCGCCAGGTGCACACGACGAGTCGAGTCCTCGCTTTCGACCGATATGTTCTTGCGAACGATCTTGCGCCGTTTGTCGCCAGCGGCTCGCAAGGCCATGCGCAGCTCTTGCCTCAAACTCCCGCGAAAAGCCTCAAGCAGGTTGGTGGTGGTCAAGGCGCCCGCGGGTAGTTGCAGGTAGCGGCTGAGTGGTCCGGCCACGAAGAGAACGTCGCCGCGCTGGTTGACGACCGCCGCGGGCGCTGCGTATTGCTCAAGGACCGTGCGTTCGAACGCGGCGCCGATCTTTTCGTGCGGGGTTTGGGCCCGGCGCTCGAGCATGCCCTGCGGGTTGGGCGAGGCCCCCGAAGCGCGCGCGGCACTGCGGCTCGAGAGGGGAAATTCCACCACCGGCCGATTGACCGTCTCTTTGCGGCGGAAGATCCGATTCCGCTTGTCAGCGGGCTCGAATAGCTCGGGGCTGCCAGAAATGCCCTCGGAGGGACCGAGGAACAGGAAGCCGCCGGGGCGAAGCGCGTAGTGGAAGAGCGGCACCAGCTTCTTCTGCAGCTCGGCGCTGAGATAGATGAGGACATTCCGGCAGGAAATGAGATCGAGCTGCGAAAAGGGCGGATCGCGGATGAGGCTGTGCTCGGAGAAGATGCACATCTCGCGCAGCTCTTTGACCGCCTGGAAATCGGCGACTCGCCCGGAACCGGTCGACGGGTCGCGGACGAAGAAGCGTGCGAGGCGTTCGGGCGATACCTGGTCGGCGATGTCGGCGGGGTAGCGACCATGTCGTGCCTCGGCCAGCATCGCGGCGTCGAGGTCAGTCGCGAAGATCTGAACGAATCGTCGCGTTTCGAGGCGCTCAAGGTGCTCGCGCAGCAGGATGGCGATGGAGTAAGCCTCCTCGCCCGAGGCACAACCCGGGACCCAGATGCGGATGGGTGCGTCGGCGGACTTGCCCTGCACGATCCGAGGAATGATCTGCTGAGCCAGGGCCNNTCACGCCGATCAGTAGATCCTTGAGCAGGCCGTCCGCTTCCGCAGAGTCCTTCTCCAAGAGCTCCAGATAGCCCTCGACCGAGTCCAAGTGTTGGACCTGCAGCCGGCGCCGGATACGACGCAGAAGCGTTCCCTCTTTGTAGCGGCTGAAATCGTGCCCGGTGCGCTGATGAATGAGCGCGCAGATCTTGCCGAGGTGGGCGGCGAGCTGCTCGTCGAGGTTTCCCGCAGCGTCAGCAGCAACGAATTTGCTGAGATGCTCTGCGTGCTCGGTGATGATTGCGGGCATCTGCGCCACCGGGACGACGTGATCGACCAATCCTGCCCCGATGGCGCTCTGGAGCATGCAGTCGTGCGTGGCGGTCTCAGGCGGCTGCGCCAGGGTGAGTCCTCCGTGCTCCTTGATGGCCCGGAGACCGACGGTGCCATCGTGGCCGGCGCCCGAGAAGAGAGCCCCAACGGCCTGCTCGCCCTGGTCCTCGGCAAGCGAGTGCAAGAACGCGTCGATGAGCGAGCTGGACGGCGCCTCGGACGCCACCACACGCAGGACGCCCTTTTCGATGGTCAAGAGGGTGCCCGGTGCGATGACGTAGACGTGGTCGGACTCCAAAGGCAGGCCGTCGCTCGCCTGCAGCACGGGCATGGCGGTGTGCCGAGCAAGCAGCTCGGCCAGCATGCTGGGGTGATTGGGTTCGAGGTGCTGTATCACCACAAAAACGAGGCCGCTTGCCGCCGGGACATGTTCGAGGAACTCCTGCAGCGGTTCGAGCCCGCCGGCCGAGGCCCCAAGACCGACGACCAGCGCGGCTCCCGGTCCACCCTTGGAGGTTCCCCCTTTTGCAGGACTCTTTCGTGGCTGACGACTCATGAATGCACCTCAAGCAGGCCCGTCGAGCAACGAGCGTCGACGAATGCGATCACTGCAGAGTCGACAGGTTGCCGCATGATTTTCCCCGGGGTGGCGGCTACATGGCCCGGCCTGAACGCCTGTTCGAACCAGTTTGGCTCGGTGGATTCTGGACGCTCATGGGGTCCGTTCCCTGACCGGTGCTATCTAACACACGACAGGCTGCCCGTCAGGCCCCCTTTCCCCGACGGGAAACGACCGCAAAGCCGCCTCGCGCAAGGCCCCCGAATAGCTGGCGCTTGGTTGGATTCGGCGCCCGATGGCTTGTTTCCAGAAAATCGTATCAAAGGGACAAATGGCGCGAGTCTGGAGAGAGTCGATGGCGGCTTGGCAAGATGCCGATCGAAGCTAGCCTGGGTCACCCGCTGCTGGTCGTCGGGCCCGGCATACTCGCTACGAACGACGGCTGTTACTCCCGAGGATCTCAGCAAGTTTTTCCATGCTCGGGGGCTTGGCCAGGTGCTGGTCGAAGCCGGCCTCCCGCGCCTTGGCGACATCCGGTGGCAGGGCGTACCCGGTCAGTGCAATAAGCTGCATGTCGCGAAGCTTGTCGTCGGCACGAATCGCCCGTGCGACCTGGTATCCATCCATTTCTGGCAACCCGATATCGCAAAGCACGACATCCGGCTTGAACGTGCGCGCCTTCTTCTGCCGGCCGAGCGACCCGCAAGAGGCCCTTCTCCAGCGTCAACACCGCGTTGGGCGGGATGATGTAGACGTGGTTGGGAAGGGCGCGTTCCGCGTCTTCGGCTTGTTTCACCGGCATCTGTGTATGCTTGCCGAGCAATTCCGCCAGCACGCTGGGATGGTGCCTTTCCAGGTGTTGCACGACCACGAAGATGAGCCCGCTGTCCGTGATAGATCAACACGGGTCATTAGATGTGGCCGGCATCCAAGCTGTGACAGACGATCTGGCGCATCGCTAGAGCACCGCTGAAAGCGGTCAAGGTACCTCGGCAAGGATTTCCATTAGCTTTTCCAGACTGGGCGGCTTCGCAAGGTGCCGCTTGAACCC
>PMKP01000038.1 GCA_003157775.1 Myxococcales bacterium | reverse complement strand
AAGGAACTTGCCCTCATCTGGCACAAGGAGGCGCAGAGGACCAAGAACGCGGACACCTCCCAGCTCACCCGCCTCATCTACAAGGAGTACCTGGATCACTTCCAGAACGAGAAGGACACCCCGGAGATGACCTTCTACTTCGGCGAAATCCTGTGGGTGACGGAGCAGTGGGCTGAGGCGGCCGAGAACTACACCAAGGTTGTCCAGTTGGACCCCAAGGGCAAGTACGTAAAAGAGGCGGCCTATGCGGCGGTGTTGGCGTGGAAGAACGCGCTCAACATCGACGATTCCGGGGCCATGCCAGACAAGGACAAGAAGGACCTGAAGCCGCGACAGATCCCGGCCGGCCAGCAGAAGATGATCGCGGCCTTCGACACCTACATCAAGTACGTGCCTGACGCGCCGGAGTTGGTGAAGATCAAGTACCGCAAGGCGAGAATCTTCTACGACTACAACCACTTTGACGATGCGGTGAAGCTGTTCAGGGACATCGTCGACCATCATGTAAATGATGAACTGGCCATCTACTCGGCCAACCTGCTGCTCGACTGTCTCAACATCATGAGCAAGTACAAGGAGCTGCTTGCCACGGTGGAGAAGTTTCTGGGCAATCCCGTCCTGATGAAGGACGAGGAGTTCAAGAAGCAGATGATCGGCCTCAAGACCGACAGTCTGGTGGTGGAAGCCAAGCAGTACGAGAAGGAGAAGAACTACAAGGAATGCGGCATTTCGTACGTGGCTGCCGCGGAGACCATCCCCGATCACCCCAAGCACGCCGAGCGTCTGTACAATGCCGGCCTTTGTTTCCAGAACGCCCGCCTGGTCGGCCAGGCCATCAGGGCCCGCCAGGAGTTGATCGAAAAGCACCCGAAGGATCCGCTGGCGCAGCGAGCCCTGTTCCAGATCGCCAGCGGCTATCACCAGCTCGCCTACTACAGCGAGGCGGCCCGGCGCTACGAGGAGTTCGCCACCAAGTTCCCGGGCGAGAAGCAGTCGAGGACCGCTCTCGGTAATGCCTACACCTTCCGCATCGGCCTAGGTGAGTTCGAAAAGGCGGTCGACGACATGAACTCCTTCGTCAAGTACTACGGAACCCGCGATTCACAGGACGCGGCCAACGTCGTGTTCCAGATGAGCGAGGTGTACGAGAAGCAGAACAAGACCGACGAGTTGGTCAAGCACCTGACCGCCTACTTGAAGAAGTGGGGCGCCAAGGGCGGCGTGGATAAGCAGATTCTTGCCCACTTCAAGCTGGGCGAGATCTCGTGGAAGCGTTCCTGTCCGCAGGAAGGCGTCAACGGCGCCTGCATCAAGGTCGAGCGTGTGAGCGCGACCGGCCGGCAGAAGGTCTTCGCCGAGATCAACTCCAAGATCAAGGACAAGAAGAAGAAGCTGAAGGAGAAGCTGCGCACGCAGTGCGGTCCGCCCACCAGTTCGAAGATCACGGTCTACGATCGTAACTCCAAGTACGCCAAGGACGGCCAGGACCACTTCAAGGAGGTTCTCAAGCTGTGGAGTCACGGCGAGGCGGCCAAGAAGATACCCGGCGCCACGCCTGATGAGCGCGCGGCCCGGGAGGCAATCGCCCGTTTTGCCGCGGCCGGCTCGGCCTTCTACGGGGCCGAACAGCTCTACGAGCAGTTCCTGCGGGTGAAGTTCCCGGCGGGGCTCGATTTCCAGCAGCCCACGCAATGGGACAAGCCGAAGGTCGCGGCAGCCAAGAAGAAGAAGTACGAGGAGTCGAGCAAGAAATTCATGCAGTACATGACCGAGAAGACGGCCCTGGCCGAGAAACTGACGGGTCCCAGCGCGGACAAGAAAGGCCTGTACGACTTCGTGCTCGACCACCACGTGGCACACTGGACGATCGCGGCCTCGGCCCGCATCGGGCAGGTCTATGCGGATTTCGTCAACCAGCTCTACACGGCAGATATCCCCAAGGACCTCAAGGAGCAGGACGAGTGGGGCAACCGGCCGCGCGAGATCTTCTGCGACGCCCTTGTGGACAAGGCCGAGCCTATCGAGTCGAAAGCCGTTGTGGGCTATGAGCTGTGCCTGAAGGCCGCGACCAAGGAGTCCTGGTACAACGAGTGGTCGAGCATGTGTGAGGTGGAGCTCAACCAGATGAAGCCCGCCGAGTATCCCCTGTCGGCCGAGATGAAGCCCGAGCCCGGCTATGTCTCGACGCCTATCACGCCCGGCGGTGTCGTTCCGGAATTGCCCGACGATCTCCAGGTTGTTTCCAAGGACTAGGAGCTAGCGATGATGACGCATCGAAGTTTCGGAGTGTGCCCGTCTCGGTCCCTGGTCGGGGTCGGAGCCCTGCTTGCCCTGTCCATCGGCTGCGCGACAGCCGGACCCAAGAGTCCAGAAACCGGCGGACTGCCTGACGAAGCGGAGTGGACGCCCGGCAAGAAGCCGGCCCCTGGTGCAGCGGCCGCCAGCACTCCGGTAGAGGTTCCGATGATCACGCGGAAACCGGGCGAGCGGCAGATCACCGAGGAGCAGAAGGCCGATTTCGACAAGGCCGTTGCCGATTACCTGAAGGCCAAGAAGGCGGGGTCTGTTCCCGGCCCAGATTGTTCGTCGGTGGCCTCTGGGTTCAGGAAGGTGGCTGACCAGGTGCCCGCACTGCTCGAGGCGCGGAGCAACGAAGCAGCCGTATATCTTGAGTGTGACAAGAGGAGCGACGCGGTCAGCATCTGGGAGAAGCTCGCAAGCGGAGCCAAGCCCTTTGCGCCGGCCCTGGCGAATCTGGGCTACGTGGCCTGGCAGGGCGGGAACAAGGACAACGCGGAGTCGCTCTTCAAGCGTTCGATTCAGGCTGACCCGTTGATCGGCTCGATCGCAGCCCGCATCAATATGGCCCAGATCTATCGTGAACGAGCCCGCCTCGCGAGCGGATCCGACAAGAAGGCGCTCAACGACGGGGCGGTGAAGGAACTGCGGCGCGTTCTTGCGTTGGATGGGAACAGCCTGCAGGCGTACGCGGGCCTTTGCTTCATCTACTTCGATTTGGACCTGCCCGAGGCAGCCAAACTGGTTGGTGCTCAGGCCATCAAGAGGGCGCAAGAAATCGCCACGGGCAAATTCGAGGAGGAGGGGGCCGTCACCGACGAGTCGAGCAAGAAAGCCAAGAAGGGCAAGGGCAAGAAGGAAGACGCGAAGGAGAAAGACGAGGGCAAGACAGCCCAGGAGACCGCGGTCGAGGGAACGGGCTACACGGTCGAGATGAAGAAGGCCGTGGCGGTGGTCTACAACACCCTGGGCATGATCTATCTGGCCAAGAAGAACTACACGGAGGCGATCAAGAACTTCACCGCTGCGGTGGAAGGCGATCCTGCGCTTTTCGAGGCGCGGCTGAACCTCGCCGCGGTGTCGCTCAAGTTCCGCAACTACGACATCGCGGAAGATAATCTCAGGGCTGTACTCAAGGCCAAGCCACGCAACTATGAGGCGATCATAGGGCTGGGGGTCGCCTTGCGCGGCAACAAGAAGTTCGACGAGGCCGAGCAGAAGTACAACGAGGCTCGGAATCTCGATCCACAACGCCCGGATGCGTATTTCAACCTCGGCCTGCTGTATCAAGAATACAAGGGCGGCAGCGACAAGCCCATGCTGCAAAAAGCCCAGGCCTACTATCGGGATTTCCTGACGCGGGCTACCTCGCCGAAAGCGCGCAAGGACGCTGAGAAGCGCATCAAGGACATCGACGAGGTGTTCGTGGCGCTGGAAGAAGCGGCCAAGATGATGAAAGAGGCCGAGGAAATGCAGCGCAAGGCGGAGGCGCAGCAGAAGAAGATGGAAGAGGAGATGAAGAAGATGGAGGCGGAGGAGAAACGCCAGCAGGAAGAGATGAAGAAGAAGGAGGAGGAGGAGAAGACGAAGAAGGCCACCGGCGGTGGCAAGGGTGCGGGCGACAAGGGCGCCGAAGAAAAGGCCCCTGCTCCTGGCTCTGTGCTTGAACCACCGGCTGCTGCGCCGACGGCCCCAGCCGCGCCCGCTGCTACGCCGCCGACGGCCCCAGCCGCGCCCGCTGCTGCGCCGACGGCCCCAGCCGCGCCCG
>PMKP01000242.1:8506-14353 GCA_003157775.1 Myxococcales bacterium | reverse complement strand
TCCGCTTCTTCCTAGACGAGAACGTGCCCCGCCGGACGCGGCGGTGGCGGAAACCGCGCCAGGTTGACTGCAGCCTTTCCATAGTGTACAGCAATCAGTACACTATGCCCATGTCGAAGGAGGTACCGCTTCCCATCGCCTTCTACAGAACCCCGGGAAGCACCGAGCCTGTGAGGGAATGGCTGATGTCGCTGCCCGCCGAGGTTCGCAAAGAAGTCGGCGCCGAGATCCGCACCGTTCAGAACAGCTGGCCGCTGGGGAAGCCGCACGTTGACGGATTCGGCGGTGGACTGTACGAGGCGCGGGCGTCGTATCGTGGCCAGCAGTACCGGGTGTTCTTCATCATCGTGGAAGGAACGATGGTGCTTCTCCATGGGTTCCAGAAGAAAACACAGAAGACGCCGACGGCCGAGATCGATCTTGCTCGTCGACGCCAAAAGGAAGTCACATCGTCATGAATAGAGAGCGCATTGGATCCAGCCTGGACTCGATGTTCGAGCAGCTCGGCGAGCTTGAGGAGNNGGTCAGGATCCTCACTCAGAAGAAAATCCTCGCGCGGCAGCTTGAGCAGGCGCGTCGGGCCGGCAACGTTTCGATCTCGGAGATGGCCCGACGGATGGGGACCAGCCGAATGGCGGTTCACTCGCTGCTCGACCAAGCCAAGCCAACCATGACCATCGATTCCGTGTCCCGCGCGGCGGCTGCGCTTGGCGCTGATCTGGAAATGAAGGTCGTCTCGCGCCATGCGCCCTCCCACCGACCGGCCAAACCCAAGAGGAAAGCAGCGTAGGTCTATTCGGAGATTCCTGCCGGCTGGAACACCTTGGCGGTCCGGAGCGCCCGTATCGCCGCCACGGCATTGGAGAACGGACCGGTGACTTCACCCCGCGCGATCGACTCGTCCGCTTCGCGCTCCTTGGCCTGCCACTCCTCGGTGTAGAAGTAGCGCTGTCCCTTGGGAATGCGCTTGCTAGGGATGAGGAAGATCCCATCGCCCGAGACAAGCATTTCAAGCTTGGCGCCTTCGCGAATCCGCAGGCGCTTGGTAACGACATCAGGGAGTTGAACCTCCCGATGCGCGCCGACTTTCACCGCTGGCATGTCTGTCTCCTGGATTGGGGCTTATCGTTCTCACACACTACCAATCTTTATAGCACACGCAACGCGCCGCGACCCGTCAAGGGTTGCGTGACCCTTTGACCCACGAGTGGCAACATCTGATCTCCGGCGATCCGAAGATTTGGACAGCCAGTGCCTGCGACCTCAACCCCGGTGCGGCGCTGCCCAGCGCTGCCTGCGACCTCAACCCCGGTGGGGTAATACCGGCCTACTGTTTGGTGATGTTGAGGTTGAAGGAAGCGGTCAAGCCGGGTCCGGCGGGGTCTGACTTGCTATCAACAACCAGGGTCAGCTTGGTGCCTGTGATGACCTGAATCTGGATGGCAGAGGCACCGTTCGTCAAGCCGGCGCCGTCATCGTTGCAGGCCAGCGAGCTGGTGAGAAGCGGGTTGCCATTGAATGCGGCGAGTACCGTGTCGAACGAGCTACCACTAGTGTCAAACTGGTAGGTGCCGCCGCTGGGCGCGGTCCATGTGAGCACAGCCTCGGGGCCGCCGTAACCACTGTTGCTGGGATTGCAGCTCTCCTGCAAGTAGTTGCCAAAGATGCCGGTAAACGGGACTGTGGCGACGGAAGAACCCGTGGCCGATCCCAGGTCTTGCGCGCAGGCTGGGTCGGCGAGGTCGGTCAGGCCATTGCCGTCGTTGTCGACGCCGTCGTAGCATTGCCCGGCCTCGCTGGCGACCGGGAGAATGCCAACGACCGGAACGAAGGGCGTACGATTGACCGCTGGTTGGGCTTGGCCATCACCAAGAGCAACGTAGTACCAGTCGCTGCCACTACAGCCAGCGCAGCTCACGCTGCCGTCGTCGCGGAGGAGGCAGAAAGAAATGGCCGCACCAAGGCCGGCAGTAGCCACCGCGACAACGCCCCCCAGCGTGGTGCTCACATATGCCAGCTTTGGAGTCGTGTGGCTTGTCGGGGTAGCAAATGTCCCGTCGCCAAGTTGGCCATAGCTATTATCACCCAAGGCCCACAATGAATGATCCTGCTGGATCGCCAAGTAGGAGCTACCATCCCAGACCGCCGCCAGCACCTGTCCGACGCCCGCCACTGTGCTTGGTTGCTGACCACCGGCGCCCCAACAGGCCAGTGTGCCATTCTGGCCTACGGCGCAATACGCTCCGGTCCCATAGTACTCATCCAAACTGCAGGACAAATCTGTCGCATTCGACACAGTTGGCAGGTCAGTCACCGTCAGAACCTCCGTCGTCAGTCCGTTTTGGTAGGCGCCTCCTGTACAGGAAACCTGGCCCCCAACACGCAGGACGCATGTGGCAAAGCCACATGCTGCGACGCTTTGGGCGTCGGTGACATTCAGCATCTGGGTTGGCGTCGCACTTCCGTTCGTCGTGTTGTCGCCGAACTGGCCGTCGCTGTTATCGCCCCAGCATAGGATTTTGCTATCCGCGGTCCGGACACACCAGGTGCCGTAGCCAACCGAGACCTGCGTAGCGTTGGTGATCCCGGGCACGGCGACAGCGGAACTCGTGCCGGTCCCGGTTTCGATGTTCGAAATGCCCCAGCAGACCACACCCCCCGTGGCGCGAACAGCACAAACTCCACTGCGGCCGACGGAAACTTGCACAGCATCCTCGAGACCAGTCACGGGTGGCGCGGCAACATTGGAAATGGTGTTTGTGCCGATTCCAAGGTTAGGGCCAGAGCCGCCCCAGCAACGCACACGGCCCGATTGGAAGACAGCACAAAAAGTGGCAAAGGCGCCCGAAATACCGATGGCTTTGTCGGTTTGGCATTTGTCGGTACTGGCGTTGCACGCGGCGCCGATGGCGCAGGTACCGGGGACGGCTGAGCCACAGCAGGCCTGGCCAACGTTGCCACAGGGTGCGCAGGTGTTCGATTGGCAGGATTCGCCAATGCCACATGCTGTGCCCTCGGGCTGAGACGACCATGCAGAGGTTGACTTGGCGATAATGCACGCCTGGCATTTATCCGTTTGATTGGTATCGCCGTCCATGTAGCAGGTGCTGTTGATCACGCAGTTGCCAAGATTGGGTGTGTGCTGGCAAACGCCAGCGACGCACTGGTCCGTGGTGCACGACAGGCCGTCGTCACATGTGGTGCTGCAGCCAAGGCCGGCTTCGGAAGCATCTAGTGGCGACACGGTGACGTCGAGCGATGCGTCCCGAGCGCCGACACCACCAGTTGTCATTGATCCACCGCTGGTTGTCCCGCCTGTTGTCACAGTCCCACCAGCACTGGTCGTCCCGCCGCTCGCCGTCGTCCCGCCTGCTGTCGTTCCGCCGGCCGTCGTGGTGCCGCCCTGGGGAGCGCCGCCGCCCTGGGACTGACTCCCGCCCTGGGACTGACTCCCGCCCTGCGACTGGCTCCCGCCCTGCGACTGGTTCCCGCCTGAGGCTTTCGAGCCACCCTGCGACTCGCTCCCGCCCTTGGAAGTCGTCCCGCCCGTGCCTGCCGTCGGGCCCCCATCCGTCACGGTCGCGCCGCCCGTTCCCAAAGGCGCGTCTGTGCCACCGGCGCCTCCCGTGGCAGGGAATGCGTCCATTCCGCCTGTCCCACCGGCGCCTGTACCGGTCCCCATATCCGGACCAGTGCTGGTTCCGCTGTCCGCCGGAACATTGGAACCAAGATCGGGAGCGAGCAGACTATTGGAATCGGGATGTGGCGCGGCGGCATCTCCCACATCGAGACTGAGACGTGAGTCGATGCCTGTACCCCCACCCCCACTCACGTCCGTTGCGGCGTCGCGATTCGGACGCGGCGGCAATGGATCGATCTTGCAAGCAACGGCCTGCGTCGCCAAAAGCGCAATCGCGAGCAGACGAATCTTCAACATTACCAAGTCCCTCCTGCGTTGATGCCGGCAAATCCCGGGCCCACGACCGGCATCAGTTGCGCGTGCGTGCTGGAATTAGCGGCTTGCCCATCCGGCGCTCCAACGAAGTACAGGACCACACCCAGCGCGGCCAGGGCGCCGCCGGCGATGAAGCTGACGTTGCCGGCGGTCATGAGATTCTTCGCCTGGCTTTGCTGACTCTGCGCTTGGTTGTCGAGATGTCCGTTCCAGTTGGTCACGGCATCGTCGTGCCGGCTTTGCCCGAGGCCCCAGCACACCGCCCCCACCGCCATGCCTGCCACCCCAGCCGCCCCGCTCACGATTCCGGCGATGCGAACACCGCTGACTGATTGCTTCGTGACGGGTGGCTCAACCTGAGTGCTGACGACAAGCGGCGCGCTCACTGTCGGCAGAAGTACAGGCGGCGTCGCTGGCATCACCGGTGCCACCGCTGGCGCCACCACCACCGGTGGCGCTGGCGATTCGACCACATGCTTGGCCAGCACCAGGTCCACGACCTTCTGGTCCTCGCCCGCAACGGTTACCCCTGTCTCTGCCGGGTCGTAACCTTCGGCCCAGGCCGCGATGGTGTGCGTTCCCACGCCCACACGCACCGGAGCTGCGATGGGCGCCTTGCCGATCTCTTTGCCGTCCACGCGAACCGCCGCACCCTCGGGCAAACCGCGGATCCACAGAGTTGCAATACGGGCCTGCTGGCGCGCGATCTCTTGCTCCACCTCGGCGCGCCGGGCGGCGGGGATCTTCTTGCCCCCCTCTGCCAGGTAGCGTTCATAGGCATCCACCGCCTCAACTGGCTTGGCCAACGACACGAAGACCTGGCCGATGTTGTACAGCACGGCAAAGTGATGGGTCAGATCGTACGACCGCTGGAACTCGACGATCGCTCCTTCAAGCTGCCCATCGTCGACCAGCTCGATGGCGCGGTCGTAGTGCTTGCGCGCTTCTTCCTTTGCGCCGGCCCTGGCAGCTTGGGGCGCGGCCAAGGCTCCCAAAACGATGACCAAGAACGCAGTTTGTTTCACTAGGCTTCGCATGCCAAACCTCACCTACTGCACATCCTATGCCTATTCGGCAAAGGGATTCGAGCGATCGATCGAACGAACTGGCTTGCGCCGGGGAGTTGGTGAATTCTCGGGAGTTTCGGCGGGTTGGGCGGCCGGGACAACTTTGCCTTCAGCGGCCGGAGCAACTGTTGGCGCCGTGTGCTTCGAAGGATGTTGTCCAGGCGGACGTCCAGGTGGACGTTCAGTTGGACTTTCTACCTTGGCAGAGGGAGGCGGTGTTTCGGCTGGGGCCGGAACCGCGACGGGCGCGTGCGAAGCACGCGGGGGCAGGTGGGGTGGGCTGTCCGTCCCGAAGCCCCCGAAGGGGGGAGCCGGTGTCGGAGCCGCGACCGGAACCGGTGCCGGTGCCGGAACCGGTTCCGGTGCCGGAATCGGTGCCGGTGCCGGCATCGGTGCCAGTGGCTGCGCTGGTTCGTGGTGCAAGACCAGCCACAGGCCCAGGGCGCCCAACAGCACCACGATGACCGCCAGCACGGCCCAGACGATGACGCGCGACTGGGCGTGCACCGGAGCAGTTGGAATGTTCTCTGACTGCCCAGTCGGGGCTGCCACCGGGATCGCTGGCAACGAAATCGGCGACTGCATGGTCTCACCCACCACAGCGGCCAATCTAACCTGCGAGCGGAGTGGCGTCACTGCCCGGCCGGCAAAGGGAATCAGCGCCGCGGTGAAATCCGCAGCCGAGGCGTAGCGATCGTCAGCCTCGCGGGCCATGGCTTTGTGTACGACTGCGGCCAGGCCGGGTGGCAGGCCGGGCCGTACCGAATCGAGCGGCGCCGGGTCCTTGCTGATCACGTGGTACAGGATCTCGTTGTACGACTCGCC
>PMKP01000242.1:0-8485 GCA_003157775.1 Myxococcales bacterium | reverse complement strand
AAGTCCAGCACCTTGACCAGATCGCTGCCGTCGTTGCGCTTGCAGATGAAAAGGTTCTCGGGCTTGAGGTCGCGATGGACGATGCCGCGGCCGTGCGCGGCGGCCAACCCACGGCAGGCCTGGATGATGATGTACGCGGCCCGCGGAACGGGCAGGGGACCACCGCGCACCAGCAAGTGGGCAAGGTCTTCACCGTCGAGATACTCCATGACCAGGTAGGGTGCCCCGTCGTCGGCAACGCCGATGTCCACCACGGCCGCGATGTTTTCGTTTTCCAGGCCGCCGGCTGCCTGCGCCTCACGCTGAAAACGGGCCACGACTTCGCTGTTGCCGGCTAGAAGTGGGTGCAAGAACTTGATGGCGAAGCGGCGGCCAATGCTCGAGTGCTGTGCCTCGTAGACCTCGCCCATGCCGCCCGAGCCGAGCAAGCGCACCAAGCGGTACTTTCCGCCCGCGGTTCTTCCCACGCGCGTGTCGACTGCGCCGTAGCCCTGAGTCACTGCGCTTCTCCTGGGCCTTGCGCAAGTCCCTCGGCGGCCGTGTCCCGCGACGCCGTGGTCCTATGGTCAATACCCGAAGCCATCGGGCCGCATTAGACGACGAGTCGCCTCACCTGTCCAGACCCGCATTTTGGGATATCATTTTGGGATGTGCGACGGCGGACGCGAAACGCTATACTCTCAGCAGCCCCAGCAGCTCCAGCCCCTGGAGTGATACCGATGATGCCCTACGATGTCGTGAGCGTTACGCCCCTTCCGCAGCGCCGCCTTTCGGTTCGCTTCGCGGACGGCCTGTCGGGCGAGGTGGTGTTGCGCGACACGCACCTTCACGGAGTATTCTCGGCGTTGAAGGATCCCACGGTGTTCGCGCAGGTGCGCTGCGATCACGGCTTCGTCGAGTGGCCCGGCGACATTGACCTGGCCCCGGACGCCATGTACGACGAAATCAAGGCGCTCGGCGTCTGGATTCTGGAATAGGACTTCCCTGAATCACTGCGCCTCCCCTGGCGCGGGATCATCGCCGGCGCCGGTGATCCCGCCCGCTTCCATCAGACGGTAGGCGCGCTGGCGTGAGATGCCGATGGCTGCGGCAGCGCGCGCGACGCTGCCCTTGTGGGCGCGCAGGGCCTCAGTCAGCAGCGACAGCTCGCGCCCGCGCCGGGCGCGGTGGGATTCGGGCGGGTTCCGGGCCGCCGAAACCGCGCCTGATCCAACTGATGCAACCGGGGCAGGCACCGCATCGCCCGCAACCGGACGGTCAAGGATGTGCGCCGGCAGATGCGAGCGGCGCAGGAGTTCCTCTTGCCCATGCAGGACCAGCAGGCGACGCGCCAGCAGGTCCAGCTCGCGCACATTGAAGGGCCAGTCGTGCAGGCAGAGCTGCTCGACCAGGCGGGCTTCGACCTCTGGCGGCCGGCCGCCGGAGTGCAGACGGAGCAGGTGCGAAAACAAGTAGGCGATCTCCTGCCTGCGCTCGCGCAGCGGCGGCAGGCGGATGGTCAGGCCGTCAAGCCGCGCGCACAGGTCGGCACGGAAGCGGCGCTCGGTCACCACCTGGGCAAGTGGAATCTGCGTGGCGGCCAGCACGCGCACGTCGATGGGCACGGGAACTGACTCGCCCAGGGGTGCAATCTCGCGCTGCTCAAGCGCGCGCAGGAACTTGGCCTGGATCGGCTCGGGCAGGTCAGTCACCTCGTCGAGCAGCAGGGTTCCGCCCTGGGCGGCGCGGAAGAAGCCAGGGCTGGCCCGGTCGGCGCCGGTGAATGCACCTTTGCGGTAACCGAACAGCTCGGCTTCTGCCAGGGTCGGCACAAGCGTGGCGCAGTTCACCGCAACGAAGGGTCCTTTCCGGCCGCTCCACTCGTGCATGGCGTGGGCAAAACCCTCTTTGCCGGTTCCGGTTTCACCCAGAATGACGGTTGGCAGTTCACTGGACGCGGCCTTCTTTGCCTGTTCAAGGATGGGGCGAAGCACGGGCCCGCCGGCCAGATTGGCGGCGAGCAGATCGAAGACCGGATCAGAATCAACGGCGTCGGGCGAGACCTGAATCACGATGCCGATCCATTCGCCCAGGCGCAAGACGTGGCCGGGCGAGATCGGGGATTCGCTGACCCGCGCGCCGCTTACGAAGACGCCGTTTTTGCTGTCGAGGTCCTTCAAAACATAGAGTGGTCCGTCGCGGCGGATCTCGGCGTGGTGGCGCGAGGTTTCTTTGCCGAGCAGCTTGACCTGGCAATCTTCGTCGCGGCCAAGAACAATGCACTCGTCCGCAAGGCGCGTGAGCATCCCGCGCGAGTTCGGGAACACCCAGCGAATGGCGAGCACGGCCTGGATCGTCCCCGCGGATGCCGTGTTTCGCGACGACATGGTGGTATGGACCGCACGCAAAGCCATCGGGCCACATTAGACGACGACTCGCGCCGCCTGTCTACCCTCGTTGCAGGGGGCGCGTCTTACCGATAGACCTCTTTCCTGTTTCCGATACGCACCACCAGGATCCGAATCAACTGATCCTCAATGTCCGCGATGATTCGGTAGTCGCCCACCCGGTACTTCCAGAGATCGCCCAGCTTGGAGCCCTTCAGGGCGTCACCGATGACACGGGGATTTTCGAGCGTCGCGAGGCGCTCATTGAGAAACCTCAAGATACGCCTCGCGACCTGGGCGTCCAGGGCGTCAAGCTCGCGCGATGCCGCGCGAGCAAATTCGATAGTCCAGATGCGTCTGCTCATCCGCCGTCTTGCAACGCTTGGACCTCACATCCCGTGGCGCTTCATTACGTCTTTGAGCGGGACGGTGGAGGCGCGTCCAGCGCGGATCTCGGCGAGGCGCTGCTCGGCAAGGTAGATGTCCTCCAGATCCTCGATATGCTCAACGATGGCCTCGCGAGCGTAGAACGTCTTGGTTCGCCCCGTGGCTTTCGCCAGGGACGCCAAGCGATCTTCAACCTCAGGTGGGAGACGTATCGCGAGCATGGGCTGACCTCGATGAGACGCTATACAAGTATAGCGTCTCGCCGTCAGGAAGCAAGTCGCTTTGCCGATCTGCCTGGATGTAGCGCGATCCACGGTCCACCACACGCGGGTTAGTTACCCCCGCGGGCGCGCCAGATCACCTGCGCCACTGCGATTACGGCCAGCGGCCAGGCTATGAGAAGCGCGTGGACGAGCGCTACCCAGGGAACGCCGACCAAGGCATAGACGAGAAAGGCCAAGATGAAGAAGTCGCGCCGGCCGATGCTGTGCACATAGACGAGCAGGTCGCGCTTGCGCTTGGCCGCCCTGGCTTTCATGTCCGGGCTGCCGGCCAGGTGCCAGCGCACCTTTATGACCTCGGCCCCCGCGCCCTGGAGCCTGAGCTCGCGGTAGGCGACCACGTCGTACAGGAGGTGCGCGGCTGCATTCAGGAGACCTGCAGCCAGTGCCAAAGAACTGCCGGTAGCGCGGAAGATGCCAACTCCGATGCAGGCGAAAAGCACGATGTTGAGCCCATCATCCACCAGAGTGTCCAGCCACTCGCCCAGTGCGCTCTGTTGGAAGCGCACCCGTGCCAGTTCGCCATCGCAACCGTCCAGGATCGACTGCAGATGCGCGAGGAAAAAGCCCCACACCATGAGGGCGGGGCCTCCACTGGAGACCAGCAGCGCGCCTGCCAGGCCCACCACGGCCGCGCCCAGGGTGACCTGATTGGGGGTAAAGGGCAGGCTACAGAGCAGGTGGCGCGTGATGAAGAACGACACCGGCTTGTTCAGGTAGCGCGCGACGAAACCCAGATCGCCACGCAGCAGATCAGCGAAGACGGCGCGTTCGGCGCGGCGGCGGCTGGCCTCATCGATGACTCGCACGGTGCCTTCGAGCGAGTCGCTGCTGGGGCGCACCTCGTCGGCGCCCACCTCGATGGCGCCCGACATTTCCCGGCGCAGAGACGTCAGGTTCTCGGGCTTGGGCACCTTGTGCACCTGCACCGAGGCGGGCAAGTAGGGGGGCAAGCGGCAGCTCCCGTCGGAGGCCAGCACCACGTGGTATTTCTGGCGATGCAACTGCTTGATGGCACGCTCGATGACCGACAAGCCGGCCACGCGCATGGACGAGCCCACCACCTCAGCCAGGGTGGCGCGCAGAAGCACAGGCGGCTTGCTGGGCTTGGGCGCGTCCGCAGAAGGCGCGGCGGGGCTCGTGGGTTGCTCGGCGGGGCTCACGGGGGAACCAGTCTTGCACGGCAGGCGCATGCCGGGCCAGGATAATGTCCGCGGGACTGCCGCGGCACAGTCCCCAGCAGGGTGGATCAGGCAGTCCACGTGTGTCCGAAATCACTCCGATCGACGGGGAAAGCGGCATGCCTATCTGCCAGCGGTGACCTGGACGTGACGGTGGTCGACCAAGGCTGAGACGCCCCTTTAGAGTAGGTCGACAATCCAAGGGCTGGCTACGGCCTGCGCGATCACTGCATCCGGCAGGCAGACCCAGTGCGGGCAGTGATCGAGCAGCCACGCATCGGTTGAGGCGGCCACCCAACCCGTGGCGGCGATGGCGCGGTCGGGATTGTCGGCAAGCTCGACCTGCCAGTGCCAGCCCGCCGACGCAGCCATTGCCTCGGTGAGGCCGCGCAGCCGGCCGCTGTTCGAGACGGGACGGTCGAGAAACCAGCGCACTTCGGCGGGTGCGGCGCTGGCAATCACGTTGCCCAGCATTTGTAGGGCGCGCTCGGTTTCCTGCACCTGGCGGTAGCTGCCATGCACACTGGAGAGATCGCGCAGAGCCTGATCACGGCCGCGCAGCAAGAGACCGCCGGAGAGAGCCGCTTCAGTAGTAATGAGACAGTTGAAGCCATCCACGGCGAGTCGCTGGCCCTGCAGCTCGGTGACCGTCAGTCGTCGCCGGCGGCGCTCAGTGGCCGCACTTTCGCTGCAGGAACTGCGCAATACCGCAAGACGCTGTCGCTCGCGCAGGCCGAAGTGATCGCCCACCAGCTTGAGAGCCGCGGTCTGGCTGTACCCGCGCTCGAATAGCCACGACAACTCCTCGGTCGCCTGGCGCAGGACTGGCAGCTCGGCAGATGCGAAGAGTCGGCTGTCGGCGGGATGGCGTCCGCGGTGCTGGCGCTGGTCAGGCATGGCGAACGCTCACTTCATTCTTAACACAGTAGTGCTAGGCTTCGTCCGGGACCTCGATGAAGTCAAAGGGAATCCGGACGAAAAATGTTGTGCCCTTGCCCATCTCGGTTTCAAAGGTTAGCGAGCCGCCGTGCTGGTCGACCACCACGGCCCGTGCCAGTGCCAGCCCTTGTCCTGTGCCCTTGCCGACCTCCTTTGTGGTGAAGAACGGGTCGAAGATCCTTCCTTGCACGGCCTCAGGGATCCCGGTCCCTGTGTCGCTTATGGCAATGACCACGATGCTTCCTTCCAGGTAGGTCCGCACGCGGATGACACCGAGTCTTCCACTCTTGCCAACCACGTCGCCTATGGCGTGCGCAGCATTCACCAGCAGGTTCAGGAAGACCTGATTGAGGTCGTTCACGAAACACGGCACCGCGGGAATCTTCCCAAAGTCCGTCTCCACTTTGGCCACGTACTTCAGCTCGTTGGTTGCCACGGTCAAGGTGTCCCGCAACGCCGCATTCAGATCGGCCACGGCTCGCTCGCCGTGATCGGGATGCGCGAAAGCCTTCATGGATTGCACGATCCTGGCAACCCGGCCCACGCCATCGATGGTCGAGGCAATTGAAGTAGCGACGTTTGCCCGGATGTACTCAAGGTCTGCCTGTTCCTCCTGCTTCTTCAATCCCTCGATATCTTCGGCAGACAAGGGAACACTGGCCGCCTTCGCGCACAGTTTTCCGTAGGTATCACACAGCGCAAGGACTTGCTGAAACGCGCCCGAGAGGAAGTCGACGTTGTCCCCGACAAACTGGATCGGGGTGTTGATCTCGTGCGCAATTCCGGCCGCCAGCCGACCGACCGATTCCAGTTTTTGGGAATGACGCAGTTCGATTTCGAGCCGGTTCTGGGATGTGACATCCACGACACTTGCGACCACGACCTGCGGTTTGCCCTCAGCGTCTCGCACCGCGACCAGTCCGAATTCGACCAGCACGACATGGCCATCCTTGGCAATCACTCGAGGGTGCTGCCGGCTTGTCGATACTTTTCCCGAGAGCAGATCCCGAAATTCTTCTTGAATGGCCTCCATTTCCTCGGCTGGCATGAACTCCCAAATGGATCTGCCTATGGCTTCCCGTGAGGAGAATCCGATGACCTCTTCCAGGGCCATGTTGAGATCGAGGATGCGGCCTGCAGGCTCGACGATCGCCAGCCCGATAGGCGCGGCGTGGACAACGCTCGCGAGCTTGTCGCGTTCCTGGGAGAGCTTTGCGTTCAGCTCCTCCATCTCACGCAATGCCACTTGGATCGAGTGTTCAGCCAAGCACCGCTCGCGGTCGAGCGCCTCGTAGGCACTGCTAATCCGATCGACCAACTCTCTCCAGGCTTCTTTGCTTGGCGGCGTATCTGCCTCCAAACCGAGTTGACACAACTGTCCGCGGAAATGCCGATGAAGCATCTCTAGCTCTCCGAAAGCGTTATGCACGTCGTCCCTTTGCTGTGTCTCGCTCTCAAGATGCTAGGAGGCCCGAAAGACCACTAGAGGCTCCCGCACGCTACCGGGCGCCATACTGCGAAGCCGGTACAAGATGGCCTGCGTGATTTCGTGGCCGCGGGGAACCAATAGTTCGCCCGTCGTCGACATGACGTCCTGGACCACCAATAGGCATGTGGGCCGTCGTGCGCGACATCACCCCGCGTAAACGGGCCGAGGCCGAGCGAGCAGAGCTCGAACAGCTCCACCGTGTACGGCATCGTCAAGCAGAGCGGCGGCAACATCTGGGTGTACAGCGAGCCCGGCCAGGGAACCACGTTCAAGATCTACCTGCCGCGGGATCTCTCGGCCAGCACGACGGTGACCGGCAGCAGACTGCCGGCGGTCCAGGACCGGCCGACAGGAACCGAGACCGTGCTCCTGGTTGAAGACGAGGAGGCCGTGCGCGACGTTGCCAAACGGATTCTCAGCGAGGCCGGCTACACCGTGCTGACCGCCGCGAGTCCGAGCGACGCGCTGCTGGCCCGCAAAGCGCACCCTGGCACGATCCACCTGCTGCTGACCGACGTCGTGCTGCCGCAGATGNNGGTCCGAATTTCAATCAGTAGTGTCAAGGGCGCGCCGCGGAATCACGTTCCCATGATAACCACGCCGCGCTCGGGCACCGAGTTGCCCCGCTCGTGATAGTCCGTGCCGGGATCGCTATTGCTTGGCAATTCGGGGTCAGGAACCGGAAGCTCAAGCGGTGGACGATCAACGCGTCGACGATCTCTTTCGCGACGAAGGATTCCATCGATGACCCATGGTTCCAGCATCAAAACGCCTCTACTTGAACACCGACAGGGCTTCCTGTCGCACGGTGCGAAGGTCGTCCCACAGTTCCGTCAAGGTTGTTTCACGGAGGCCTATCCGGGTTCCGTCCGGGGATTGCACCAATTTCTGCACGTGAAGGGAATCCGCGTCGTGCTGTTGCTCCAACAGCCAGTCAACGTTGTCAGCGACGCGCAGCAGATCGACGGACAGGGCGACGATCGCGGACTTTCTCTGGGCAACTTTGGGCTGATGGTGACAGGCAACTATCTGCGGGATGGGCTCGGGCAACTTCCAAGACATCAGCACTTGGCCGCCAAGAATGGCGTGGTCGTAGCCCCATTGCGCTTGTTCCTTGAGGTGAACGCTGTTAGGCGCAAGGTTTTCCCCTGCAAGAGCGGCGTAGGCCGTGTCGCCCGTCTGGATGAGGAGCAACTTGCCAATATCGTGCAGAAGGCCCGCGAGAAACACCTTGGGAGAGGCCGTGGCGCGACCCAGACGGAACGTCAGCTCGCGCGCCACCGCCGCTGTGCCCGCCGAGTGGTCGCGAATCTTCTCTCCTACCCCGCCCAGATCTTGAAAGAAGGTCATGGCGGACATGGCCATAGCCAGCTCGCACACATTGGTCGCACCGATGCGCACGACGGCCTTGCTCACCGAGCTGCAGGGCTCGAAAACGCGGTAGGCCGCGGAGTTCGCCACGCGCATAATCCGCGCTGCCAGCGCTGGATCGGCCTCGATCAGTTCCCTGACCCTATCGAATTTGAAATCAGGTCGGGAGACGTAGTCGACTAGTTCCTGCACGACTGCGGAGAAGGGCCGGATGCCCTCGAAGGCGGCCATCCTAGCCGCCAAACTGTCAGCAGCGCGCAGATCCGCCTCGCTGGGTGTGTCCCCGTCCAGCCAAAGCTCGGCCATTCCCCGAAGTCTTGCTGAGGTCAGAACAGTGCCGCTCACCTAGAACTTGTCGGCACCTAGGCGGCAGAAGTTAACACTACTGATTGAAATTCTCCCGTCGCAGTCGCTGCTGCGGACCCCGCCCGACGCATCACTCCTCGGTCAAATACCTCGAGTATTATACCT
>PMKP01000270.1 GCA_003157775.1 Myxococcales bacterium | reverse complement strand
GTGCGCCAGCAACTGTCTGGTCGATCCCTGCTGGGACTGCTCCGGTGTTTCTTGCGTTCACGTGTCGTGTGGAGACGGCGGACAGGATGCCGGCAAGGTCGGCATCTGTGGCGACGGCCTCCTGTCGCCGGGTGAGGAATGTGACGACGGCGTCCAGAACAGCGATCAGGGGTACGGAGGGTGCACGACTCGATGCAAGTTCGGGCCCTACTGTGGGGACGGCCAGGTCAATGGCCCCGAGGAGTGCGACCTGGGCAACGACAATGGCAGGGTTTCCGGGAAGGGTGGGTGTAGCTACGGATGCACGAAGCCTCCCTACTGTGGCGATGGCAAGATCGACCCGGGCGAACAGTGCGACCTGGGTGACCTGAACGGAGTGCGACTCGACCAAAATATGCATCCTTCGGACACGGGCATGGTCTATTGCAGGGAAGACTGCACCATAGACATATTTCTTCCATGATTGAGACGTCGACGTGCTCGGGCTGAGCCGTCTCCTGGCACCGCATCTCATACTCCGTCATTGAACGCCGTCAGGGTTCGGCGGAAGGTCCAGTCGATTTGCTTTTGATTGACGGGCGCAGTGGGAACGCGGCTCTGGAAAAGCTCAAGCGCCTTTCTGCAGCCTCGATCCTGCGCCACTAGCTCGCGCAACACACAGAGCGCATCGGCCTGGCCTCGGATCATGTTAATGATCTTGGAAGAGGCGCCAGGCATGGGGACGGCCGGATTGAAGTAGGTAGCATTCGCGAGCCTGAGCGCGCCGTCATGATCCCGTTTCTGCAGAAGTACCAGAATTTCCGCCAGGATGAGATGGTCGGTCATCGGGTAGATTGATCGCAGACCCTCGATCTTCCGCAGCTTCTCGTCTGCGGTCTGGTGGAGCTCGCTGGCGATGCACAGCCCCTCGTAAAGCGGAGCCTCCGACCGGAAGGTGTTGTCGGCCGCGGTGCTCGCGGTCGAAGCGATCCGGTGGGCCGTCTCCAAGAAGCCGGAGAGCAGCGCGCAGCCCCCGCGTTCGAATGCCTTGTCAATGGCCATCGATAGGCACTTGGGCGCTTCCTCTTCATGCACACAGCTGGTGAAAAGCGCGAGACCATCCTTCCACTTGGGAACCAGCCGCCAGTCCAGAATGAAGTAGACGAGCGCGACCGCGGTGAAAACTGCAAGCGCGGGCCAGCGCCATGGCGCCATCGGCGCGGCCGGAGCAGGAGGAGACGCACTGGAAACGGCATCCGGCGCCAGCAACAGGACCAAAGTGGCCAGCAGCAAGAAGGGCAGGCAGCCGTGCAGGTAGCGATCCGACCAGGCGAATTCGGAGTATCCCAAGAAGACCCTCGCATTGGGAAGGTAAAGGGCCGAAGCCAAGAGGAAGAAGCGCACAAACCAGTGGCGACGGTCGGCGGAGATCGTCCGGAAACGGTAGTAGGCGAGACCGGAAACGGCGAAAAGCAGAGCCAGCCCGATCCAAGCGAAGGGGTGGCCCAGGCGGTAGTAGGGCTCGATCTGGAATGGGAACAGCATATTGAACAGGGCGCGGCCGCTCGACTGCAGCGCAAAGAAGATCGGCCGGACCTCGGCGCCGGCCCTGGTCCGGTAGTCCGAGGCAATGGCCGTGATCAAGTAGTAGGCCAATCCAGCCAAGGCGATTGCCCCTGCCCAAAGTGGGATGCCACGGTCCTTGCGCCTGCGCAGTTCCGCGTGGAAGAGAAAGAGCAACCAAAAGATCCACAGCGCAGCCGAGGGGAAGCAGAGCCAGGCCGCCAGGTAGTACCCAAAGTAGACCAGCCAATCGCGCAGGGTGGGGGTTGCTCCACTGGCCTTCTGCGCAAGTGCTTTCCAGGTTCCAAAACCCAGGATGAGCGCAACCAACAGGTGCTTGCGGTTGGAGAGCCATTCCACCATGTGGACATTGATGGGATGAAGGGCGATGAGCGCCAGGCAACCGACCAAAAGAAACGGCCGCGAGCGGTAGTAGATGCGAAAGATGCGGAAGAGCACGAACAGTGTCGCCGCGTAGATGGCGAAGTTGGTGAGCCAGAAGGTTTGGAACCCCAGCAGACGACTCAACTTGAAATCTGCGACGAAGGTGAGGTCGCGCAGCGGAAAGGCATAGTGGTCCGGCTGCAACATCCAGTCGTTGATGTAGGCCGACACGCCCATCCCTGCGATGGGCGCGATGAATTCGGTGTCGTCGAAGTCGAGCAGCGGTCGGGTGAAGTTGGACAGGTCGTGAAAATGCAGCAGCAGCAGGGCCACAAACAGGAGCGCGAGGATGATGGGAATGCGTTTCAGTATCATGGTTGGTGCTGAATGCCGTGCGCCCCGAGGGTAACCCTGCACGGACGCAAAGTCGAAGGGGCAGAGTGGCAGCCCCTGCACGGGTTCACTTGGCCCCGCCGCCCTGTGACTTGCCCAATGCTGAGGCAGGAATTACAATACTCGCATGGGCTAGAGGAGGGCATCATGCAGCGACGAGACAGGTTTTGCTCTGCACTGATCTTCGCGGCCTGCATGCAGGCCGGCTGTGGCGCCAACCACGAGGCTGGCGCGGGCGACGTAGTCGATGGGCAAGGTTCGGAGGTGGCGGTCAGCGTGGTCAGCGGCGCCCTGAACAACACCGGCGGCTCGGCCCTGGGCTGGAACGGCCCGCGCGGGCGCGCAAGGCGGTCCAGTTTCGCCCGCGCACTTGAGCTGTTGAATCCGGTGGGCATGGCCTGGGCGGCGACCTGGACCTGTACCGGCGGAAGCTTGAGCCCGGCCTTTGCCGGTCCAGCCCGCAATCCGTACACATATACGCCGGTGAGCTGCAGCGTGACCTGGAAGAACGGAAGGACCGCCTCGGCGATTTGGGACGGGAGCTTCACCCTGGTCTACGGCCGGAGTTGCGACGCCCTTCACCCGTTCATCGGGCACCAGGCGGCGGACTGCTCGCTTGTGCGAACCACTGGGGCTGCCGGCAACACCCGCACCCTCACTGGCCCAAATGGCGATTCGTATTCCATTACCCACGACACGAACGGGGCCGACACCGGCTACGATGCAACGGTTGCGCCTGCACCTAGCGACGACGGCGTGATCGCGACCTGTGGTGCCGGCGGCTGCGATACCGGTGGCACCCTGGTAATCAACGGTAGTCATTTGACCGGCACGGTGACCAGTGCCGCGGGCCGGAGCGCGATCCTATGGGATCACACGGTCACCGGAAGCGTCGATGTGGCTGGCCCGCCTGGCGGGCGCGTGGTCAATGGAACGGTGACGGTCCAGCACAACATCGCCCAGCGCACCAGCAGCACCGCGTTTGCCGGCGTCACTTATGGCGACGGCAGCTGCTGCTTCCCCACTGCGGGCAGCGTGACCACGACCAAGTTGAACGGCCCGCGCGCAGGCAAGTCTGAAACCCTCAGCTTTGGCAGCGCGTGCGGCGAGGCGACTCTGACCACGTTCGGCGGCAGCAGCGTGGCGTTGACGCTTGAGCATTGCATCTGAGTGCTGGAACCAATGGTAGCCGCAGGATCAGGTGGCCGCCGCCACGTGGCCCTTGGCCTTGGCCTCGAGCGGCGTCTCCTCGCCTTCGTGCATGACGGTGGCATGGCCCAGCATGCGTTCCGCGATCGCATCGATGATGTCGTAGGCGACCGGTATCACCACCAGGGTAAGCATAGTGGAGGTGATGAGGCCGCCGATGACCGCGATGGCCATGGGCGCGCGCATCTCGCCGCCCTCCGAAAGTCCCGCTGCCACCGGCATCATGCCGAAGATCATCGCCCCGGTGGTCATCAGAATCGGTCGCAAGCGCACCGGGCCGGCCGCCAGCAGCGCCTCGCGCCGGTTCTTGCCCTGTCGTCGCAGGGTATTGGTGTAGTCCACCAACAAGATTGCGTTCTTGGTCACCAGACCCATGAGCAAGATGATACCGATCATGGTCATGATGTTGATGGGTTGGTGGGCGAGCGCGATGGCACCCAGAGCGCCCACCATGGACAGGGGCAGCGACAGCATGATGGTAAACGGGTGCAGGAAACTCTCGAATTGCGCGGCCAGCACCAGGTACACAATAATAACGGCCAGAATCAGAGCGCCAAACAGGTAGCCGAATGATTCACGCATGATGTCGCCCATACCCGCCCAGTCGGTGGTCATTGTCGCAGGCACTTTGGACTTCGCCGCAGCCTCTGTCTCAGTCACCGCCTGGCCCAATGCCTTGCCATTCAGATTGGCGTACACTGTGATCTGGCGCTGACGGTTTTGCCGATCGATCTTGGCCGGGCCGACGCCGTCGTTGATCGACACCAGGTTCGACATGCTGACTAGCTGGCCCGTGGTCGAGCGGATCTTGAAAGCGAGCAGATCGGCCGCCTTCTGGCGGAAGGCCTCGTCCAGTTTCAAACGCACATCCCAGCGCTGGCCATCGGCCGTGATTTCGGTGACCTTGTCGTTGGCCATCAAGCTGCGGACGGTGCTAGCAATGGCGGCCACCGGGATGCCCAAGTCCGCGGCGCGGTCGCGGTCGATGTTGATGGCCACTTCCGGCTTGCCCCCGCGGTAGGAGACATCCACGTCGACGAACCCAGGCTGCGACTTCATCCAGGCCATCAGCTCGTCGGTGGTCTTGCTGATCTCGGCGTAGTCGCGGCCGCGCACGTTGAACTGCAAAATGGAACTGCGAAAGGCCGAGTTGCCGCCCCCGATCATTTGCAAGGGCTCGACCGCGAAATTGATGTCCTGGCGTGGCGTCCAGCCGGGAAACTCCTTGCGCACGTAATCCATGAGCTGAAGCTGGGTGAAGGCCCGCGCCTTCTTGGGCACCAGGTTCACCTGAATCTCTGATCGGTTGATCTCGGACTGTGAGGTGCCGCCAATCGTGACCAGCGTGTCCTTGACCCCCTTGATGGATCGGATCTTGGTGGCGATGGACTCACTGAAGGATTCGTTGACTGCCAGGGCCGAGCCGGTGGGCAACTCGATCTTGACCAGGAACATGCTGCGATCCTCAGTGGGCATGAACTCCTTGGGCACCACGAAAACCAAGAAGATGCTGGCGGCAAAGACGGCGACTGCGACCAGAATCGTGAGCGCGCGCTGCCTGAGCGCCGCGCCCAGCACGGCCCGGTAGGCGCCTTCGATGGCGTCGAGGAAGCGTTCGATGGCCCGGCCCACCGGCCCCTTGCCGGTATGCGTACGCAAGAAGCGCGACGACATCATGGGCGTCAAGGTGAAAGCCACGAACAACGACACCGTCACGGCGAACGCCACGGTCAAGCCGAATTGCACGAAGAAGCGGCCAATGATGCCTTTCATGGTGGCCACCGGCACGAACACCGCCAAGATGGATGCCGTGGTGGCCATGACCGCCAGGCCGATCTCGCCGGTGGCCTCGGCCGCGGCCCGCATGGGTGGCTTGCCCATCTCCAGGTGGCGGTGAATGTTCTCGATCACGACGATGGCGTCGTCGATCAAGATTCCGATGGACAGTGACAGCGCGAGCATCGTCATGAGGTTCAGGGTGAAGCCCATGGCCTGGATGAAGGCGAAGGTGGCGATGACCGAGACCGGCAGGGCCAGCGCGCTGATCAGGGTGGCACGCCAGTCGTGTAGGAAGAACATGATAATGAGAATCGCCAGCACCGCGCCATAGACCAGGTCGAACTTCACGTCGTTGATCATGTTCTCGGTGAAGACCGCGCTGTTGTTGGGGATGGCGATGGTGACGTCTTGGGGTAGGCGCGGGCGCAGCTTGTCCAGCGCCTGGCGTACCTTGTGCGAAACGTCGACCGTGTTGGCGCCAGACTGTTTGCGCACGAGAAGCGTGACCGACGACTTGCCATTGAGGGTGGCGTAGGAGCGGTGCTCCTCGGCTCCATCTTCCACCCGTGCCACATCGGCGATGCGCACCGGCGCACCTGCGGCGGCGGTGATGATGATGTTGCCCAGCTCAACGGCCGAGAACACCTGACCACGGGTCTTGATGGACAGCTCGTTCTTGCCCACGTCCAACCGGCCGCCTGGGATTTCCACGTTCTGCGCCACCATGGCTTGCGCCACGTCACCCACTGCCAGACCGTAGGATTCCAGTCGCTGCGGATCGATCCACACGTGGAATTCGCGCTCCTGGCCGCCGATTATGTCAACTCCGCCCACGCCATTCAGCGCCTGCAGTTGTTGCTTGACCACGTCCTTGGCCAGGGCGGTGAGATCACGCTTTTCCATCGGGCCGGCCAGAGCCAGCGCCATGATCGGGGCTGCGTTGATGTCCACCCGCTCGACGATAGGTGGTTCCAGATCCTTGGGCAGGTTCTTCAGTGCGCTCGAGACCTTGTCGCGCACGTCCTGCACCGCCTGGTCGGCTTTGCGTTCCAACTCGAACTGGACGAAGACTAGACCCACGTTTTCCATCGAGGTCGAGCGCATGACCTTGATGCCGTTCACCGTGCTGATGGCTTCTTCCAGCTTGTCCACCACGCGCGACTCGATGGTCTCGGGATCGGCGCCCGGGTACACCGCGGTGACCGTGACGATGGGAAACTCTACCTCGGGATACAGGTCGATGGGGATCCTGGGATAGGCCCAGACGCCGAACACCGCCAGCACGCCAACCATCACGGTGGCGAAGACCGGACGTTTTATTGAGACATCGGCGAGCTTCATTGGCTAGTCCTTGGGCGAACGCACGCGCTTCTTGATCTTGCCCGTGTCAGTTGTCGTGAGGGCAGCGGCGCCGCGCGGACGCAGAGTGACCTCGGCGTACAAGCCCGAGCGGAGGTTGTGGTTGGAATTGGGGATCTCCACGACGGCGGAGAAGGTGCGGGTGTGCGGGTCGGACGCGGAGACTACGCGGGTTAAGCGCAAATCCAGTTCCTGGCCGGTGGCCGGCAGGCGCACGTGCACGGGCGAGCCCACCGCGACCTGGGCCATGTCGGTGGATGGCACTTGAATGCGCAAGTCGATCGGATCGATCTCCTCGATGCTGACGAGGGGTGTGGCGGGCATGACCGAGGCGTATTCGCCCTCATTGACAAAGCGTTTGACGATGAGACCGTCAAACGGCGCGCGCACCACCGAGTCGTGCAGCGCTTTCTGCGCCATGGCCACCGCGGTATCGGCGGCAGCCAGGCCGGCCTTGGCGCCCTTGTAGCGTGCATCGATCATGTCGAATTGACTCTGGGGAACCGCCTTTTCCGCCAGCAGGGACTTGATGCGATCCCAATCCAGCTTGGCAGCGTCGAGCTGGACCTTGGCCCCGTCGCGCGCAGCGGTGGCCTGTTGGGCGCGCAGGACAAAGTCGCGGGTGTCCAGAGTGACCAGGGGTTGGTTCTGCTTGACGATATCGCCCTCGCGCACGTGCACGCGGGTGACCGCGCTCGACACCTTGGGCGTCAGGGTGCTCTTGCGGTGGGCCTCGGTCGTGCCCGACAGGAACGGGCTGGCCGCCCCGGCGGAAGCCGCAGGCGGGTCGGCCGCCACGGGCACGGGCGCAGGTGCTGGCGGCGTCGGGGCCGGCGCGGCGGCCGCAGCCGGGGTCGTCTTGGCCTGCGGCAGGCGGGCAACCTCGGCATCTCGCTGGCACGACAGGGTGGCAAGGACAAAGAACGGGACGAGGAGTGGGCGGGCGGTCATGATGGACCTCGGTTGCGGGGTTGACTGTGGCTGATTGAGAATTTCTTGAGTCATAGGGCACTGCCCTGGATTGGACTTTGCTGGCCAATAGCGCGGGCCAGATTGGATTGGGCGATGAGGCTGTCGTAGGTCGCGGCTTGCAACTGGCCGCGCGCAGTGGTGAGCTGGTTCTCGGCATCCAGCACGTCGAACGAGGTGTTGTCCCCGCTCTCGTAGCGCTTCTGCTCGATGCGGAAATTCTCCTCGGCTTGCGCGACGGCGTCGCGAGCCACGGTCAGCGCCTCCGAAGCGGTGGTTGCGTTGACATGTGCACTGCGGGTTTCCAGGCGAATTCCGTCCTCGGCCTTGCGTCGGGCGGACAACGCCTGCGCCAAACGCGCCTTTGCTTCGTCGATGCCGTAGTAAGTGCCGCCGCCTTCCCAGATGTCCCAAGAGGCGGTGCCGCCGATGAACCAGATATCCTGCTTCGGGGCAAACATCGTCGCCGGCGACGAGTGGGTGTAGTTGGCCACGGCGTTTATCTGGGGCAGCATCTTCGACTTGGCCAGGCTCTCGCTCGCCCGAGCCAACTCGGTCTGCGCCGCGATCTCCTTTATCTCCAGTCGGTCGGCCACGGCGCGATCCTCGGCCTGCGTGGCGGGCAACATAGGCGTTACAGCGACATCCGTCATCGAATCCACCGGATCGATCGGGCTTTCCGGCGGCAAGCCCATGAGCCTGGCCAGTTGTCCACGCGCCAGCTCCACGCCGCCGTTGGCCTGGATCAGACGCTGTTTGGCTGCGGCCAAGCCCAATTCGGCGCGCAACACATCGTTGCGGCCCACGGTTCCCGCGCGGAAGAAGGATTGCGCGCGCTTGACCTGAGCGTCGATGTTCTCGACCGACTTCTGCGCCACATCGGCCATGCGCATGGCCTGCAGCACCCGATAGTAGGCCTCGGTCACCTGAAAGGCGACGTCGCGGCGGGCGACCTTGCGCTGCAGCCCGGCCAGGTCCACGCCCATCTTGCGCAGGGCATAGCCTTCATTGATCGTCCACAGCGAGGAAATTGGCTGGGCAAGTGTGACGGACGCGGACCAAGTGGTTTGCGCGCGGAGTTCGATGGGCTGAGCGAGTGGCGCGAGTTGGCCGGTGAAATCACTCTTGGTGAGTTGATTGTTAAGGCCGTTCTTGCCAAGACCCGTGTTGACGACAGGAATTAGCATGTCCGCGAAGTTTGCGCTCAGCGGGCTGTCCCACCTCTGTATTCCCGCATCCATGTGCAGCCGCGGCCCGAACGCTCCGCGCGCGCTCTTGCGCTGAGCGGTGGTCGCTTCCACTTCCAAGTTCGCGCTGGTGATGTCGGGGTTGCCGTGTAGGGCCACGTCAATGCACTTGGCCAGGGTCATGGGTTCAGCCGCCGCAGGGTGGGCCGTCAGCAACGAAACCGTCAGCGCCGCGAATGTGATCTTGGTGGCACTCATTTTTTCTTGGCTCCCGCTTTAGAATTTCCCGACACACCGTGGAAGAAGAAATCGCGTACCAGGGGCGCGCGGTCGGCCAGGCTGCCCTGGTCCTTGGCCACCCAGCCGTGCAAAAGGCCGAATACCATGCCGACCAGGAGGCGCGCCACCAGCTCCGGGTCGTGACCGCCAATCTCGTCGGGTTTGGCGTTCTTCTTGAACCAGTCGGCCAGACCGAGGATGCGACGCTCGAAGTTTTGGTGGAAGGATTGACCGTGGCTGTCGCCCGGGCAGTGGCCGCTCTCGGCCTCCGCGGAATGAAAGGTGAGCATCAAAGCGCGCCGCTTTTCGATCAGCTCAAGGTGTCGCACCAGCAGGATCTCGAAGCGCTGCGGGAAGGTCAGGTTGCCGGGCAGCGGTTGCTCGAATACCTGCAGGAACTCGGTGGTGAGCTGGTCGAGCACGGCCTCCACGATTTCCTGTTTGCTGCGAAAATAGGTGTAGAGGGAGGCCGCGGTGTAGCCAGCCTCGGCTGCGATGTCCTGCATGGTGGCGTCGTGCACACCGATTTGCACAAAGGCCCGGCTGGCCGCCTCCACGATGTCCTCGCGGGTTCGCGCGATCTCTCGTTCACGTCTTTGGGGTGCCTTCATTCTGTGCCTTCGATTCGCAGGAGCGAATTATAATTCAGTCTGCCGAATGGACATTCGGTTGTCAATGCGATTCGTTTGACGGCTTGAAGGGTGGGTCAAAGAAGAGGCGAGGCAGCCGGCCGCCGAAGCGGTAGACTGCTTTCTGCCCCAAGCGCTGCCGTGTCATACGCCCGCGGAAGAATCGCCCTGTTTGTCGCCGTCGTCGCTTTGTTCGCCGGAGTGGCCGTCGCGCGTCGCGCGCCGGCCGGCGACAGGCAGCAGCCCCTACCCATGAGTCACAAGCGCCACATCGCCAAAGACATGAAGTGCCGGGCCTGCCACCAGGGAGTCGAGGGCGAGGCCATGGCCGGCTTTCCCACCCTGGCCGATTGCATGGACTGCCACAAGACGGCGCAAGGAAGAGAACCCGCCGAGCCCGAGGTGCGCGCCTTGGCAGCGCGCAGCCAGGAGCTCGCGTGGGTGCGGCTCAACCGCTTGGCCGGGCACGTGTATTTCTCGCACGCGGCGCACGTGACCATGGCCAGCATGAAATGCGAAGAATGCCACCGCGACATGAAAGCGGTCGATCAGGCGCCGAGCCAGCCCGACGTGCACGGGGAGATGAGTGAATGCGTCGCCTGCCATCGCAGCAAGCACGCCAGCCTGGACTGCCTTGCCTGCCACAAGTGATGCATGAGCCGATTGAGTCGACGTGAACTTCTGGGTGGCGCTGCGCTGGCGGGCGCTGCGGCTTTGGGCTGCGGCCGGAAGAAAGATCCCTATCGCATCGACAAGCCGCCCGTGCCACGCGTCCCCGGCTGGCGCACCGGCGAGGAACGCTGGGTGCTTTCCACCTGCGCCCTGTGCGAAGCCGGTTGCGGAATCAAAGTGCGGGTGGTGGAGGGCAGGGCGGTCAAAATCGAAGGCAACCCCGAGCACCCGGTGAACCGCGGCGGCCTGTGCAGCCGTGGGCAAGCGGCGCTGCAGGCGCTCTATCACCCGGAGCGGGTACGCTCGCCCTTGCGACGGACGGGCAGCCGCGGCCGCGGGCAGTGGAAGACGATTTCCTGGGATGAGGCCATCGGCGAAGTCACGACCAAGCTGGCCAAGTTGCGTGCCGCCGGCCATCCCGAACGCCTGGTGCTGGTCGACGGCGAGGCAGACACTTTCACCCACGATCTTTGGGCGCGTTTCCTGTTGGCGTACGGCAGCCCCAACCACGTTGGAATGGAATCGACCCGCGCCGCCGGCATCGAGTTGGCCAAGCTGTACACGCTGGGGAGCTATGGCCCGACCGCGCACGATCCGGACGGCTTGGTGCTGGCCATGGGCACGGATTTGCTCGAGTCGTCTGGCCAGGCCATGCATTTCTGGCGCGCGGCCAGCGGTTCAGATTCTCCGGCGACGGATCCAGTGACGTCGTTCGGCCGACGGCGGGTACTTTCCGCGCGTCCGCGCGTGGTCTGCGTGTCACCGCGCCGGCCGGGCTGCCGCTTCGACGAGTGGATCCCCATCGCACCCGCGAGTTACGGAGTGCTGGCGCTGTCGTTGGCCCACGTGCTGGCCCGCGATGGCCTGGTTGACAAGAGACTCGTGCGCGACCGCATCGTCGGCTTCGGGGCGTGGCGGGACCAGGCAGGTGTCGAGCAGCCGGGCTTCGAGGGGTTGCTTCGGTCGTCGTATGCGCCGGAGCAGACACAGGAAGTAACGGGTATTGCGCCTGCCACAGTCGAGCGGCTGGCCCACGCGCTGGCCGAGCGCCCGGCTATGGTGGCCAGCGACGGAGACGCGACTGCGGCTAGCAACGGGCTGGCCACGGGCATGGCCATCGCTGCGCTCAATGCGCTGCTTGGGAGTTTCGAACAAGGAGAAGCTTTCGCCCCCAACTGGAAAGCACCGACGGTCGATGCGCTAGCGGCCGCAGGCAGCGCCGCCCCACGCATCGACGGCGCAGGGACAGCGGCTTGTCCGCTCGGGGTCTGCCGCGTGCAGGCCGTCCCCGCGGCCATCACCCAGGCCAACCCCTATCCGGTCGAGGCGCTGTTTCTCCACGGCGCGGATCCCCTCGCCGCTTTGCCCGGACGGCAGGCATGGGTCGCGGCGTTGAAACAGGTACCATTGGTTGTGAGCTTCACATCGTGGCTCGACCAAAGCGCGTGGCAGGCGGACTTGGTGTTGCCCGAGTCTCTGTTTCTCGAAGCGTTGGACTTGGTCAGGGCAGCACCAGTTGCGGGTGAGGCCGCGCTCAGCCTTCGCCAGCCAGTTATTGCGCCTCTGCACGACACGCGGCAGTCCGGCGATGTCATTCTCGCAGTAGCCAACGGGTTGGGCGGATCGGTCGGACGCGCGCTGCCCTGGAATAGCTGTTCAGATGCCGTGGTGAAGTCGTTGTCGGCGGATATTTTGGCTGACATGAAAGAAAAGGGCGGTGAGTGGCACGAGTGTGGAGATGACTTGGCGTGCACATTGGGGATTTACCGGCACCAGTCGGCCCCGCGCAAGTTCGAGATCTGTTCGCAGGCGATCACGCTGCGCATGGCGGGATTCCCCAATACCGCGAAAACGTTGGAGGCTTGGCCATGCAAGGGCCTGCCCCCGTGGGAGCCCCCCAGGTTCTCCGGTGATCCACTGCAGTTCCCCTTGCATCTGGTTATCTACCGTCCCGCTCCGTTCGTTGAAAACGGCATGCACGCTCTTCCGTGGCTGAGTGAGCTGCCGCTGGTTTCGGGTAATCCTTGGCCGGTTCGGGCGGAGATCAATCCTGCGGACGCCGCACGGTTTGGTTTGGCTGACGGTGACGAGGTGCTGGTCGAATCGTCGGTTGGTTCGTGCAAAGCCCTCGCGCAGGTGAGCGACGGTGTGCGCGCCGGCGCGGTGGCGATGGCTCTTGGCAAGAGCGGGGTTGTCGATCTGGTGGTGCCCGACGAAGACCGGCTGTCGGGCGTGCTCGCCTGGCAAGGCACGCGGGTGCGCGTGAGGAAGGCGTCATGAAGCGCGACGACGACGCACGCGATTCGCGCCGCAAACTTCTGGCCGGACTGGCAGCATCGGCCGCGGGCGCCATGGTTGGCTATTCTGGTGCAGCAGTCGCGAAGAGCGCGGAGCCCGCCGCCGCGTCCAAGGGACGTAGTCGCAAATGGGGCCTGGTGATCGATCTCGATCGCTGCGCTCGCTGTGGCGGGTGCGTGGTGGCTTGCCAGCAAGAGAACAACGTTGCGCCCGCCGGCCCGGAGGCGGCGGCGCGGACGCGCCCGATTCACTGGATGGATTTCCTGCCACCCGCGCCCGGAAGTTTCGCGGCCACGCCCATTCCCTGCATGCACTGCGAGGATCCACCCTGCGTAAAGGTCTGCCCGGTGGGCGCGACCTACCAGAGTCCCGATGGCATAACGGCGCAGATCTGGGAACGTTGCATTGGCTGTCGCTACTGCATGATTGCCTGCCCCTATGCGCGTCGCTATTTCAATTGGAGCGATCCGCATTGGCCGGGCGACGATCCGAGCAGCCTGAATCCTGACGTGGCCCCGCGGCCGCGCGGCGTGGTGGAAAAGTGCACCCTGTGCCACCACCGCATTCGCGCCGCCAGCGAGCGGGCGCGCGTCGACGAAGAACCGCTGACCGACGAAGCCTTGCGCCGGCTGCCTGCCTGTGCCCAGTCCTGTCCGACCCAGGCCATCACCTTCGGCGATCTTGACGATCCCACATCCGAGGTTGCGCACTTGGCGGCGAGCCCGCGCGCCGTGCGACTTCTTCCCGAGGCCGGCACGCGGCCCAAGGTCATCTACCTGCGGGAGGGCAAGTGAAACGGGCCGCCATCGTGGTTCTCACGGCGTTGGTCACCATCGGTGCCTACGCCTGGGTTCAGCAGGTCGTCCACGGCGAGGCGGTCGCTGACCTGCGCACCATTGGCGCGGGCGGCGCAGTGTGGGGCCTGTATGTCGTGGGCGACGGTTTTTTCGCCAGCGCGGCCCTGGCCGGTTTGGCCCTGGCTTGTGTGCTTCGCGTGCGGCGATCGCGTGAGACGGAAAGCGCGGCCCGGATGGCGTTGCCGCTTGGGGTCGCGGGCCTGGTCGCCTCGCTCGGCTGCGTGCTGGCGGATCTGGGCCGGCCGATGGCCGCGATGGTGAATCTGCCGCTCTTCGGCCGTCCGCGCTCGCCGTTCTTCGGCACCTTTACCCTGGTCGCGGGCGCATCGCTTCTGGCGACTGTGGTGCATCTGGGCTTGGCCAGCCGGCCGCAATGGGCCGAGCGGCCGCAGACGGCGTGGCTCTGGCGTTCCCTGGCCTGCGGTTGGAAGGAGACAGCGTCGGCCAGGTGGCGCCGCGAGCGGGTCGACTTCTGGCTGTCGCTTGCGCTGCTGCCGTTGTTTCTGGGCGGAATTGTCATTCTGGGCATCGTGTTCGGCGTGCGTGCCGGACGTCCGGGGTGGCAAGGCGGATTCGAAGTGGTCACATTCGTGGTTTCCGGGGGCGCAGCCGGCTGCAGCCTGCTGGCGCTGGCCACGCGCGCGCCCACAAGGGCGAATGTCCTGCGCCTCTTGGGCGTGCTGACCTCCCTCACAGTTCTCTTGGTGGTGGCGGGCGAAATTCTGGCGCTGCGCACGCCGTATTCGTCGGTGCAGCGCTACGCACGCGCACTGCTCGACGGGCCCTACCGCAACCTCTACTGGGCCGAACTGGTTCTCTTCTTCTTGGCTGCGATCATGAGTTTGGTGACATGGCGGAAGACAGCCTCCGGCATTTGGTCCGCGATCACAGCGTTGCTCGTCTGCGCTGCCGTGTTCATTGAGCGATTTCTGGTATTGGTGGCGTGGCAGACGCACGGTCTGGGGTTGTCATGGCCGGCCGGCACCTACCACCCGACGTTGATCGAATGGTCAGTGTTCGCAGGTTTGGCGGCCGCGGCTGCACTGGTTTTCCGGCTGTTGGTCAAAATCTGTGCAGCCGGGACAGCAACCAGCGACCCCACCGATCCCCCGCCCGCTGGCCGGCGACTTCGCTCACTGACCACAGCGGCGTGCTTGATTCTCGGTTTCGCCGCCGCCAGTGTCGGCCTGGCCTTGTCCGCCGGTCTGGCTAGCGCGCCGTTGCTCGACCCGATCTTGCCTGGCAGCCCGCTGGTGTTCCTGGCAGGTCTGTTTCTGATGTTGCTGGCGCCAGTTGCCTGCGAGCTGATTCCGGATCGCGACTCGCCGCTTTACGAGAGCAGTGGCGGCGTGCCCGCGACCACAAAGTGATGCGCCGAGGTCTGCTCGACCTCCTGCAGGCGTTGGAGGAACCGTAGCGGTGATGCTGTGCTTCGAAGTCGTACTTGAATGCCTAACGGTAATCTTGTAGTATTATACTACAAAGATGCCGGGACCCAAGAATGCGAATGACGCGAAGAAATGGGTTCGCGAGGCAATCGAGAACGCCCAATACATGCCGTCAGTCCACTTCAGGCAAAGATGCCGCGAGCGTGGGGTGACAATGAACGATATCGATGCGGTTTTCTCACGGCCACGGAGGGTCGAGCCATATGCCACGATGCCCAAGAACGGCGGCACCTGTTGGCGTTTCTTCGGGCTGAACGTCGATGGAGACCAGGAGATCGCCGTCGGCATCGAAGCTTTCGAGGACGGCGACGGACACAGGAGCGTGATTCTTTGCACGGTGCTGCCACCGAAGGAAATACCATGAGGAACCAACAAAGGAAGTCGAAGGCTAGTCGCGCCATCGCCTGTGAGTGCGGGGGCGAGCTGCGCCCGGCAAAGTTCGATGGTTACGACTTTTCGGACTACGTGGGGCTGAACGTAACCGTCAGCAACGTGGACGGCTTCAAGTGCACCAAGTGCGGAGGCGAAACGGTCGATGGCTCTCTGGTGAACCTGGTCATGAACTACACAATCATGCAGGTCGCCAAGTCGCCGAGACGCCTGAACGGCGGGGAAGCGCGCTATCTGCGGCGCACGCTGCATGCCACTCAGGAAGAGCTAGCGGAGAAGATGGGAATCGATCGAGTGACGGTTGCCGACTGGGAGCGCGGGGCCAACCCGATTTCGCCCCAGCACGACTACATCCTCCGAGGGTTTGCCCTGGGCTGGATGTTGGCGGGGAACCTCATCACGCCGGAATGCATGGTCGAGATCCTCGGTACCGTCTTCAAAGCGGTGAGACGCGAGCTACCCAAGAAGGGGACGCCCTCGATCGCGCTTCCGGACCCGAACGTCATGAGGAAGCTCATGCCTCCGCGAGGCGAGATGGTGGCCTGCGCCTGAGAACCCGTCTGTCGCATTCGTAGGTGCCAGACGTCTGACTGAGACTTGCGCCGATCCCGGAACCTACTACGAGAGGGAGGCTTCGGCTGTCAGCGATCCATCCATGCGGCCGGGTCGCGGCTGTGGTGGGCGACGGCCAGGATCTCGACGACGTCGGAGGCGAGGCGGTAGGAGATGGTATAGGGAAAGCGACGGAGAACGTAGCGCCGCAGTCCATTCTTCGTGGGCCAGCGTTCGGGCCCACTCGAGATTAGGTCTGCGGCGGCGCGCACGGCGCGCGCGAATTCGTCGCCCAGGCCAGGGCGTTCTTCCTCGTACCACAAGACGGCGTCTCGGAATTCGGCCTTGGCCGCGGCCGAGAAGCGAACCGGTGCCCTATCACCGAGCACGACGGGCCTGCAGTTCGGCTCCGACCTCCGCAAAGACGCGTTCGGCAGGTATGAATTCAGTCCGGCCGGCTTCAACTTCGCGCAGGCGACGCTGGATCTCGTCTTCCCACGCGGGACTTAGTTGCCCATACCGACTGTCCGCCAAACTCTCGAGGATCTCACTGGCAATTGCGGCGCGCTCCATCGGATCGAGCTTGAGCGCGGCTTCCAGGATCTCTCTCGGCTGCGTCATACCTTTAGTCTAGCGTGACGGTCGCCGCCTGTCGACTCGGTCAGGATAGCCGCCTTTCGACCATCCGAAGGTGCATCGACCCCATCGCAACCCGATGGAGGATCGTCGGCAAGCCACGGCCCGTTGTTGCTTCCGCTACTGGCGGTTCGCGGGCCGCTCACGCGACCCGCCCTCGCGGGCCGGGTTCCGCTGGTGGTAGCTACCGCGACTGCTCGCGCTGGCCCGTGGCTACCGCTTAGGCACGCCGGGGAGCACATCACGCGGGTCGACGGATTCGCGGTTGCGCCACAGCTCGAGTGAGACCACGGCGGCGCCATCCAGGTTCCGGCCGGCCAAGCCAAGGGCCTGTCCCGGTTCGACAGGTTCGCCGGGAGCAACCACCACGTCGCGCATGCCCGACAAGACGCTGACCCACCTCGACGGATGTTGTGTCACCAAGGCGTAACCGCCCTGGGGCAGGATTTCCACCCGCCGAATCACACCAGCCGCCACCGCCCGCACAGGTTCGTCGAGGCGGGCCAGCAGCTCGATTCCGTCGCGACGCAACTCGGTTCCCGTGGCGGCGTCACGCCGGATGCCGGGAACACCAACCACAGCCCCGCGCACCGGACGGGCGAATCGGCGGAGAGATTCGCCTGTGTCTGCCGGTGCGTTCGCGCGCTGGCTGCGTGCCCGGTCGAGCGCCCCCCGCTCGGCACGCACCTGCTCAAGCTCGCCTGCCAGGATGCGAGTTTCCGCAAGGCCTTTGCCCAGGGAAACCAAGGCCAAATCAGCCGCTTGCGCGTCGTCCAATCGTGACTTCGGGCTGCTCAGGAAGCCCAGCTCGCGTCGGCGTGTCAGGCGGTAGGCCAAGAGAGCCTGCTCGCGCAGCTTGGCTTCCGCCCGATCCTTCTGGCCTTCCAGGACCTCCTCCCGCGTTGCGAGACGTTGGGCAAGCCTTGCCCCCTGGTCGACTGGCTCGGCCCAAGCGAGCGAGGCTGGCGCCAGCAAGAACAACCAAATAGTGAGTCTACGCATCGACCCAGCCAGGCACAGGAGTGGAGAGATAGCCCAGCACCCAACCGAGCATGGGAGCGGCCAAGACACCGGCGGCTGACTCCCAGAAGCCCAGGAAAAACCCGGCTGGCGTCGGCACGATCCCCAGCGCCCTTTCCACTACGGTCAGCAGTGCGGGCCAAGCGAGCCGCAGAACCACCAGCGCAGCGAGCGCGCCGCTCAGCCCCGCAGCGGCAAGGGCGATGTTGGCGGGCAGACGGACGTTTCCCGAGGTCTCGCCGAGGAGCACCAGAACCTGCGCTTGCCGCCGGCGAGCTTCCCTCCCGCGCAAGACCGTGCTGACCAGAAACGAGAGGGCCGCGATGCCCGCGGCCAAAACCACGGCCCATCCCAGGCGTTGGCCGAAGCGAACCCATGCGGCAAGGCGGGCCACACCATTTGTCATGGCATCCACATCCGCTACTCCTGCCAGCCCACGCAGGCGTCGCGACAGTTCCGTCGCCCGCTGCGATAAGTCCGCCGAGGCCACCAGGGCGACTTCGATCGAACGCGGAAAGTAGCCAGGTTCCAGGTCGTCGAGCCACGAGCCTGTAGCTGGTAGCGGCCGCGCCGCATCCCGCAGCCGTGCGAGAGCTTCGGCCGGCTCGACTAGGCGTGCCCGAGCCACGCCGGGCCGCCGTTGCAGCAGGTCGACCAGTTGGGCAGCTTGGTCCGGCTGCATATCGTCCCGCAGGAAGGCGATCACGTGCACACTCTGGCCCACGGTGTTCATCCAGCCTCGCGTCGCGCGCAGCCCCAGGACGGTTGCGCCACTGACCAGACCAAGGACCAAGAACGAGCCGGCCGCGGCCCACAACGCACGGCGCGCAGAGACCGACTGCCGCCGCACCCGGCGCAGGATCCAGGCGACAGTCACGACGACTCCTCCCCCGACGAGCGACGGTCGGCTGGCTGAATCACTTCGGCCGAATCAGCCTTCTCGGGCTCGCGCACGCCGTCGCTGGTCGCGTAGGGAGTCGGCGAGCTTTGCTCGCCGCGGACCCCTTTCAGGGTTCCCATATCCATATCAGGAAATTGAACCGGTGTGGGCACCAGACCGATGGCTGGCGCGCCGGCAATGCGGCCACCTTCCAGGTGAACCTGCCTGCCACCCACATCCACCAGCGTCTGAGCGAAGCTGGGATCGGAAGTGGCGCACAAGACAGCGCAACCCCGCTCGCGGGCCCAGACCAGTGCCCGGGCGATGCCCTCGCGATCATCTCCGCCCATGCCCGACGCCGGCTCGTCGACGACGACCAATGGTGGGGGCCCCACCAGAGCGCGTGCGAGTGCGACCAGGCGCTGCTGTCCCGTGGACAGGGACCGAGCCAGACGGTTTTCCCAGGCCGAATCAGCCACCATGGCCAGAGTCTCGCGCGCGTCTGCCTCAGCCGAATCAATCGGCTGACCGCGGACGGCCAAGGCGAGCATGATGTTCTCCAACACGGTCTCGTCCGAGATGAGCATGGGTAGAGGCGGCAGATAGCCAACGTTGCGGCGAACATAGGGCAACGATGATGCCTGCAGGCCGACGATATTGTGATCCGCGATCCAGACAGCACCAGAGTCCGGTGCTTGAACTCCGGCCGCCACGGCCAGCAGGGAACTCTTGCCCGAACCGGTCGGGCCCTGCACAACTACCAACTCGCCACAAGACACTCCCAGCGTGATGTCGCCGAGAGCCGGGCTTCCCGCGCGCAGGTAGGAGACACCTTCGAGCCAGATCACAGGGCGATCTTAAACGAGAAGTATGAGCATCGATAGTTTGCTGCCCGGCCTCGTTCACCCAAGAAAGTATAGTGTAACGTATTGTCATTTCTGTCCACAGGCCGCTCTGGGACCAGAAGTGGGCGGACGCAAAGGCGAATCTTGATGAAAACCACAGACTATCAACACANNACAATATATAGTGTAGCCGTTTGTAGTATAGCACTATATCTTGTGTTTATTGTTGACATGAGAGTCGAATGGCGGCACTAATCTTCCCGTCCGCCGCACAGGGTTAGCGAACACTTCGCGAGGCTCTGTCGGTTGGCGGTTTCGCAAGTCTTTGGGTCATCAAGGTAAGATCAATAGTGCAGACAGCCGGCTCGGCGGCCCTGAAGCCGAGACGCAGCCGCGGAGGAGGAATGCTGATGCTTGACAAGCAAGATAGCCGACGCCAACGGAACCCTCGGCAAGGTGGGCTTGAGTTGCCGATCCCTGGCCCAGCGTTCTCCAAAGATGCCCGAGCCGGTCGCGGCAAGAGCCGCAAGCCGGCGCCTGGGATGCGCATCGAACGATCCTTCACCCGGGCCGGTGATGATGGCTACGCAAGTGTCATCTGGGAACAGCGCACGGCCAGCATCATCGGCGATGGCGGCAAAGTGGTGTTCGAGCAGCGCGATGTCGAGGTTCCGAGCGGCTGGAGCCAGACCGCAACCAACGTGGTCGTGCAGAAGTACTTCCGCGGCCAGTTGGGCACACCCGGGCGCGAACGCTCCGTGCGCCAGCTTATCGACCGCGTGGCCGACACCATCACCCGATGGGGCATGCAGGACGGATACTTTGCCGACCAGGCCTCGGCTGACAACTACCGCGCCGAGCTCAAGCACCTGCTGGTCGAGCAGAAAATGGCCTTCAACTCGCCCGTCTGGTTCAACGTGGGCATCGAGCCGGAACCACAGTGCTCGGCCTGTTTCATCAACAGCGTCGAAGACACCATGGAGTCCATCCTAGGCCTGGCCAAGACCGAGGGCATGCTGTTCAAGTACGGCTCAGGCACAGGCACGAATCTGTCACCCATTCGCTCGTCGAAGGAACTGCTCCACGGCGGCGGCACGGCGTCGGGCCCGGTCAGTTTCATGAAGGGCTTCGATGCGTTCGCGGGCGTGATCAAGTCGGGCGGCAAGACGCGACGAGCGGCCAAGATGGTGATCCTCAACATTGATCACCCGGACATCGAGGAGTTCATCCGCTGCAAGGCCAAGGAAGAGAAGAAGGCGTGGACCCTCATCGACGCAGGCTACGATGGCTCGTTCGACGGCGAGGCCTACAAGTCTGTCTTCTTCCAGAATTCCAACAACTCGGTACGCGTGACTGACGACTTCATGGAGGCCGTGCAAAAGGACCGCGAGTGGTCCACCCGAGCGGTGCTCGGCGGAAGGACGGTGACCACCTACAAGGCGCGGGAGCTTTGGCGCACCATCGCGCAAGCGGCCTGGGATTGCGGTGACCCCGGCCTGCAGTTCGACACCACGATCAACTCCTGGCACACCTGCCCGAACACGGCGCGCATCAACGCCTCCAACCCCTGCTCCGAGTACATGTTTCTCGACAACTCGGCGTGCAACCTCGCATCGCTGAACCTACGCAAGTACCTGCGGCCCGACGGCAGCTTCGCCACCGATGCCTTCAAGCACGCGATCGAGATCACCATCTTGGCGCAAGAGATCATCGTAGGCAACGCGCGCTACCCGACGCCCGAGATCGAAGCCAACTCGCTGCGCTTCCGGCCGCTCGGCCTGGGCTACGCCAACCTCGGCTCGCTTATCATGTCGCTAGGCCTGCCCTACGACTCGGCACCCGCGCGCGCCTGGTGCGGTGCCGTCACCGCCCTCATGACCGGCTGGGCCTACCGGACCAGCGCGACCATCGCGCGCGACGTGACCGGCCCCTTCCCAGGCTACGCCCAAAACGAGCAGCCCTTCCTGGCGGTACTGAAGAAGCATCGCTACCACGTGGACAAGATCGAGGCAGCGAATCTGCCCAAGGATCTGGTGACTGCGGCCCGTGAGGCGTGGGACGACGCGATTCGCCTGGCTACTGAGCACGGCTCCCGCAACTCCCAGGCCAGCGTGCTGGCGCCCACGGGTACCATCGGCTTCATGATGGATTGCGATACCACTGGCATCGAGCCCGACATTGCGCTCATCAAGTACAAACGGCTGGTGGGGGGTGGAACCATCAAGATCGTCAACAACACGGTCGACGAAGCCCTGCAACACCTGGGCTACAACGAAGGACAACGCAAGACCATTGCCGACTACGTGGATCGTGAAGAGACTATCGAGGGCGCTCCCGGCTTGGACTGCGACCATCTGCCGGTCTTCGATTGTGCCTTCCGCGCGGCCAATGGCACCCGCTCAATCAGTGCCATGGGTCACGTCCGCATGATGGCGGCAGCCCAGCCCTTCATCTCGGGCGCAATTTCCAAGACGGTAAACCAGCCCGCAGACGCCAGCGTGGAGGAGTTCGAGACGGCATACATGGAGGCTTGGAAGGCGGGGCTTAAGGCCATCGCCCTTTACCGCGAGGGTTGCAAACGCACCCAGCCGGTCACCACCAGCAAGACTGATCCGGGCGCGCAGCGGGCGGCGGCGCCGCTGGCGGGGCCGCCCAGCATCATCCGGCGCAAGCTGCCTGATGAGAGGCGATCGGTGACGCACAAGTTTTCAGTGGCGGGGCACGAGGGATATATCCACGCGGGCCTCTACGAAAACGGCGAGCCCGGTGAGATCTTCGTGCGCATGGCCAAGGAGGGCTCGACCATCTCGGGCCTCATGGACAGCTTTGCTACCGCCATTTCGCTGGCCCTGCAATACGGCGTGCCCCTCAAGCTCTTTGTGGACAAGTTCTCGCGCACGCGCTTCGAGCCTTCGGGCTTCACGGGGAATCCGGCGCTGCCCCGGGCTTCGTCGATCATGGACTACCTCTTCCGCTGGCTGGGTTCCAAGTTCGTGCGAGACGAATCTACCAGCGAGAGCCCAGGGGAAAGCCGGCCGGCGAGCCAGGCGCCTGCCCCTGCCGAACCGGCTGGAACGCCGACCGTGGGGGCCGAGGCCGCGCCCGCACCAGCCGAGAGCAACAACGGCCACAACGGCAAGAATGGTAACGGCCACGGCCAGAATGGAAGTGAGATGTATAGCTTCCTGGTGCGCAGCGACGCGCCCACCTGTCCCGAGTGCGGCTCGATCACGGTGCCCAACGGAAACTGCCACAAGTGTGTCAACTGCGGCACCACCACCGGCTGCTCGTAGACTTTCTATTATCGCGTGACAACCTTGGATCATGCTACGCAACAGCCTTTCGGTGGGGCCGGTGGGATGCAACTGCACGGTGGTGGTTTGCCCGGTCACGCGTGAGGCCCTGATCGTCGACCCGGGCGGCGATGCGGGGAAGATTCTGGCTCTCTTGCCCAAGATGGGGGCACGGGTGGTCGGGATAGTGCACACGCACGGCCACTTTGATCACATTCTCGGCACGCGCGAGGTGGCGGCGGCGACCGGCGCCCCGATATCCATCCACGGCGGCGACCTGGACCTGTATCGGGGGTTGGCGCGCCACGCGCGCTATTTCGATCTGGTCGCGGAAAGGCCGCCCGAGCCCGCTCAGATCCTTGCCGGCGGCGAAACCCTGCGTTTCGGTCAGCTCCAAGCTCGCGTGCTGCACACGCCGGGACACACGCCCGGCTCAGTGGGTTTGTTCATCGAAGCGACCGGTGGCGCGCCGCTCCTGTTGGCCGGCGATACCCTGTTTGCGGGCGGCATCGGCCGCACGGATCTTCCCGGCGGCTCCTCCAAGCGGATCCTGCGCTCGATCCGCGAAACGCTGTTTGCCCTGCCCGACGAGACCGTGGTTGTTCCCGGCCACGGCGACGAGACCACCATTGGTGAAGAGCGCGAGCACAACCCGTACGTCGGGCGTCTCGCTAGTGGCGGATCAGACTGAGCACAGCACAATGGCCGCTTCCAGCAGGACCAGGCGGCGGTCACGCGCCACATCGGTGATGAGCTCCAGCGCGTCCCGCACACTGCGCAATTTGAGTTCAAGCGCCTGGTAGCGATCGACCAGGTCGAATTCCGCACGCAGCTCACCGTAGATGTGGTCCGCGCCGGGGTCGTCCCAGAGGGCTTCAGGCTTGTCGAGCAGGTGCAGGATGGAAAAGCACCTCGTTCCGCGTCCCCAGGGCCGCGCCGATGAACTTGTGCAAGTGCCGGGTCCGCAGGGGCACTGAACCCAGCTTCTCCAGCCGATCCACCAGCTTGTCGGTGCCACTGAACATCTGGTCGACGATGCGATCGTAGTAGTCCATGGCCGCGCTTGTTTTATCTTAATCCAGCGCCTGACTATTGCTTCCGCGCTGCTCTCGGATTATGACCGCAGTCGTTGTTCTTCCGAATCCCTGCGACGCGGAGGGCTATGAGATGAAGGCGACCTACATCCTGTTCGCGATTGGAACCTGTTTTTCCCTCGGGGCCTGCGCCTCGGCAACCTCGGCCCCACGGGACATGGACGACCGCCCGCGTGCCGTGATCGTGCGGGACGACACCCAGATCGTCATTGACACTGGCGGCGTCCCACCGGACAAGGAGGCGGAGATCAAGCTGCTCTTGCAGGAGCGTGATTCCTCGGCGCGGCGGTGCTACCAAGACGTGCTCAACGAGAAGCACACCCGGGAGTTCAAGGGGACAGTGAAGGTTATCATCACTATCGACACCAACGGACACGGCCGGCCGCGCGTGGCGGGGGGTACGTTGGGGAACCAGGACGTTGAGAACTGCCTGGTTGGGGTGTTGCGGGACTTTGAATATCCCAAGCTCGAGAAGGGCGGGGATGTCCAATACGAGTACAAGTTCGAGCCGCAGTACTAGATACGGCTTGTCGGGAAATTCCGGGCCGCCCAGCAGGCCGGGCCGGGGGTCGCGAGGGATAGAGAGTTCGCGAGCGCGGAAGGCGCAAAGCGTGCCGCGGGCCGCTCGCGCAAACCGCACCACGTTGATCTCTCACGCTGCCGCTACCGCTCACGTGCACGCTGGCCGACCTGCGCTGGCCCGGAGGGAAGGTCGCGATCGCCGACATGTAGGCGGGCCCGGTTTGCGCGATCTGGTACAGATCGTCGCGTCGAAGAGCCTCGGAAAGCTGGACCGAATCCAGAATGTTTGGCTACTGCTCTTCGATGAGTCCCACATACTCTAGTCGTACCTCTGGCCAGGCCAGCGAACGGGACGCTACAGGTTCAGCGAAACAAACCGATAGTTTTCCAGCAGAATAAATGTACAATACCTCACGAAGTATGCGAGGTCAGACATCCAAGCTCGCTTGTATCTTGTGCGCGCTAGCTCTTGCCTGCGCTTCCGAGCCAGAAACCAGGGAGTCGCACCTGTCCAACAAGGCGCACCCCCGGCAAAAGGGTTGGGCCCATGGCGCGGTCAACGGCGACGACGGGTCGATGGACATGCAAATGTCCATCGGATTCCTCGACGAGCGCGCAGTGGACAGGGCCATGGCGCCCCATGTACCCGCCATGGTCGACTGCTTCGAACGCGCTGGGGACGCACGCCGGTACCTATCAGGCCGGGTCGTTCTCCGCTTCGTGGTCGAGGCCTGCGGATCGGTTTCCGAAATTCACGTCATCAAGAACGAGTTGGGAAACTACCCGGTCGAGCGATGCCTAATCGGCGTTGGCAGGCGCATCGAGTTCCCTGCACCCGAAGGCAACCGCAGAACTGATTTCGAGTATTCCTTGCGTTTTCGATCCACCGGCGAGATGCGCGTGCTGGATTGGAAGGGCAACGACGTGGCCATTCGAGTCGCCTCGACCAGCGATCTCTCCAGTTGCGGAGCGTTGGGGCCGCAGAGCGTAGAAGCGATAGCGTACGTCGAGCCGGAGGGCACCATCGGCTCGGTGGGCTTCGTCTCGCAGGGGCCCATCAATCCTGTCGCGGCCTCCTGCGCAGAGGAACAGATGTACAAGCTGAGGATCAGCGACGGCCGTCCCAATGTGGTACTGCGCACGGTGTTTCCGCTGGTCATCGCCGCCCAGCGCGCCAGCAGGGCTGACCTGTCGCGCCGGTCAAGCAAGCGCTCCCGACATCGCTAGTGAGGACGGCCGACTATGCCGCGAGCCGCGTTGGTCGCCACCGCCAGAAGGCGCTGCAACTCCTCTGCCGTCGTGCTCGCGCGCAGAAACAGGGTTCGCTCTTCCCGCGACAGCTCGGCGCGATCGACCAGGGGGGCAAACCCCGACAAAAGCAGCACCGGGTTCAACATCAGGCGGCGCTTCCACGACGGAAGATCACGCTCCCAGGCCCGCGCCTCCGATTCGTCTTCGAACTCGCCCACCACCTCCAAGTAGGGTTCTGGATCGATTCCAGCCACCAGGGTTAGCGCCTGCGGCGCGGGCCCGTACGGCCCCGTCGCGCGCACGTCGTCGTCGACCACACCGCGCGTTCCAGGAACGACGAGCGGCGCTGCCGGCAAGACAAAGAGATTGACGGCCGTTATCATGAAAACCGCATCATCTGGCAAAGCGCTGTCCTCAGCATCGATGCGAGCGACGAGATCACGCCAGGCGACACGCGTGCGATTCTTGCCGGGGGATGTGGGCCCGGTATCCGCCATGCGGGTGTCGCTGGTCCCCGCGTCGACATTTGGCTCGCGAGTGCCAGCAGGCTTACGCACGGGCCGCCCGAGCAACTGTTCGGCGTAAGCTGGGGGTGCGATCACGGCCAACGCTGGTTGGGGCAGCACGAAGATACGATCGTCCAGCTCGAACCCGGTGGCCTGTCCGGGCGCGGCCGCGCGCAGCCTCCGCACGCCCACTGGCCGGCCGTCCTCCGCACGCCATTCGATGGTGTGGCCGGTGGCAGCGGCGCCGCGATCAAGCGCCGCCTGCAGGGCCGCGTCCTTCAGACGGTGCCGGGCAGCAAGGAAGGTGACTTTGTCATTCCGTGGCTCAGGGGAGGCGATGAGCAAGGCATCGAAGTCGCGATAGAGATCGAGGCCAGTTCCGTCGAGCAGCCGGCGTCGATCGGGCAGCAGCACGAGAAGCTGATCGATGGCCGCCTGGTAGCCCGACCCGCGGGGCGAGGCGCGCAAGCGATCCAGGCGAAGCAGTGCCGTAAGGCGTGAGCCTTCGGGGCCGTAGTTGCGCAGGTCACCGGGCCGGCGGCGGCCGCTCCCTGCATCGTGGCCTCCATCCGGCGCGGCCTGGCCGGCCTCGGCAGAGGCGTCGGGTGAACCAGCATCGGGCGCGATGGTAACCGCCACTCCCGTGTGCGAAACGTGCACGCGCGCGGGCTTGGTTCGACGCACCGGATGCGCCGGGCCTTCACCATCGGTTTTGGCCCCAGTCGAGCGGCCGCCACCCAAGGGCAGCTCTCTGACGTCTATGGCGATGGCCGCCAATCGAACCGGTGGCACGAGGGCAAGCCCGCGCCAAGCCGCAATAGCCAACGTGGTGGCGACGAACCCGGCGTGCACGGCCAGGGACAGGGTGAAGGCAAGCAGTGTCCGACGCATGCCTATCGAAAGATGGACCGGCGGCGGATCATTCACGCGGTTCGCCTGGCAAGGCTAGGGTCCGCGCCGCTCGAACAGCCGTCACCGCCTGCGGTGGAGCCGACCCGATGGTGAGCAACGCACCTTCGCGCGGGCGAACCTGCGCGACACCGGTCAGGGCCGCCGCCAAGAACAAGCCAGCCAGTCGCGCCTCGGTTTCCTGGTGNNTCCTGGTGCTTGGTCGCGTCCAGGGATGCCACCACCCCGTCGGGCCGCAGCGCCGGAAGCAAGCCAACCAGCAGGTCTTCGGCCGCGGCCTGGTCTTCCACATCCATCAGATTCTCGACGAGGATGGCCCCGACCACCCCGCGTCTCAGCGGCACGTCTTCCCCTGCGGACACGACCAGCAGCCGATGTGCCGACCTGCTTGCCCTTCTCGCCGCACGTAGGGCCGCCGATCGCTTGTCTTCCTCGACGAGTGCGAGCACCGGGAAGCTGCCGGCCAATGTCTCGGCCAGCCAGAGCGCGCTCAGTACCACGGTGGGCTGGTGCCCCTGCAGCAAGCGACAGACGCGGTCCAGGGTAGCCGCACTGCCCAAGGGACCGGAGAGAAGAGGACCGCGCATTGTCGAAGACTATAGGAGGCCGCACGAGGTCACGGCAAGC
>PMKP01000459.1 GCA_003157775.1 Myxococcales bacterium | reverse complement strand
GGCCCCCCTCCTGCCACCCCTACCCCACTCGCTTCCCCCTTCGGCGACTTCGGGACCTGCACCTTCCCCCACCACACCCGCTCGCTACGCTCGCGCCCTCGCGCTCGGCCTCGCCAAACCCTCCCGCGATGGTACGCCGCCGACGAGGGCGCGCGCGAAGCGCGCGGGGTGGGCAGGGTGGGCTGTCCGTCCCGAAGGGCCGGCGGGCTCCCCACGCGTCTACACGTCGAGGTTGCGCACGTTGAGCGCATTCTGCGCGATGAACTCGCGGCGTGGCTCCACCAGGTCGCCCATGAGGGTCGAGAATAGGCGGTCTGCTTCGTAGGCATCCTCGACCCGCACCTGCAGGAGCGTGCGGCGCGCCGGATCCATGGTCGTCTCCCAAAGCTGCTCGGGATTCATCTCGCCGAGGCCCTTGTAGCGCTGGATTTGCAGGCCCTTTTTGCCAACCTCGTGCACGCGCTCGGCTAGATCTTCGAGGCGATAGAAGTCGACCGACTCGGAACCGGCTTCCAGGCGATAGGGTGGGGGTCCAAGCACAGCCAGCTCTTGGTAGAGCGCGGTCAGGTCGCCGAACTCAGGCGAATCGAGGAACTGGAAGTCAATCACGGTGGGCCGCCGAATGCCCGCGGGTCGTACGGGAGCCTCGATCTTGTAGCCCCCGTGCTCGCTGTCGGGCGCTAGTTTGAGCACCACATCCTTCAGCTCGGGCGCATACGCATCGAAGTACTCCTCGAGGCGTGTCAGCCCCTTGGCCAGGATCTTCGGATCGCGGAGATCAGCCTTCGCCAACCGTGCCGCCTTGACAATCGCGTCGATCAGACGCGCATCGCACTTGCGATCCAAGACCCGAAGCAGCCGCTTGTAGCGACCGGCCTGCCGCGCCAGATGGCGCAGCTTGTCTCCCGTGATAGCTCCGCCACCGGTGCTTGGGCGCAGCAGCAGATTCTCGGTCGCGCTCTCAAGCAGGAACTCTTCCATCGCCTGTTCGTTCTTCAAATACAGCTCGCGCTTGCCCTTCTTGACTCGATAGAGCGGCGGCTGCGCGATGAACAGGTAGCCGCGCTCCACGATCTCAGGAAAATGCCGGTAGAAGAAGGTCAGCAGCAGGGTCCTGATGTGACTTCCGTCCACGTCCGCGTCGGTCATGATGATCACGCGGTGGTAGCGAATCTTGTCGATCTCCTTCTCTTTCTCGACGCCGCAACCGAGCGCCGTGATGAGAACGACGATCTCCTGCGAAGAGAGCATCTTGTCGAGGCGCGCTTTTTCGACGTTGAGGATCTTGCCGCGCAGGGGGAGGATGGCCTGATCCTTCCGGTTGCGCCCTTGCTTGGCTGAGCCGCCGGCGCTGTCGCCTTCGACGATGTACAACTCGGAAAGCGCCGGATCCCTTTCCTGGCAGTCGGCCAGCTTGCCGGGAAGCGACGATATGTCGAGGGCGCCCTTGCGCTGCACCAGCTCGCGTGCCTTGCGAGCCGCGTCTCTCGCGCGCGCGGCCAGCACCGCCTTCTCGATGATCTGCTTGGCTTCGCGCGGATGCTCTTCCAGGTAGCGACCCAAGCGTTCATTGACCACACGTTCGACAATGCCTTTGACCTCGGAGGAAACCAGCTTGTCCTTGGGCTGATTGCTGAACTTCGGGTCAGGGTGCTTGACCGACACCACTGCGGTGAGCCCCTCGCTGATGTCGTCGCCACCCAAACCGTTCTTCAGATCTTTGAGCAATCCAGCGGACTGGGCATAACCGTTTATCGTGCGGGTCAGGGCCGCACGGAACCCGGTCAGGTGCGTACCCCCATCCTTGTTCTTGATGTTGTTGGTGAAGCAGTAGACCGCGTCCTGGTACGAGTCGTTCCACTGCATGGCGATCTCAACCTGGGTTTGCTCCTGCTCACCTTCGATGACGATGGGCTTCTCATGCACCGGCACCTTGGATGCGTTGAGGTCGGCCACGAACTGGGCCAGACCCCCGGCGAACTTGAACTCATGCGACTTTCCGCTGCGCTCGTCCTCCAGGGTAATGGTCAGGCCACGGTTCAGGTACGACAGCTCGCGTAATCGCTGTGACAGAACCTCGAAGCTGAATTCCGTGATGCCACCAAAGATCGTGGGATCCGGTTTGAACGTCACCTTGGTGCCGCTCTTCTCCGATACGCCGATCTCGTCGAGGCCAGTCGCAGGATCGCCGCGCCGGTACTCCTGGTAGTAGACCTTGCCGTCCCGTTTGATCTCTAGCTTCAGCCACTCCGACAAGGCATTGACCACCGAGACCCCAACCCCGTGAAGCCCGCCCGAAACCTTGTAGTTCGAGTGATTGAACTTGCCCCCGGCGTGTAGCACGGTCATGACGATTTCGGCCGTCGGCCGTTTCTCGGTGGGGTGCTCGCCGACTGGGATACCGCGCCCGTTGTCCTCCACCGACACGGAATCGTCAAAGTGGACGGCTACGTCGATGCGGTTGCAGAAACCCGCAAGCGCCTCGTCCACAGAGTTGTCGACGACCTCGTACACCATGTGGTGCAGGCCCGAGCCGTCATCGGTATCACCGATGTACATGCCTGGCCGCTTGCGCACGGCCTCCAGGCCCTTGAGTACCTGGATGCTCTCTTCGTTGTATTCGCTTGCCGCCCGGTTCGGCTCTTGACCCTGGGCATCATCGACATCCGGCGCCATGACAAAAAACCAAGAAGTTACAGTTACATAGCACCCGGAATCCGGGGTGTAAAGGAAAACCGAGCTGGCTCGTTGGAAGACCTAGCAACGCCGCAACGCCCCTCCGCTGACCTGGTAGTCAACGCAACCAGATAGCGGGGGCAAGTGGTCTCGCTCGGTTACCGTGATGAGACTCTGGCAGGAGAGGGCTGCCATGGCCTCAAACAGACTCCGCCGTCGCTCCTCGTCCAACTCGCTCGCCACATCGTCTAGTAACAAGAGAGGGGCTTCTCCCAGCACCTCACGCAAGTGTTCCAGCTCCGCCAGCTTGAGAGCGAGCACGAGCGAGCGAAGCTGCCCCTGCGACGCGTGTTCGCGCGCCAAATGGCCTGCCAGTTCCAGCTCTAGATCATCTGTCTGCGGCCCGAATCCGGTGAAGCCCCGTCTCTGGTCAGCCTCCCGATGCCCGCGTAGTCCGTCTCGCAGGGCGGAGACGACCTCTCCCTCACTGTCCACGGCCTCGACGCGTGGATCACTTCGGTACCGCACGCCCACGGCTGCCTCGCCGTGAATCTGGCGAAACGTCGCTTCCAACCGCGGCAAGAGCGAGCGCACCGTCTCACGTCGCCGTATCACGATGCGCGCTCCCGCCTCGGCGAGCTTCTCGTCGTAGCTGGCCAGCAGCGTGGCGTCCACGGGACCCCGGCGAAGAAGAGCGTTGCGGCTCTTCAAAACACGCTCGAAGGTCAACACCTCGCGAAAGTAAGGCCGGTACCCGCCAAACACGGCCCGGTCGAGAAAACGCCTCCTTTCTGCCGCCGCTGCCCTTGGCAGCCGCAGGTCTTCCGGCCCAAAGAGCACGGCCCCGATACCCAGCAAGGCGGACGAATCACGCCGCACGGCCTTGCCGTCGAGAAGCGTGACCTTGTGGCCTTGCGAGATCTGGATCTTGAGGCCACGGTCGATTGCACGCACCGTGATCTCGGCTTCGACCGTGGCGCCCTGACTGCCCCAGGCGACCAAGTCGGATAGGCTGCTCGTGCGAAACGAGCGAAAACAGAGCGCGGTGTAGGCCGCTTCCAGGATATTCGTCTTTCCTTGCCCATTCTGGCCGAAGAGAACCGTGGCGCCGGGCCCAGGCTGCAGGACCACTGAGGCGAGGTTTCGCCAACCGCGGGCCCGCAGCTCCCTGAGGATCATCTAGCCAGCATCTCGTGTGGTGGAAAAGCTAACCAGCAACGTATTGGATCGCGCTCGGCGAGATCCTGGTTAGAGCCGCATGGGCATGACCACGCCAAGGTAGTCGCTGTCATCGGCGGGACGTATCACCGCTGGGTCCAGATCCTCGCCCAACTCCAGCCGCACGTTTTTCGAAGCCATTTCGGACAAGAGGTCGATGAAGTAACGCGCGTTGAAACCGATCTGCAACGGCGATCCCTTGTACTCCACGTCCAGCTTCTCACGTGCATTGCCAAGATCCGGGTTGTCCGCTTCGATGGCTAGCGAACCCTTCTCCAGGCTGAGCCGGATGCCCCAGGTCTTGTCCGAAGCGATGATGGAAACTCGGCGAAGCGCGTCCAGCAGAATCTCGCGCTCGAGCACTATGATCTTGTCATTCTCCTTGGGGATGACCTGCTCATAGGGTGGGAATTGCCCCTCGCCAAGCTTCACCGTGAGCAGCATGTCGTCTGCCCGAAGCACGAAGTACCCCTGGTGCACGCCGATCTCGCAGGCGGCCTCTCTGCCTTCGATCGCCCGCCTGATCTCTGCTACCCCTTTGCGCGGGATGAGCACTCCGCTTGCGAGCTTGGGTCCTTTGGCCATTGCCTTGCCAAACTTGGAGAGACGATGCCCATCGGTAGAAATCATGCGGGCATTCTCTCCGTCTGCCTCGAACAGCACGCTGGCCAAGTGAGGTCGCGTGTCATCCTGTGAGATGGAAAAGACAGTCTTGCTAATCATCTCTGAGAGAACCGCAGGATCGACTGTGCTTAGTTCCGCGTCATCGACCGCCGGAAGTTTAGGGTAGTCCCTCTCGCTCATCCCCACCACCTTGAATTCCGCGCGCCCGCTGCGAATCTCCAGCCAATTATGCTCCGTTCTGTGGAGGTGAACCTCTTCACCCGACAAGCCCTTTGCAATCTCAAAGGCTTGTCGCGCTCCAACTGTCACGCCCCCTTCCTGCTCAACCTTGGCAGACAGAGTCACCACCATCGTGACCTTCAGGTCTGTCGCTGCGCACGAGATACGATCCACCCCCTCACTGCGAATCAGCACATTGGCCAAGATCGGCATTGTGCTTTTCCGGTCGGCTATGCCGTGCGCCAGATAGAGGCCCCGAAGTAGCTTGCTCTTGTCTATCCGAATGTCCATCAGTCACCCTCGTTCTGTTGTCTCATCAGAGGTCACTCTGAATCCATAAAGATCTGATCAAAGAAAGTAGAAGTATAAGGCCATGTGGATTCCTTGAAAGAACAGGTTTCTCGTCGCCAGGGGCGGAAAGAAGTCTGGGGAAAAACTGGGAACATGAAGGGGACAGGATCCGCAAGAGCGGCGTTTGGGGCTTGTCAAGCTTCGCCCCACAGCTTTGTCCCAGAGATTTCGACAGTCAACTGTTGATAGAAGAGGATACCGCCTGGACGCGCATGACGACGACGGATGGACCGAGCGAGGCATGGGAAGCAACGCGACCCGGGGCGGTATCGTCAGCAGACTAGGCAGACCAGACCCGTGCTAGGAGCAGGGTTCAAGCGTTTGTGCCGCCGTGGGGCTCAGCGCTGACGCAAGTGGCCCTCGATCGTGCTGACCACGCTACGCAGATTGGAGTCTTCAGCCACCAGGCGTTCGATCTTCTTGACCGCGCTGATGACCGTAGAGTGATCCTTTCCGCCGAAGCGGCTGCCAATCTCGGGGAAGCTCGATCCCGTGAGCTTGCGCGACAGATACATGGCGATCATGCGGGGCCGGGCGACAGACTGGAGGCGCTTGGGCCCTTTTAGATCGTGCAGCTTGATGTCGAAGTACGTCGCCACCTCGCGCTGGATGGACTCGATGCTGAACCCATGCGGGGTCGCACTCACCAGGTCCTGCAGGACCTCCTCGGCAAACTCCTTGTCAATGCTGCGGCCCGTGATTGAAGAGCGCGCCGATAGCTGCAGCAGCGCACCTTCCAGCTCACGAACATTCGACCGAACCGCAGTGGCGATGGCCAGGGCCACATCGTCGCCCAATGCCATTTTCTCGCTCTCGGCTTTGCGCTTGAGGATCGCAACCCGCGTTTCCAAGTCGGGATGGCCAATCTCCGCGATCAGGCCCCAGGCGAACCGACTTTGCAGCCGCTCCTCAAGGCCCGCCAACTCGGCTGGCAGTTTGTCGCAGGTGAGGACGATCTGCTTCTGCGCAAGATGGAGGGCGTTGAAGGTGTGAAAAAACTCATCCTGCGAACTGTCCTTGTTGGCGAGAAACTGAATGTCGTCGATCAGAAGAACATCCGGTTTCTCTCGGTAGTACGAGCGAAACTCCTCCATGAGGCTGATGCTGCTCGGCTGCCGGCGCTGGTTCATCATCGACCGGATGAAGTG
>PMKP01000479.1 GCA_003157775.1 Myxococcales bacterium | reverse complement strand
CGGCTACGTGGGCGAGGACGTGGACAGCGTGATCAAGGCGCTGTACCGGAACGCAGGCAACGACGCCGACAAGGCGGCGCGGGGGATCGTCTGCATCGACGAGATCGACAAGATAGCACGCAAGGGGGGCGGGCCCTCGGTGACGCGCGACGTGTCGGGCGAGGGCNNGAGGGCGTGCAGCAGGCCCTGCTCAAGATTCTGGAAGGCAAGCAAGCCACCATCACGCCCGACGGCGCACGCAACCGGCCCCAGCAGGAGTTGGTGCAGGTCGATACCACCAACATCCTCTTCGTGTGCACGGGCGCCTTCAACGGTTTGGAAGAACTGGTGCGCCGGCGCATGGGAACGCGCGGCCTTGGCTTCGGCGCCGCTATCAACAAGAGCGACGAATCGAAGAACGATCTGCGGGCGATGGCGCGCACCGAGGACCTCATCAAGTATGGGATGATCCCCGAGTTCATGGGCCGCTTGCCCATCATCGTGGCCGCTGACGAGCTGGACGTGGACGACCTGATGGCCATCCTGTGGAAGCCCAAGAACGCCCTGGCCAAGCAGTATGAGCGTCTGCTCGACCTTGAAGGCGTCAAGCTTCGCTTCACCGAAGACGCCTTGCGCAGTGTGGCCGAAGAAGCCGCGCGCCGGAAATCCGGGGCGCGCGGGTTGCGCGCCATTCTGGAAGAAGTCATGCTCGACGTGATGTACGAGATTCCTTCGCTTAGTGGGGTGACAGAATGCGTGGTGACCCGCGATGTCGTCGTGTCGCGCGGGCGCCCGCAACTCGTGCGGGAGAAGAAGGCATCGTAGGCTTCCGCGCGGGTGGTGGTTGACTAAACTTGGTGGGCCAGTCTACCGAAGTCTTCTACTAGGCCCGTCGAATGCGAGGAGGACCATGCTGACCGAAAGTGAAAAGACGCAAATCCGAGAGGTATTGGAGGGGGCGAAGAAGCGTCTGGCACGCACTGGCCAGCACGCGCTTAGCTATTCGATGAACCACGAGCGCAACATCGGGCGCGATTCCATCGATGAATCTATGGAAGAGGAGATCTTCTCCACCGAAATGCGGCTGCACGATCGCGAGAAATTCCTGTTCAGCAAGATCGACAAGCAGCTTGCTCGTCTGGACAACGATTCTATCGACACCTGCGAATCGTGCGGCGAGACTATCTCTTTCAAGCGTTTGCTCGCACGACCCGTTACCACGCTGTGCATCGACTGCAAAGAACAACACGAACGCGAAGAGGCAGCGGTTGAGCAGGCTGGTCGGGGCGGCGCCCTCGATACGAGCGCGGGTGAGGAGATAGGCGGAGGCGGAGCGGGTGCAACCAGCGAAGAGTGATCGCGGTTTTCCGCCGGATCGGGGCGGCCTGGGCACGCTCGAGCGTGTTCGCAGGGCGCGGCCGTAGCTGGCTCAGACCACGCTTGACTGTCGAGCGCGGCGTTCCTCTGCTATATTGTCTTCACCTTCCATCGTACGGCCCGCCTGATGCCCGAAAGTCGCTATCGTATCACTGAGCGAATTGCCGCCGGTGGTATGGCCGAGGTGTTCAAGGGCGTGGCGGAGTCGCTGCAGGGCTTCCGCAAGAATGTTGCCATCAAGCGGATTCTGCCGAATCTGACCAAGAACCAGAAGTTCGTGACCATGTTCTTGGACGAGGCGCGGCTCTCGCTCTTCCTGCAGCACGCGAACATCGTCCAAGTCTTCGACATTGGACGCGCCGACGACACGTATTTCATCGTCATGGAGTACGTCGATGGGGTCGACCTCAAGGCCATCCTCGAATGGCGGCGCCGTATTCGCAAACGCCTGACCATCGGCCAGACCCTCTACATGATCATGGAGGTCTGCAAGGGCCTGGCCTATGCCCACGACCTCACCAATCCCGAGACCGGCCGGCCCCTGGGCATCGTCCACCGCGACATCTCGCCCGCGAATGTTCTCATCTCACGCAATGGCGAGATCAAGCTGGCTGACTTCGGACTGGCCAAGGCCGCCAGCCAGGTGGAAGCAACCGACCCGGGCGTGGTCAAGGGCAAGATGAGCTATCTGTCACCCGAGGCAGCCCGCGGTGAGAACGTGGATAAACGGGCCGACATCTTCGCGGTGGGCATCCTGCTCTACGAGGCGCTGACCAGCAAACGTCTGTTCTACGGCGAGAGCGACTACCAGACGGTGGAAATGGTCCGCAACGCCAAGGTTCCGCCCATCGCACAGCAAAACCCGGAAGTGGAGCCCGAGTTCGAGGAGATCGTTCGCAAGGCGCTCGCCCGACGGGTGGAGGACCGCTTCCAGTCGGCGACCGACTTGCAGGACGCGCTGGCGCACTATTGGTTCTCGCGCGGCCTGAAGATGATCCAGCGCGACATCGCGGATCTGGTCCGCGCCTGCCAGGAAGAACAGAGCACGGCGTCGTCGAGCGGCAGGACCAAGAAGCCCAACCTCATCGACACCATTCTGCACGAGGAGCTAGACGCCTTCACCTCGGTCGGCTTCGATGGGAAAGCTATTACGCCGAGCCCGCAAGCCAGGCAGGCCATCGAAGCTGGCACGCTCCACCGGCCCACGGGCGGGTTCATCGACCCGAGGGCGTGGTCCCAGGAAACCGACTGGCCGGCTCGCCGCACCGGTGTGCAGCCGGTCGAACGTCCAGTTCGTGACACCATCGCGGACATGGCGGCTGCCCGAGCCAGCGCGTCGCTACCAGTGGCAGGCCTGCCACCTGCCGGTGCTGCGGAGCAGGGCCCGGCGACAGCGCCGGTTTTGCCGCCTCGGAAAACCGGGCGTAGCGCGGCCTCTTTGGTTGCCGTTTCGAGTCTTGAAGCTCAGCCCACGGCCGCACCCCATTCCGGGCCGGACGGTCTCACCCCGCGCACCCTGCCGCCCGCAAGGGGGTTGCTCATCGGCGTGATGGTAGCCGCGGTGGCGGCTGGGGCTCTGCTGGCGTGGCTTCTGGTAGGTCGTTAGGCGCTACAGCGCCTTCTTGACCAGATCGTGGATACGCGCTCGGGGGACGACGCCCACGAGCTGACCCACCACCTCACCGGACCGGAACATGAGTAGGGTCGGGATGCTACGGATCTCGAATTGTGTCGGAACCATGGGGTTCGCGTCGATGTCGCACTTGCCCACGCGAATCTTGCCGGCGTACTCCTGCGCCAGAGCCTCCACATGCGGCGCTATGGCGAGGCACGGGGTACACCAGGTGGCCCAGAAGTCCACCAACACTGGCAGGGAAGACTTGAGAACCTCGCTCTCGAAGTTGCTGTCCGTTACGACAACGATGTTCGGGCTCGCCATGGTGCGACTCCTTTACCACAGACGTTCCGGCCGCGGGAGGCCGAATCGTCAACCGGGTTCTCTACTAGCTTTGATGCCGGCATTTCGGCGCAGGATTGCGCGACCGGCGCGGGTGCGGTTTGTGGCCGCTGCGAAGGAGTGGTATTTTGCCTCCAGCGGTACCCCGCAGAAGCTCAAGGCGACATGCCCGTGAAGTTGTTCATTCCTCAGGAAACGCTTGACTCTTGGCTCTCTGCCGAGCGGGTTAATCTCGAGGGCGAGATGTTGCAGCTTCCAGGGGCAGGCGTGGTCCTGCGGCTAGTCCCCGGCTGCTATTTCACAAGTGTCCAGGCGGGCAGCGATGAGACCTTCAAGCTTCTCGGCAAGGTCAAGGCGAAGGCCGCGGTCTCCGCACTAGGGGCTGAGATGTACATGAACTCGGTCATCCTGGGCGAGACCGCCTACGAGGTCGAGGTCGGGTTCGTGGCCAAGCCGGCCGGCAGCGCCGGGCCGGACGCGGCGGTTGTGGCCGCGGTTGCCAGTCTCTAGAAGACTGTCGCGTGGGCTCCGATCGCGTTGTCATCGGCACGAGGGGCAGCGCCCTGGCACTCTGGCAGGCCGATCATGTGGCGGCTCTTCTGCGCGCGGCCCACCCCAGCCTGGTCGTCGAGCGGAGTATCATCGTCACCACCGGCGATCGGACGCCGCAAGCGCCAGTGTGGGAGGCCGGTGGCAAGGCCGTGTGGGTCAAGGAGATTGAGGCAGCCCTTCTCGCGGGCGAGATCGATCTGGCGGTTCACAGTCTGAAAGATGTGCCGGCCGAGTTGGCCCCCGGGCTGGTGCTGGCTGCGATTCCCCCGCGCGCCGATGCGCGCGACGCCCTGGTCAGCCGCGACGGGACCACGCTTGCCGATCTTCCAGCCGACGCGCGCGTGGGCACCACCAGCCTGCGCCGCATCTGCCAAGTCAGGGCGCTGCGGCCGGACCTGCGCCTGGAAACCCTGCGCGGCAATCTCGACACGCGGCTGCGCAAGGTGGCCGATGGCCTGGTGGACGCGGCTATCCTCGCCTGCGCAGGTCTTGACCGTCTTGGCCTGTCGCATCACATCGCCGAGCGAATTCCGATTGAGCGCATGTTGCCTGCCATCGGGCAGGGCGCGCTTGCGGTCGAGTCGCGAGAGGCTGACGAGCGCGTGCGCCTCCTCTGTCGCGCGCTGGCCAGCGAGGAGGCGGAGATCACCGTGACAGCCGAGCGCGCCCTTCTGCAACGCCTGGGGGCCGGCTGTCGCACACCCGTGGCAGGAACCGCCCGTGTGCAGCAGGGGACACTGGAGGTGTGGGGACTGGTCGGACGCCCCGACGGAGCGACCCTGCTGCGCGAACACGTCACCGGGGAGCCATCCGCCGCCCAAGCCCTCGGCCGGGCACTTGCCGAGGCCCTTCTTGCGCGGGGCGCCGATCGCATCCTCGCCGAGTTTCGCTAATCACTTTTTGTACGAAGCTGCCGAACAACACTATGATCCTACGGTGATGGAGCATGCCGTTTGCTAACCGCGCCATAGGGCTGGCAGCCGCAGGGCTCCTGGCCGCCTGTGCTCATCGAGGGGCCGACCCGACCCCGGTGGAGCAGCTCAACCGAAGCATCGAATCCCTGCGGGTCCAGAACGCAGAGTACGCCAAGCAGGTGGAGGAGCTGGAAAACCGCGTGTTCATTCTGACGGACCAACTCGAAAGCCGGAAGGTCAACGAGCAGAAGGTGGCGACGCCCCAGCTTCCCACGGTGAAGCTATCTCCAGAGAATGAAACCGCCACGCCGGACTCCACCCTAGCTCCTGCCACCACGATGGTGGCGCCCGAATCGGATGTCGAATACGTGGGCGAGGCGGCCAAGTCGAACAGCAACCGCCCGGTTCTGCGCCTCCGTGGTGAGCAGACGCCGACGCTGGTGGAACACCCCACGACGGAAAGGGAAGAGCGCGGAGCACACCACGACGGGTCAGGAGGCGTCCGCGCAGGCCGCAGCCCTGACCTGGAAGCGTTCAGGCTCTACCGGCGATCCTACGAAGCGCTTCGCCTGGGCAAGCACGACGAAGCCGCGGACGGGTTTCGCGAATTCCTGCGGCATTACACCGCACACGATTTGGCTGACAACGCCCAGTACTGGCTGGGCGAGTGCTACTACGACCTCAAGGACTTCACTTCCGCGGTACGTGAGTTCCGTCGCGTGGTCGAACGCTTTCCCCACGGCAACAAAGTCCCCGATGCCTTGCTCAAGGTCGGCTACAGCTACCTGGCTCTCGGCAGCATCGACGCTGGCAAACAGACCCTCGAACAACTCATCCGATCCTATCCGCGACACGAAACCGCTGTCCTGGCAACGGCTCGTCTGGCTGATCTCGAACGTGCGGGGCCCGCGCACCCGTCGCACGACTCCCGTCCTCCTGCCGATCCGCCCGCGAAAACTGCGCACGCTCCCGAGGAGGTCCCGTGAGGCCAGTCCATGTTTCTGTCCTGCTTTCCGCCACATTGACGGCAGCACTGCCAGCTTCGGCCCAGACCTGGGGGACAACCCGCATCCCGCCCCAGGTCCAGGAGTTGAAAAACTCGCCCGACCAAGCCGCATCGCCGGACAACGCCGGGGCTGAGCTTGCACCCATCCCAGCCCTCGAACCGGCTGGCCAGCGCGCCCACCGGGAGTCACGGACGCTGGGCGACGGCACCAAGGATCCCGCCGCCAGACGAATGGAGGAAACCGCTGCAGGCCTTCTGCCCCCTGGGGGCGTCATCGGGATGGAGCCGGGGCCGGGAGACGCGCAAGGCGCACGCGAGCCAACCGTGACCGGCGGGCAAGGCAGTGGACAGCCTCCTGAGCTTCACGTGGTGCAAAAGGGCGACACCTTGTGGAGCATTTGCTCGAGGTACTTTGGCGATCCTTGGCGTTGGCCTCGCTTGTGGGCGGCCAACCCGCTTGTCACCAACCCGCACTGGATCTTCCCGGGCGACATCCTCCACCTCGGTCCGTCCGGGGGCGAGACCCCTGTGCCTTTTGCCGGTGTCGACAAGGCGGCCAGTGACTCCGACCGCACGTTCTCGTCCGATCGCCTGGCCGCCCTGTCTAGCAACGCTGTGGTGTTGCGCGAAATCGGATTCATCGAAGCCACGGATCTCGCACAAGCCGCCACATTGAGCGGTTCGCGCGAGGAAAAGATCATGTTGGTCTCCGGCGACCAAGCCTACCTGCGCTTCCCCAAAGACCGCCCCATTCGCGCAGGCGAACGCTATTCTATTTTCGAAACCGACATGGCCCATCCGGTTCGAGATCCCGACACCGGCAAGGTCTATGGCTACCTGGTCAACGTCCGCGGCGACATCGTGGTTGATCAGATCGCGGGCGCGGACGTCGCACGCGGGACGATTACCGACGTGGTCGACACCATCGAGCGCGGTAGCCGGGTCAGCACCGCCATCCGGCAGTTCAGGCGCATCGAGCCGCGCCCGAGTGAGGTGAACCTGGAGGCGCGCGTGGTGGCGGCCTTCACGCCCGCGCAGTTTCTGGCGGCGGAACGCTTCGTGGTCCTGAACCGGGGCCGGCGCGATGGCGTTCAGGTCGGCAACCGCAATTTCGTCATCAGGCGCGGTGATGGCTACCGG